>JAICPI010000027.1 GCA_025929895.1 Thermoleophilia bacterium
CGCGACGCCGCCACCGACGGGCTGCTCGCGGCGTACGGCGTCTACGTCACGATCACGCTCGCCGCGCAGGCGCTCCGCCTGACCGCGGTGCCCGAGCTGACGCGGACCGAGGGAGCCGAGGCGGGCTCCTACGCGGCCGCGATCCTCGTCGCGGGGCTGCCCGCGGTCGCCCTCGCGTGGGTCTTCGCGAGGCCGCTCGGGGAGCTGCTGACGGGCAAGCTGCCGGACGACGCGGCCGAGCTCGCGGCGCGGGCGCTGCCGTGGCTCGTTCCCGCCGCCGTCGCGCAGGTGCTCGCCGCGCTCGCGGCGGCTGCCCTCGCTGCGCGCAACCACTTCGGCGCCGCGGCGCTCGGTTTTTCGCTCGGCGGGATCGCCGGCCTCGCGGTGTTCGTCGTGCTCGCGGACGAGCACGGCGTGATCGCGCTCGCGTGGGGGCTCGCCGCGAACGCCGCGGTGTCGCTCGGGGTCCCGCTGCTGGGGCTCGCCGGCACGCTGCGCGGCGTACGCGTTCGCGGCGTCGCGCGGCGGCTCGCGCTGCTCGCGGAGGCCGCGGCCGTTCCGCTCGCGCTCCAGGTGCTCTACCTCGTCGCGCTCCGCGGCGCATCCGGCCTCGGCGTCGGCTCTGTCACCTCGCTCTCGTACGCGTACTTCTTCGCGGCGGTGCTCGTCGCCGCGACCGCGACCTCGCTCTCGATCATCGCGACGGCCGAGCTGACGCGGCGCGCGGTCGAGGGGGACGAGGCCGTCGCGCACGTCGTGCACGGCGCGTGGCTCTGCCTCCCGCCGATCGCCGCGGCGGCCGGCGTGTTCGCGCTCGCGGGCGACCGGATCGCCGAGGTCGTGCTCGGCGACGCGTTCACGGGGGAGGTCGCGACCGAGCTGTCGCGCCTCGTCGTGCTGATGGCCCCCTGGACGGTCGGCGCGGTCGGGTTCTCGCTCGCGTTCCCGCTCCTCTACGTGCTCGAGCGAAGCCGCGTGCTGATCCCCGTCGCGATCGGCGCCGTCGTGCTGCACGTGGCGCTGACCGTCGCGCTTCGAGAGCTGTGGGGGCTGGAGGGGATCGTGCTCGCGCTCGGGATCTCCACGCTCGGCGTCCTGGCGGCGCTCCTGCTCGCGCTCTCGCGTCGCGCGCTGCTCGATGCCGCGGGCTCGCTCGTGCGTGTCGCCGGCGTCGTCGGCGCCATCGGCACGGTCGCGTTCGGCGCCTTCGGACTGCTGACGAGCAACGTGCCCGCGGCGCTCGGCGGCCTCGTCGCGTACTCGGCCTTGCTCGCGATCGTGCGCCCGCGCGGGCTACGCCAAGCATGGCGCTACCTGCGCGAGCTGCACTGAGCCCGGTGCCGGAGAGTGTGAGCTCACGGTGCCAGGCACTGTTAGCTCACGGTGCCAGGCACTGTTAAGGCTCCTCCGGTCAGCCTCGCCGGCGGAAGCGCAGGCCGGTCCGGCGCCTCGCGAGCTCGACGGCGCGGAGCCCGACCCGCGTCGAGAAGAGCCGCTGCCGGGCGGATGCCACGACGCGCTCACGCGCCGGGAGGTACGCGAAGCCCACCCCGCCGCCGATCCGCTCGCCCTCCCAGTCGAACGAGGGCAGCCCGTCCGCGACCTTGCGCACGACCGCGGTGCGGAAGCTCGCCGCCTCCTCGAGCTCCCAGTGCGGCTGCGCGCGGAGCGCGTCGACGAGCGCGCGGACGGGCGGCATGTACGCGTCGTCGATCAGCATGCGCCCGCCGACGTTCAGGCGGGCAGCGACGTGCCACCAGTCGAGCACCGGGTAGGGGAAGCCGTGCGCGCCGTCGATCAGGACGAGGTCGAGCGGCCCGTCCAGCGTCGGCAGCACCTCGTGGGAGAGGCCGATCCGGAACGAGACGCGCGAGCCGTCGATGCCTCGCCGCGCGCACTCGGCGCGAAAGCGCTCCTCCTCGTCGGCCGCGGGCGTGACGGCCACGTGGTCGGCGTCGGCCGCCGCGAGCACGAGCGTCGACGCACCGGACCCCGTCTCGAGCGTCGCCATCCCCGGGCGGACCTCGCGCTCGAGCCACGCGAGTGCCTCCCAGGCGAGCCCCCAGTACTCCTCGCCGCCCGCGTGCAGCCCCGGCGGCTCCCTGCGGAGTTGATCGGTCAGCGGCCCCACGCGCCTATCATCGCCGCGGATGCGCACGCGAGCGTTGATCACCGGCATCGGCGGCCAGGACGGCTCGCTCCTCGCCGAGCTCCTGCTCGAGCAGGGCTACGAGGTGTCGGGGATCGTCCGCCGCTCGGGCGCGAGCTACCCGAACCTCGCGGCGATCCGGGAGCGCATCGACCTCGTCGAGGCCGACCTGAGCGACCAGCTCGCGCTCGTGCGTGCGCTCCGCACCGCGCGCCCGCAGGAGGTCTACAACCTCGCCTCGGTCTCGTTCGTTCCCGCCTCCTGGGAGCAGCCCGTGCTCACCGCCGAGCTCGCGGCCGTCGGCGTGACCGCGCTGCTCGAGGCGATCCGCGAGGTCGACCCGGCGATCCGCTTCTACCAGGCCAGCTCGAGCGAGATCTTCGGGGAGCCGCTCGAGTCGCCGCAGAACGAGCGGACGCCGCTCTCGCCGCTGACGCCGTACGGCGTCGCGAAGGCGTACGCGCACTTCATCGCGCGCTCCTACCGGATCCGGTACGGGCTGCACACGTCCGCGGGGATCCTCTACAACCACGAGTCGCCGCGCCGCCCGCTCGAGTTCGTCCCGCGCAAGGTCGCGCACGCGGCCGCGGCGATCTCGCTCGGGCAGGAGGGCGAGCTCTGGCTCGGCGACCTCGACTCGCGCCGCGACTGGGGCTGGGCGGCGGACTACGTGCGCGCGATGTGGCTGATGGTGCAGCAGGACGAGGGTGACGAGTACGTCGTCGCCACCGGCGTGACGCACTCCGTGCGCGAGCTCGTCGAGTGCGCGTTCGGCCGCGTCGGGCTCGACTGGCGCGAGTACGTCCACATCGACGAGTCGCTCGTCCGCGGGACCGCGGAGCTCCACAACCTGGTCGGCGACCCCTCGAAGGCGGAGGCGAAGCTCGGCTGGCGCCCGACCGTCACGTTCGAAGAGCTCGTCCACGTCCTCGTCGACGCCGAGCTGGACCGGCTCCGCGGCGAGGTCGCGCAGGCGACCTAGTGGCCGAGTTCGACCGGTACGGCGAGGGCGCATACGAGCGCGCGCTCGAGCGCTCGATCTCCTTCGGCGGGCAGGACGCGGGCTTCTACAACGAGGTGAAGGCGCGACGCCTCGTCGACCTCGCGCGGCGTCTGCTCGGCGACCCGTCGCGCCTCGCGGCGCTCGACGTCGGTGCCGGGATCGGGCTGGTCGACGAGCACCTGAAGGACGATCTCGCGCGCGTCGTCGGGCTCGACGTCTCGACCCAGATGGTGAGGCGCGCAACGGAGCGCAACCGCGGCGTCGAGTACGTCGCGTACGACGGCGTGACGTTCCCGTTCGAGGACGCGAGCTTCGACCTCGTCTTCGCGAGCTGCGTCTTCCACCACGTTCCAATCGCCGATCGTCCGAGGCTCGCCGCCCAGATGGCACGGGTCACGCGGCCCGGCGGCCTGGCGGTGATCCTCGAGCACAATCCCCTGAATCCCGCCACACGACTCGTGGTCTCGCGCTGCGAGTTCGACGAGGACGCGGTGCTGCTCCGCATGTCGGAGACGCGCGCGCTCCTCGCGAACGCGGCGCTCACCGAGCGGGAACGCGCGTACATCCTCTTCTTCCCGTGGCGGAACCGGATCGAGCGGCACCTCGGACGGCTCCCGCTCGGCGCGCAGTACTACGTCGCGGCCGGCTAGGAAGCGAGCGCCGCGCGCAGCGCCGCGGCGCCGTCCGTCACCGCCTCGCCGTGGGCGAGCAGGAGCAGCTCGATCGGCAGCTCCGTCAAGCGCTCCATGTTCGCCCGGAACACGTCGCGCGGCCGGGGGCCGAGCCACGAGTCCGGCATCATGCGCACCCCGGCGCCGTCCCCGAGCAGGACGTCGCCCGCGACGAGCGCGCGGTGCTCGGGGATCCAGTAGACCGCTTCGCGCGGCCGCTGCGCCTCGATGCCGCCGGGCAGAGCGTCGCCCGGGTCGAACGTGTCGGTGATCGTGACGCGCTTCGCGGTCTCCTCGGTCTGCTCCGCGTCGGCCCAGAGCCGGGCGCCGGCGTAGCGCTCGAGCACGGACGGCGCGTCGCGCGCGTGCCAGAACACCGTGAGCAGCACGTGCGGCGGGCCCAGCCGCTCGACGAGCGGGTCGATCGCCTCCCACGGCGGCGCGATCGGGTCGAACAGGACGAGCGCGTCCGGCGCGGCGTAGACGTAGGACGCGACGACCGGGTCCCAGCCTTCGGACTCGCCCACCTCGGGCGTCCAGTCCGGGTGCCGGGCGCTCCAGCGCAGCAGACCGGGACGGATCTCCTCCATCGTCAGCCTCCCAGCTCGCGGTAGACGGCGTCGTGCTTGCGGGCGCACTCGTCCCACGTGAACCGGGCCGCCCGTGCCGGCCCGGCCTCGCCGCCGCGCGCGATCGCCCGCCGCGCCGCCTCCGCGATCGAGTCCGGGTCGAGCGGGTCGAAGTACTCCGCGGCGTCGCCGGCGACCTCGCGCAGCGCCGGCAGGTCGGAGCACGCGACCGGACACCCGCACGCGAGCGCCTCGAGCACGGGCTGGCCGAACCCCTCGTACAGGCTCGGGAACACGAGCGCCGCCGCACGCCGGTACAGCGAGACGAGCTCGTCCCGCGGCACGCGGCCGAGCGCTTGGACGCGCTCGGGCGCAGGCCCCTCGTAGCCCGTGAGCACGATGCGGTGCTCCGGCAGGTGCCCGAGCGCGCGGAAGAGCGTCTCGTGGTTCTTGTGCCGCCAGCGCTTCGCGGGGTAGAGCAGGAACGGCTCCCGCGCGTCCTCGGCGGGCGAGAAGCGTTCGAGGTCGACGCCGAGGTGGATCGTGCGCACGCGCGCCGGGTCGAGCGACAACCGCTCGATCAGCGTCTCGCGCGCGTGCTCCGAGATCGCGATCACGAGCGCGGAGCGCCGAGCTGTCGTCCCGTAGACCAGCCGGCGGTACGCGAGCTCCCAGCGGGGGAAGTTCCGCGGCAGGAACTCGTGCTGGAGGTCGAGGATCGTCGTCGCCGCGGGCGGCCGGGAGACGAGCGGCAGCATCACGCTGAGCGGGAAGTGGACGGCCCCGAGCGAGTCGAGCCCGAGCTCGTGCCGCAGCGGCCCGCCGCGCAGGAGCCCCGACGCCATCGCGCGCATCCGCCCGGGCGTCGTTCGGCTCGCCCGGTAGCGCCGGACGACCTGCGCCGGGAGCCCGTCCGCGGCGTCCTCGGCGATCCTCGGCACGAAGACGCGGTACTCCAGGCCGCCCACGCGGGCAAGGCCCCGGCAGAGCTCGCGGGCGTAGGTCTCGGAGCCCCCGACGACGCCGGGCACGAGCGTGAGCAGCGAGATCCCCACCACGCGCGCATCTTCGCGCTTACAGGGCCGTAATCCGCCCTCTTTACACTTTCTCTCCATGCCCGCTCCTGCCACGGAGCAGATCGACGTGCAGGCGCTGCTGGAGCGGCTGCGAGACGAGGTTCGGTGGGGCGGCAACGGCTCCGCCTTGACGCTTCGTGCTCGAGCGCGGTCCGCCGCGGAGCAGTTCTGGGCGGTCACGGCCGAGCGGCCTCCGCACGGGAGCGCGCCCACCCGCTTCCTCAAGCGCCTCCTGCGCAAGGCGATGCGCTGGTACGTCGAGCCGCTCGCGCAGCAGCAGCGCTCCTTCAACGACGCGACGCTGAAGCTGATCGACGCGCTCTTCGAGGAGCTCGACCGTTCCCGCGCGGACGTCGGCGGCCGCGAGCGCCTCGTCGCCGAGCTGGAGGAGCGGCTCGTGCGACTGGAGCGCCGAGGCGGGGCAAGTAACAGTCTGTCACTTGGATCCGCCCTTCGACCCGAGCAGCCGCAAGCCGACGCGCTGCCCGACTACTTCGCGTTCGAGAGCCGCATGCGCGGTCCGACCGAGCTCGTCCGTGAGCGCCAGCGCCCGTACGTCGAGGAGCTGCGCGCGCACGCGCCCGTGCTCGACGTCGGCTGCGGCCGGGGCGAGCTGCTCGCGCTGCTGCGCGACGCCGGGATCGAGGCTCGCGGCGTCGACGCCGACGCCGACATGGTCGCGTTCGCGCGCGGCGAGGGGCTCGAGGTCGAGCACGCCGACCTGCTCGCGCACCTCGACGCGCAGCCGGACGGAAGCCTCGGCGCGGTCTTCGCCGGCCAGGTCGTCGAGCACCTCCCGCCGTCCCCGCTCCTGCGCTTCCTCGAGACCGCGCACGCGAAGGTCCGCGACGGCGGCGTCCTGATCGCGGAGACGATCAACCCGCTCTCCCCGCTCGCGCTCCGCAACTACTTCGCCGACCTGACCCACGCGCAGCCGCTCGTCCCGGAGACGCTGGCGCAGCTCGTGCGCCACGCCGGCTTCCGCGACGTCGAGACGCGCTACCTGCACGAGCCCGACCGCGGCGACGCGACCGGGGCCGTCGCGGACCTCCTCTTCGCGCCGCTCGACTACGCGATCCGCGCGCGCAGATGAGAATCGTGATCACGCATCCCCAGGTGCCGTTCGCGCACGGCGGCGCCGAGGTGCTCGCGGAGCGCCTGACCGAGGAGCTGAACGCGCGCGGGCACGAGGCCGCGCTCGTGACCGTGCCGTTCAAGTGGTACCCGCGCCCGCGCGTGCTCGAGAGCGCGTTCGTGTGGCGGATGCTCGACCTCGAGGAGGTCGAAGGTCGCAAGGTCGACCTGCTGATCGCGACGAAGTTCCCGAGCTACGCCGTGCGGCATCCGCGCAAGCGCGTCTGGCTCGTGCACCAGTTCCGCCAGGCCTACGACCTCGATCGCACGGCGCTCGCGGAGTTCGGCGAGTCCGCGGTCGACCGCGCCACCCGGCGCAAGATCCACGAGCTCGACCGGCGCACCCTCGGCGAGGCCGAGCGGCTGTTCGCGATCTCGGGGAACGTCGCCGACCGCCTCCGCGACTCGCTCGGACTGGAGGCGGAGGTCGTGCTCCCGCCCCCGCAGCCGCTCGACTACCGCTTCGAGGAGCTCGGCGACTTCGTGCTCTCCGTGGGACGGCTCGACCTCGCGAAGCGCGTCGACCTGCTGCTCGACGCTGCGGCCGCCGACCCCGCGCTCAAGGTGGTCGTCGCGGGCGCCGGCCCCGACCGCGACCGCCTCGAGATCGTCGCCCAGAGCCGTGGCCTCAACGGCCGGGTCCGGTTCGCCGGCCGGGTCGACGCCGAGGAGCTCGCCGAGCTCTACGCCCGCTGCGGCGCGGTCTTCTACGCGCCGGTCGACGAGGACTTCGGGATGGTGCCCTACGAGGCGTTCCTCGCCGGCAAGCCGGTCGTGACGACGACGGACGCAGGCGGGCCGCTCGACGTCGTCGTCGACCGCAAGACCGGTCTCGTGACGGAGCCGCGCCCGGAAGCGCTCGGCGCCGCGCTCCGCTACCTCCGCGAGCACCCGGACGAGGGGCGCGCGTGGGGGAGCGCGGGGAAGACCGCCGCCGAGCGCGTCACGTGGGATGCGGCGATCGACCGGTTGCTCTCGTGAAGGTCGCGTACTACTCGCCGCTCCCGCCCGAGCGCTCGGGGATCGCGGACTACAGCGCGCTGCTCCTGCCCGCGCTGCGCGAGCGGATCGAGGTCGTCGTCCCGAAGCGCGGCTCGCGCGCGAAGGCGGACGTCTCCGTCTACCACGTCGGCAACAATCCGGACGTCCACGGCTGGATCGTCGACGCGCTCCGGCGCACGCCGGGCGTCGTCGTCCTGCACGACTTCGTGCTGCACCACCTCGTCGCCGGGCTGACCCTGGCGCGCAAGGACGTCGCCGGCTACCTGAACGCGATGGAGCGCGACGCAGGCCTCCCCGGCCGGCTGCTCGCCCTGGGCGTGGTCGACGGGTGCGTGCCGCCGCTCTGGTCGACGCGGCCGGCCGACTTCCCGCTCGCGGGCGAGGTGCTCGACCTCGCGCGCGGGCACGGCTTGATCGTGCACTCCGAGCACGTCGCCGAGCGCGCGCGCGCAGCCGGCTTCGACGCGCCGATCCGGCGCATCCCGATGCCGGTCTGGCCCGCGCCGGGGTTCGAGCCCGCGGCGATCGAGGGCGACCCGGTCGTCGGCAGCTTCGGCTTCCTGAACGCGAACAAGCGGATCCCGCAGCTGCTCGAGGCGTTCGCGGTCCTGCGCGAGCGACACCCGCGCGCGCGGCTCCTGCTCGTCGGCCCCGAGGCGGCCGGGCTCGAGCTCGAGCGCCGCGTCGCGTCGCTCGGGCTGGAAGGCGCGGTGGAGCGCCACGGCTACGTCGGCGAGGACCGCCTCTGGTCGCTGCTCGCCGCCTGCGACGTCGCCGTCTCGCTGCGCTGGCCGACGATGGGCGAGACGTCCGCGGGCGCGATCCGCGTGCTCTCGCTCGCGAAGCCGCTCGTCGTCAGCGACGTCGACGCCTTCCGCGAGCTCCCCGACGACGTCGCCCTGAAGGTGGCCCCGGACGAGCGCGAGGCCGAGTCGCTCGCCGCCGCGCTGCTGCTGCTGGCCGGCGACCCGGCGCGGCGCGAGGCGATGAGCGCGGCCGCCCGCTCGTACGCCGCGCGTGAGCACGAGCTCGGCCGCGTCGCGGACCTCTACGTCGCGGCGCTCGAGGAGGCCGCCGGCGGAGGCGTCGTGAACGAGGAGCTCCTGCGCGAGGTCGCCCGCGGCGCCGGCGACGTCGGGCTCGACGACGAGGAGCGGCTCGGGGCGGCGCTGCGCGAGGTCGGGCTTGGCCGTTAGGTCGGAGGTCGGCGCCCCCGCACGCTCGCTCGTCCGCGCCGTGCCCGTCTGGGCCTGGCTGACGGCGCTCGTGGCCCTCTCCGCGCTCGCGCGGGTCTTCTTCGCGCTCCGGATCGACGCGCCCTGGATCGTCGTCGACGAGCTGATCTACTCGGAGCTCGCCCGCGGGATCGCGGCCGGCGACGGCTACTCGATCCGCGGCGAGGCGACGTACGCGTACGGGTTCGTCTACCCGCTCGTGATCGCGCCCGCGTACCTGCTCTTCGATTCCCTGCCCGACGCGTATTCGGCGGTCAAGGCGATCAACGCCGTCGTCGTCTCGCTCGCGGCCGTGCCGGCCTACCTCCTCGCGCGCCGCGTGCTCCCGACGGGCCTCTCGCTGCTCGCCGCCGTCCTCGCGGTCGCGCTGCCGTCGCTGCTCTACGCGGGCCAGGTCATGACCGAGAACGTGTTCTACCCGCTCTTCCTCGCCGTGGTGCTGCTGTTCGTCCTCACGCTCGAGCGCCCGACCGCCGGCCGTCAGCTGCTGCTCCTCGCGGCGTGCGGGCTCGCGTACGCGACGCGGGCGCAGGCGCTCGCGCTCTTCCCGGCGATCCTCGTCGCGCCGGTGCTGCTCGGCACGTGGCGCTCCTTCCGCGTGCTCTACGCGACGCTCGGCGGTGTCGCGGCGGCGGCGCTCGCGGTGCAGCTCGCGCGCGGCGAGTCGCCGCTCGGCCTGCTCGGCGCGTACGCCGCCGCCGGCGAGCACACGTACGAGCCCGCCGAGGTCGCGCGGTGGCTCGCGTACCACGTCGCCGAGCTCGACCTCTACCTCGGCGTCTTCCCGTTCGCGGCGCTGCTCGTGCTCTTCGCGCTCTGGCGCAGGCTGCCGCGCGTCCTGCGGCCGTTCCTCGCCGCGACCGGTTCGATCTCCGTCTTCCTCCTGCTCGAGGTCTCCGCGTTCGCGTCGCTCCCCTCGGTGCAGCGGATCGAGGAGCGGAACCTCTTCTACCTCGCGCCGCTCGCGCTGATCGCGCTGCTCGTCTGGGTCGACCAGGGGGCGCCGCGCCCCGCACTCGCGGCCGGCGCCGCGGCCGTCCTCGCTGCCGCGCTCCCGGCCGTGATCCCGTACGAGCGCCTGATCGGCGTGCCGAGCCAGTCGGACACGTTGCTCCTGCTCGCGCTCTGGCGCGTGCACGAGCGCTGGGTCGCGCTCGACCAGGCCGTCGCCGTCGCCGTCGTGGGGGCGGCCCTCGCGGCGCTCGCGTTCCTGGTCGTTCCCCGGCGCTACGCGCTCGCCCTGCCGATCGCGGTGCTCGCGTTCTTCCTCGCGATCACCCGCCCGATCTCCGCGCGAATGGAGTACGCGGCAGCGGGCGCGCTCGCCGAGGGGATGCACAAGCAGCAGCGGGACTGGATCGACCGCGCCGTCGGCGGCCGCGGCGAGGTCGGCGTGCTCTGGTCCGGGAACGCGTCGCGCTTCTCGGTCTGGCAGAGCGAGTTCTTCAACCGCAGCGTCGGCCGCGTCTTCTACGTCGAGCGACCGATGGAAGGGGGGCTCCCCACCACGCAGCTCCGGCTGGATCGCCGGACCGGCTCCCTCGGCGACGTCGAAGCCCCGTTCGTCCTCACGGACGGCTCAGTCGAGCTCGTCGGCGACGTCGTCGCGACCGACCCGGCTCGCAACGTGGTCCTGTACGAGGTCGACCGGCCCCTGCGGCAGGCGGCGCTCGTCGAGGGTCTCCATCCGGCGGACACGTGGTCGGGGCCGCTCGTGACGTACACGCGCTTCGACTGCGAGGGAGGCACGGTCGCCGTCGCCCTCCAGAGCGATCCCGCCCTCTACCAGGAGCCGTCGACCGTCCGGTCCGGCTCGCGCAGCGCGATCGTCCCGCCGGACGGGCGGCCGCACGTGTTCGCCGTGCCGCTCGCCCCGCGGGGCGGACGCTGCGTCGCGCGCTTCTCCGTCTCGCCGACGCGCGTTCCGGGCCCGAACGACCCACGCCCCCTCGGACTCCACTTCAACTCGTTCGCGTACCGGCCCTGAGGATCGTCGTCGACGTCTCGCCGCTCTCCCATCCCCGGACGGGGATCGGCAACTACATCCGCGGGCTCCTGGCCGGCCTGGTCGACGCCGGCGCCGACGACGTGGTCGCCTTCGCGGCCGCCAGCGCTCGGGGTTCGCGGGCGATCGCCGAGTCCCTCGAGGGCGTGCCGGTCGAGCGCCACGTACGCACGCTGCCGCTCGCGTACGGCTGGCGCGAGGCGTGGTCGGCGCTGAAGCGCCCGCGCCTGGAGCGGGTCGTGGGCGCGTTCGACGTCTTCCACCTCTCCGACTGGCTGCACGTTCCTCAGGAGCGCGGGGTGCGGGCGGTGACGATCTACGACCTCGCCCCGATGCGCTTCCCGGAGTGGTCGCACGGGCGGACGCTGCGGCTCCACGGGCGGACGTACGACGAGGCGCGGCGCGCGGACGTCGTCTTCGCGATCTCGAAGTTCACCGCGCGCGACGTCGAGCAGGGCCTCGGCGTGGAGCCGCTCGTCGCGTATCCCGGCGTCGACGAGCGGTACACGCCCGACGGGCCGCGCGCCGAGGGCGTCGACGTGCTCGCGATCGGGACCCGCGAGCCGCGCAAGAACCTCGACGTGCTCGACGGCCTCGGCGCGCAGGTCGTTCCGTACGTCTCCGACGAGGAGCTGCCGCGCCTCTACCGCGGCGCGTCGGTGTTCGTCTTCCCCTCGCGCTTCGAGGGGTTCGGGATGCCGGTCGTCGAGGCGATGGCCTGCGGCACGCCCGTCGTCTGCTCGAGCCATGCCTCGCTGGACGAAGCGGCTGGGGAGGCGGCCGTGCGCGTCGATCCGGAGGACCCTGCGGCGATCGCGCGCGGGATCGAGGAGGCCCGCGAGCGGCGCAACGAGCTCGTGCCGAAGGGGCTCGCACACGCGCGGCGCTTCACCTGGCGCGCGACGGGGGAGGCCGTGCTCGCGGGCTATCGGGCGGCCGCGTGAAGGTCGCGCTCGACGTCTCGCCGCTGCGGCTGACGCGCGCGGGCTCGGCACGCTACGTCGAGGGCCTGCGCTCGTCGCTCCGCGGTCGGGTCGAGCTCGTCGAGCTCGCGTGGGGAGGGACCGGCCGAGCCACCGCCGCGCTTCGCGACGCGGTCTGGTACCCGCTCGGGCTGCCGCGCGCCGCGCGGCGCGCCGACGTGCTCCACTGCCCGACGTTCCGCGCCCCGCTCCGCTCCCGCGTCCCGCTCGTCGTCACGGTGCTCGACCTCGCCGTGCTCCGCCACCCCGAGCACTTCAACCGCTGGAACGGCACGTACTCGCGCCTGGCCGTGCCCCGCGTCGTCCGCGCGGCGCGGCGGCTGATCGCGATCTCGGAGTTCACGAAGCGGGAGCTCGTCGAGCTCCTCGGGGTCGACCCCTCGAGCGTCGCCGTGATCGGCGTGCCCCCTCGCGCGGGCCTCGCTCCCGGCGGGGCGGCGGCGGACGGCGACTACGTGCTCGCGGTCGGCACGGTCGAGCCGCGCAAGAACCTCGAGCGCGCGGCTGACGCGGCCGCGCGCGTCGGAGCGGAGCTGCGCGTCGTGGGCGCGCGCGGCTGGGGCCGGGTCGCCGCCGACGGCGTCTGCTGGCTCGGCGAGGTCGGGGACGACGAGCTCGGGCGCCAGCTGCGCGGCGCGCGGGCGCTCGTCTACCCCTCGCTCTACGAGGGCTTCGGGATCCCGATCCTCGAGGCGATGTCGGTCGGTACGCCCGTGGTCACGTCCCGCGGCGGCGCGACCGAGGAGGTCGCGGGCGGCGCGGCGGTCCTCGTCGACCCGCTCGACCCCGAGTCGATCGCCGCCGGGCTCGCCGAGGCGGACGAGCGCCGTGAGGAGCTGCGCGCGCTCGGCCTCGAGCGGGCGCGGGCGTTCACCTGGGACGACGTCGCGCGGCGGACCGTCGAGGTGTACGAGGACGCGCTCGCATGATCGTCGTCGACGCCGACTACCTGGGCCGGAGCCGCACCGGCGACGAGACGTACGTCGAGAACCTGCTCCGAGCGCTCGTCCCGCTCGCGGGCGACCTGCGGCTCGCGGCGATCGTCCGGGACGCGAGCCTCGCGCCGGAGGGCGTCGAGCCGCTCGTCCTCACGACCCGCTCGCAGGAGCTGCGGATGGCCTGGTCGGTGCCGCGCCTGCTCCGCCGCGTGCGGCCGCGGCTCGCGCACTTCGTGCACGCGCTGCCGCCGCGCCTCCCCTGCCCCGCGGTGCTGACCGTGCAGGATCTGAGCTTCGAGCGCGAGGGCGCGCTGATGGGAGCGCGCGACCGGCTCGTCTTCCGCCGCGTCGTCCCGCGCTCGGTCCGCAGGGCGGCGCGCGTGCTCGCGATCTCGGAGCGGACGAAGCGCGACCTCGTCGAGCTCTACGGCGTCCCGGAGGAGAAGGTGGTCGTGACGCCGCTCGGCGTCGACCCCGCCTTCTTTCCCGGCGACACGCGGCGCGGGACCTACCTGCTGTTCGTCGGAGCGATCCAGGAGCGCAAGGACCCGCTCGCCGCGGTCGCCGCCGCGTCCGCCGTCGGGCTGCCGCTCGTCGCGGTCGGGCCGGAGAAGGACGCGCGCCTCGCGGAGGAGCTCCGCCTTGCGGGGGCCGACGTCCGCGGCTACGTGCCGAAAGCCGAGCTCGCGCAGCTCTACCGCGGCGCGGCCGCGCTCGTCCTGCCCTCGCGGTACGAAGGGTTCGGGCTGCCGGTCGTCGAGGCGATGGCCAGCGGAACGCCCGTCGTGGCGACGCCGGACGAGGCGCTTCGAGAGGTCGCCGGCGATGCGGCCGTGTTCGCCGAGCCGCGCGCGCTCGCCGACGCCGTGCGGACGGCGCTGGAGGACCGCGAGCGCCTCGTCGCGGCGGGGCTCGAGCGCGCGCGCCGCTTCAGCTGGGACGAGACCGCCCGGCGCACGCTCGCCGTCTACCGAGAGCTGCTCGCGTGAGGGTCTCCGCGGTCGTGGTCTCGCACGGCCACGCCGAGGAGGTCGAGCGCCTCGTTCCGGTGCTGCGTCCGCAGGTCGACGAGCTCGTCCTGGTCGAGAACCTCCCGGGGAGCGTCCGCGGAGGGGAGCGCGTGCTCCGGAACGAGCGGCCCCGCACGTTCGCGGCGAACGTGAACCAGGGAGTCGCGGCGACGGACGGGGAGCTCGTGCTCGTCGCGAACCCGGACACGCTCCCCGCGCCCGATGCGGTGGCGGAGTTGCGGGCCTTCCTGGAGGCGCATCCGCGTGCCGGGATCGCGGGGCCGCAGCTGCTTTGGCCCGACGGGACCTGGCAGCCGTCGCGGCGTCGTTTCCCCACCGTGGGGGGAACGCTCGTCCGCCGCACGCCGCTGCGCCTGCTCCGCGGCGCGTATGCGCAGCGCGACCACTACCACCTCGACGAGCGGCCGGAGGCCCCGGTGCCGGCCGACTGGCTGCTGGGCGCGTTCCTGCTCATGCGGCGCGCCATGCTCGACGAGCTCGGCGGCTGGGACGGCGGCTTTCGCCACTACGGCGAGGACATCGACCTCGCGTACCGCGCGGCGAAGGCGGGCTGGGAGCGCTGGTACGTGCCGTCCGCGCTCGTGACGCACGACTACGCCGCCGTCGTCGATCGCACGTTCCTCTCGCGGCATACGCTCTGGCACCTGCGCGGGATGCTGCGCTTCGTGCGCAAGCACCCCGAGCGCCTCCTCGTACTCTGAGACAACTCTGTCGCGAGAGCGTCGCAACTCCGTAAAGGACACTTTCGCGGCGGGCGCCGCCCGGCTACCAAGGGGGGCCACGTTCCTCTCCCGATCGGAGTCGCTCATGCATCGCTTCCGCCTGCTCGCAGCCCTGCTCGCCCTTGCCGTCCTCGCCGTGCCGTCCGCCGTCGGAAGCGGCACGGGCGCGATCGTGATCAGCCAGATCTTCGGCGGCGGCGCCAACGCCGGCGCGCCGTTCGCCTCCGACTACGTCGAGCTCTTCAACCGCGGCTCGAGCCCCGTCGACGTCGGTGGCTGGACCGTCCAGTACGCGACAGCCGCCGGCACCAGCTGGCAGGCGACAGCGCTCACGGGGACGATCCAGCCGGGCCGCTACCACCTCGTCGAGCTCGCGGGGGGCGCCTCGGGCAGCGCGCTCCCGACGCCCGACGCCATCGGCTCGACGAACCTGAGCGCGACGAGCGGCAAGATCGCGCTCGTTCGCGGCGCGACGCCCCTCACCTGCGGCGCCGCACCCGGAAGCTGCGCCACCGCGGCGCTGCTCGAGGACCTCGTGGGCTACGGCACGGCCGCCGACTACGAGGGCACGGGCGCGGTCGAGGCGCTCAGCAGCACGACCGCCGCCCTGCGCGCGGGCGACGGGTGCACCGACACCGACTCGAACGCGGCCGACCTCGTCGCGGGTGCGCCTGCGCCCCGGAACTCGGCGGCGTCCGCGCACACGTGCTCGAGCCCGCCGCCGGGTGGGACAGCCGACAGCGAGCCGGCGACCGTCGAGCTCGACGTCGCGGGAGTGCTGTCGCTCTCGCTGGAGCGCGCGACGATCAGTTTCGGCTCGACCACCGCGGGGCTGACCCCGGCGCCGATCTCCGAGCGCGTGACCGTGTTCAGCAACCATGCGGCCGGCTACTCGCTGGACGTCGAGCGCTCGTCGTTCACGCCGAGCGACCTCCCGCTCGCGCTGCGCTCCGCGTCGGCGCCAACGGGCGGCGTGCTCGGTCCCTCGCTCGTCGGCGGTGGGCTCGTGCCCGTCCCGGTCACGCCGGCCAAGCTCACGATCGGCACGACCTCCGCGACGAGCCCCGCCGCGGGCGACGTCTGGCCCGCCGAGGTCGGGTTCTCGGCGCCGATCCCGTCCGTCGCGCCGGGCCGCTACAGCGCGACGCTGACGTTCACGGTGATCGGCCGGTGAGGATCGCCGCGCTCGCCGGGGCCGGGCTCGCTGCGCTCGGCGCAGCCGCCGAGCCGGGCGTCGGGCAGCCGCGTCCGGTCGTCGCGATCTCCGCGACGCCGCCGCGGCTCTCCCTCGCGGGCGACGGCGAGACCGTCGTGACGCTGCGCAACTTCGGCTCGTCCCGCGTCGCGCTCGACGCCGACGCGGGTGGTCTCGCGGTCGACGTTCGCGGCAGGCCGCGGCTCGTCGCGAGGGGGTCCAGGAGCGCGGCTTCGTGGCTCGTCGTCAGCCCGCGACGGCTCTCCGTCGCCGCCGGTGGAGTCGCCGTCGTTCGCGTACGGGCGCAGGTGCCCGCCCGTGCGCAGCCCGGCGACCACACGGGCGTCGTCGTGTTCGCCACGCGCGCCGCCCGGCAGGGCCGGATCGGGGTACGCATGCGCGTGGGCGTCCGCGTGACGGTGAGGGTTCCCGGGACGATCGTGAGGCGCCTCGTCGTCCGCACCCTCCGCCCGCGCGCGCGGCGCGGAAAAAAGCACCGCGTCCTCGACCTCACGCTCGAGAACCGCGGCAACGTCTCGGAGGCGCTCGCGCGCGGTGCCGTCCGGGTCGTGCTCCTTCGGCGCGGGCGCGCGGTGGAGCGGCTGCCGTGCTCGCGCCGCGAGCTGCTGCCGCGCTCGCGCGCGGTCTTGTCGGTCACCTCGCGCGCCCGGGGCGCAGTCCTCGCACGCATCGAGGTCCGCGGCCGCCCCGCGCGAACGTTCCGCCTCCGGCTGTGACGAGGAACCCTCCTAGCGGCCGGGTCCGCGCAGCCCAGCGGCGCAGCCGCGGCGGTCGGGTGGCACGCTCGCCGCCGGCGAGAAGCTGTAGCCGACCTGCGCGCCGAGCTCGCGCGTGTCGGGGCTCCGCGAATCGATCTCCTGCGGCACGAACGTGGGGTCGATCCGCACGTCGACGTGGAACGGCGGCGGCGGCGTCCGCAGCAGGAAGGTGCGGTCCTCGAGCCGGTTGATCCGGAAGCTGCAGCGATCGGTGACGCGGCCGAGCGCCGGATGCTTGTCCGGGCCCCGGACGGGCGCGCCCACGCGAATCGTGACCAGCGAGCCCCGGCGCGGCACGTCCCGCCCGCCCCAGCCCTTGCGGTGGACCCGGACGACCACGAAGCCGGGCTCGTTCCCGGGCGTCGTGAACTGCGAGTACGTCGTCCGGTCCGAGGCCCAGCCGTCCTGCGTCACGCCTCGGGTCGAGTTCTGGAGCCGCAGCGGCGGCACGATCCGGAACAACCGCCAGAAGGTCTGCGTGCCGGCGGCGTTGTGCGCGTGCTGCGCGATCGGCTCGCCGACGATGTCGATGCCCGGGTCGACGACGACGTACTCGACGGTGCTCGGAGGCCGCTGGATCGCGCCCGTGTGCGCGTCGATCAGATCGGGCGTCAACGTCGGCCCCGGGCCGGGCGCGCTGCCGTCCGTCGACCAGACGTAGCCGAGCGAGCGGTTCCAGAACTCCATCTGCCAGATCCCGTTGTAGTCCGTGAGCCGCTGCCCGAGGTAGAGCGTCGGCGCGCCGCCGGTCTCGCGGTCGATCCAGTCGAACGGCCGGTCGATGTCGTCCGCGAGCACCTCGGAGAAGGTGTTCGACGCGCTCGCCGCGGACATCTGGCCCGCCACTCCCCACGCGACGACGAGCGCGGCGGCGAGCGCGAGCACGGGCCGGACCCCCCAGGGCAGGATCCGGGGCAGCACGAGCACGAGCAGGGAGAGGATGACGAAGCCGAGCAGCACGTTCCGCGCGCGCTCCGGCGTCCACTCGTAGGCCCGGTTGGCCGCCTGCAGCATCGAGAACCCAGGCGCGTCCGAGTAGACGCGGAACTGCATCTGGTACGGGTGCGCGAGCAGGATCGCGGCGAGCGTGAGCGCGCCCGCGCCCGCGACCGCCCACCAGCGAACGACGGGCCGTTCGAAGAAGAGCGCGGTGCCGACGAACAGCAGCGGCGCGACGTAGATCAGGTTGCGCTCGACCACGAGCGTCGAGAACGTCGTCGAGATGTACGCGGCCTTGACCGCCGTGTACCAGCCGTAGCCGAGGGCGAGCGCGGCCGCGGTCGCGACCACCGCGCGGAGCTCGCGCGTCCACGCCTCGCCGCGGGGCCGGACGAGCGCCGCGAGCCCGGCGATCATCGGCAGCACGCCGATCCCGATCGCGAGCGCTCCGACCGCCCACAGTCCGTTCTCGAGCATCCGGTCCTTGTAGTGAGCGGTCGCGACCCACCATGCGTAGGACACCTTCGAGACGGCGGCGTTCACCACGATCACGCCGCCGACGGCGAGCGTGACGGCGCCGACGCGGTCCCACCACGACCACCTCGCGTACGCGCGCTTCGCCCGCGGGCTCGTCGCGACCAGCCCGAGGGTCGCGAGCAGGAACGCAGCGGGCACGACGGCCAGCTGCTCCCGCACGAGCGGCGCCAGCAGCGATGCCAGCACGGCGCCCGCGATCCACCACCGCGACCGAAGCGCGAACGCCTTCGCGATCAGCAGGGCGCAGAGCGCCGACCAGGGATACGCGAGCGGCTCCTCCATCAGCATGGACGAGTAGTAGAGCGCCGGGACCGTGCCCGCCCCGGCTGCGGCGAAGAACGCCCACGGTCTCGACACGACCATGCGCGCGAGCGCGTACGTCGGGAAGACGACCGACGTCATCAGCAGGACGTTCAGGAGCTTCGCGACTCCGTAGGCGCGCCCGACGTCGTCGATCCACCAGACCGGCGCGAGCACGTACGGGTAGATCGCGTTCACGGAGTACGGTTCGCCGCGCCTGGCCGGGTCGCCCGTCTCGGCGATCGCGCGGGAGATCTGCGCCGTCTCGAGCTCGTCGCTGTTCAGCCACGGCGTGACGTGGCCCGCGGCCTCCCAGCCGTAGAGCACGCACAGCCACAGGTACAGCGAGAGGACCGGCACGGCCGCGAGCAGCCGGTCGGCCCACGGCCTCGGCAGGACCGCGGCGCGGAGCGTCGCGACGCTCACTCCGTCGCCGACCCGAGCACGACGCGGGGGTCGAGATCGACCTCGCGCCGGACGAACTTGCAGGGAACGTCGGCCTCGTTGCAGGCCGCGACCACCGTGTCGAGGCGCTCGCGCTCCGCGTTCGGGATCGTGACGAGCACGACGTCCGGCTCCGTGCGCTCCAGCACGCGCGCGATGTCGTCCGTGCCGCCGAGCACCGGGACGCCCTGGAGCCGCCGCCGCCGCAGGCGCGGATCGTCGTCGACGAACCCGACGACTTGCTCGCCCGGCGTCTCGCGCAGCTCGCGCAGCAGGCTCCGCCCGCCTCGGCCGGCGCCCACGATCAGCGTCCGTCGCCGCACGCCGCGGAACGACGAAAGCCCGCGGGCTGCGGCCCGTTCCCAGAAGCGCGAAGCGCCGACGAGGACGAGGCAGATCAGCGCGTCGATCACGAACACGCTCTTCGGGAAGTCCCCGAGGTCGCGCATCGCGGCGAGGACACCGAACGCGACGAACTCCGACGCGACGACGGCCGCGGCGACCGCGCCGGCGTCGCGCGCGCCCGCGTACCGCCAGACGCCGCGGTAGAGCCCGAACGGGATGAACGCGAGGTAGCGCGCGGCGAGCAGGATCGGCAGCGCGGTCGTGAAGATGAACCGCTGGTTGATCGTGCCGCGGTCCTCGACGCTGAGCAGGTACGCGGCGAGGAACGCGGCGGTGATGAGCGCGAAGTCGACGACCACCTCGACGAAGCGCCGCCGGTGGAGCGCGAGGAACGACGTGCCGACGGGACGGTCGCGGTCGACGTCCGACAGGAAGCTCGCGAACTGCACGAGCAGCGCGAACGTGACGAGCACGCCGAAGAGCGTGATCAGCGTGTTGTTGAGCACCGAGTAGGCGAAGCTCGTCCCGCCGAGCCCCGCGGCGACGAGCGCGAGCAGCACGAGGGAGCGCCGCTCGGAGAGCCCGTGGTAGACGAGCCGGTGCGAGGCATGGTCGCGGCCACCCTGGTGGATCGGCCGTCCCTCGAGCAGCCGGACGACGGTGACGAGCGTCGTGTCGAGGATCGGCACGGCGAGGATCAGGATCGGCAGGAGCAACGTCGCCGCCGTTGAGCCCGCGACCTTGTAGCTCGTGAGGAGCCCGAAGCACGCGACCGCGAACCCGAGCACCTGGCTCCCGGAGTCGCCCATGAACGCCGCAGCTCCGCCGCGCAGTCGGAGGTTGAAGCGCAGGAACCCGACGCACGCGAGCGCGAGGGAGAGCGCGAGCACGAGCACGGTGTCGTTCGGGTGCACCGTGACCGCGTCGAGCGCGAAGTACCCGGCCGCGATCGCCGCGAGCGTCGCCGCGAGCCCGTCCATGTTGTCGAGCAGGTTGAACGCGTTCGTCATCCCGACGAGCCAGAGCGCGCCGAGGGGGACCGCGATCCAGTCGCTCGCGACGAGCTCGACCGTCAGGCCGCTCGAGAGCGCGATCGCCGCCGCGCCGACCTGCGCGCCCAGCTTCGCCCAGGCCGGCAGCGCGAAGAGGTCGTCGGCGAAGCCGGCCAGGAAGAGCAGCCCGCAGCCGGCGAGCACGCCCCAGAGCTCCGAGCTGGGCTCGAGCTCCCCGATGCCGACCGCGAGCAACGATCCCGCGGCGAGGCCCGCGACGATCCCGAGCCCGCCGACGAGGGGCGTCGCGCGCTCGTTCCAGCGGTCGTCCTGGGGCGCGGCGGCGAGGCGGCGCGCGAGCGGTGAGCGAAGTGCCGCCGTGATCACCGCGTACGACGCAGCCAGCGCGGCGATCGCGGCCAGGGCAATCACGAAAGCAAAGGGTAAAGGAGGGCTGTTACGGGACTGTGTGTCGTGCGCTCTAGGCTAACGACCGATGCGGCCCGCCCTGCTCGAGGTCCTGCGCTGCCCGGTGTGCTCCTCGGAGCTCGCGGTCGACGGCGACGAGCTCGCCTGCGGGAGCTGCGGCGGGCGCTTCTCGGTCGAGGACGGCGTCCCCCGCATGCTCGACGACCGGCTCCCGGGAATCGCCGAGAAGCGGCGCGAGCTCGAGGCCTGGCCGGAGAAGGCGCGCGCCGAGGGCTGGTACGGCGAGGACGACTCGACCGACCTGCTTCTCCCGAGCGTGCCCTGGGACGACCCGACGTGGTCGGCGAACGAGCACTCCTTCAACCTGCTGCTGAAGCGCCACGTGCGTCCGGGCCTGCGCGTGCTCGAGGTCGGCGCCGCGCGCTGCTGGGGCGCGCTCCACCTCGTCCCCCGCGGTGTCGAGTACGTCGCGACCGACATCCTCGCCGACCCGGTGATCGGGCTCGGCCGCGGGGCGTTCTACGAGCGGCACGTCGGCCCCTTCGAGCGCGTGCAGGCCGACGGCGAGAACCTCCCGTTCGCGCCCGGCTCGTTCGACCTCGTCTACTGCGTCGCGAGCCTCCACCACGCGCTCGACCCGCACCGGATGGTGAAGGAGATGGCGCGCGTCGCGCGGCGCGGCGGCGTCGTCGCCGCCCTGAACGAGGGGACGCGCGCGCCCGGCGCGAGCGAGGACAACCCGCAGCAGGAATCCGAGAAGGCGTACGGCATCAACGAGCACGTGCACACGGTGTGGTCCTACGTGGGCGCGTTCCTCGCCGCGCGCATCGCGATCACTCGGCTCGAGCAGGCCGAGGGCTACGACGTGATCGGGCAGCGCCGGCGCCTGCGGCACGTCCTGCGCGTTCCGCTCGTCGGCCGCACCGCCGCGACGCTGTTGACGCAGAACCTGAGCGAGTACTCGGGGATCACGATCTTCGGCCGCAAGGTCGTCTGACGCCGTGAGCACGTATTCCGACGTCGTGCGCTACCGCGAGCTGTTCGGCTCGCTCTTCCGCCGCGACCTGGAGGCGAAGTACAAGGGCACCGTCCTCGGCGTCGTCTGGTCGCTCGCGAACCCGCTGCTGCTGATGGGCATCTACCTCGTCGTCTTCTCGCTCCTCTGGCAGGTGATCGACCAGGACTACCCCGGCCTCTTCCTGCTCACGGGCCTCGTCGTCTGGGTCTTCTTCGCGAACTCGGTGCAGGCGGCCTCGAAGTCGCTGCTCGAGGCGGCGGCGCTGATCCGCAAGACGCGCTTCCCCCGGCAGCTCGTGCCGCTGTCCTCGGTCGCGACGAACCTCGTCGCGTTCGTCGTGATGCTGGTCGTCGTGCTCGCGCTCAACTTCGCGTTCCTCCCGCGCGTGCGCACGACCGAGTGGGTTGCGATCCCGCTCGCGGCGGTGTTCGTGCTGCTCGTCGCCGGCGTCTCGCTCGCGGTCGCGTGCGCGACGGTCGTCTTCCGGGACGTCGAGCACCTCGTCGGCGCGCTGCTCCTCCCGTGGTTCTTCCTCACGCCGATCCTGTACACGATCGACAACCTGCCCGGCGCGGCCGCCGACTACGACTGGCTCGCCGACCTGCTGCGCTGGGGAAACTTCCTGGCGCCGTCCGTCGACGCGATCCGCGACCCGCTCTTCTTCGGCGAGTGGCCGGCCGTCGGCGACGTCGTCTACCTGTGCGCCGCGGCGGCCGTGGCACTCGCCGTCGGCGCCTGGGCGTTCAGCCGCGTCGACGACCGGATGGCAGTCGAACTGTGATCCGCCCGTCGTAGAGCGACGGCTCGTCCGGGGGCGGGACCGCGGCGGGGAGCCCGGCGACCTCCGTCCACTCGACCTCGACGCCGTCCAGCACCGACGGGCACACGAGCGGGTGCGCGAAGTCGGGCACGCGGCCCGGCGGCGTGTACGGCGACAGCTCGGCCGGGCGCGGGCGCGCCTGCACGGAGCCGCCGACGACGGCGTAGCCCTCGCGGTGCGCCCGGTGCACCCGCTCCTCCCAGTCGTCCGCCGGGATCGCGTGGCCGACGTGCGCGCGCGACCTGCCTTCCCGCTCGCGGACGTCGACGTCGAAGTCGAGCGTCGGCTCGCCGAGCTCCCCGAACCAGAAGCGGCTCTCGTCGACGAGGTCGATCGAGAGGCGGTAGCGGCCGGGAGGGATCGGCGCGCGAATCCGCACCGCGACCGACGCGGTCTCGCCGGGCGTCGCCTCGACGGGCGTGCGCAGGCCGTCCCAGACGATCGCATTTCCGAGCTCGTCGAGCCAGTGATAGCTGACGGTGAACCGCCCGCCCCGCCAAGGCGTCTCGCCCGCGTTCTCGAGCTGGGCGCGGGCCGTCGCGAGCGTCCCTGCGTGCAGCTCGGGCAGCTCGTGCGCGAGCCAGCGAACGGCGAGCGGCTTTCCCATCCGCGACTAGTGTAGGAGGCGTGCAACCGCTCCTCGTCCGCGCCGCGCGGCGCGAACCGGTCGAGCGCACGCCCGTGTGGTTCATGCGCCAGGCCGGCCGGTCGCTGCCAGAGTACCGCGAGCTGCGGCGCGGACGGACGCTCTTCGAGGTGGTGCAGGCGCCCGAGCTCTGCGCCGAGGTGACGTTGCAGCCGGTGCGCCGGCACGACGTCGACGCCGCGGTGATGTTCGCCGACATCATGCTCCCCGTCCTCTCGCTCGGGATCGACGTCGAGCTCGTCGAGAACGTCGGCCCGGTCGTCGCGCGTCCGATCGAGAGCGCCGCGGACGTCGAGCGCCTCCGCGTCGGCGAGCCCGACCCCGCGCTGCTCGAGGCGATCGGGCTCGTCCGGGCCGAGTTGCGCGACGACCAGGCCGTCGTGGGCTTCTGCGGCGGCCCCTTCACCGTCGCCGGGTACCTCGTCGAGGGCCGGCCGAGCCGCGACTTCACGAAGGTGAAGGCGCTCATGTATCGCGACCCCGCGACGTGGCACGCGCTCTGCGAGAAGCTGACCGACAACTTCGCCGCCTATGTCGCGGCGCAGGCTCGGGCGGGCGCCGATGCGATCCAGCTCTTCGACTCATGGGTCGGCGCGCTCTCCGCGGGGGACTACGAGGAGTTCGTCGCGCCCTACTCCGCGCGCATCCTCGCGGCCGTCGACGTGCCGACGATCCACTTCGGCACCGGAACGACGCACCTGCTGCCGGCGATGGCGCGCGCGGGCGGCGACGTGATCGGCCTCGACTGGCGGGTCGCGCTCGACCACGGCTGGACGCTCGCCGGCGAGGAACGCGGCGTCCAGGGCAACCTCGACCCCGCTCTCCTGCTCGCCCCCTGGGAGCGGGTGGAGGCGGGCGCGCGCGACGTCCTCGAGCGCGCAGCCGGTAGGCCGGGCCACGTGTTCAACCTCGGCCACGGAGTCCTCCCGCAGACCGACCCGGCCGTGCTTGGCCGTTTGCGTGAGCTCGTGCACGAGCTCACGACCGAGGTGCGCGTCTGAGCACCGCGGTCGTCCTGATGGCGTACGGGTCACCCGAGCGTCTCGACGACGTGCCGGCGTACTACGCGGACATCCGGGGCGGTCGACCGATCAGCCCGGAGCGCCTCGCCGACCTCGTCGAGCGTTACCGGCGACTCGGGATCGAGCAGGGCTCGCCCCTGAACGCGATCACGGAGGCGACCCGAACCGCGCTCGAGCGCACGCTCGACGTGCCCGTCTTCACCGGGATGAAGCACTGGACGCCGCGGATCGCCGACGCGGTCGAGGCCGCCCTGCGCGCCGGGGCGACCACGATCGTCGGGCTGGTGCTCGCGCCGCACTACTCCCCGCTGTCGATCGGCGGCTATCGCGCGCAGCTCGAAGCGGCGCTCGCCGACCGCGCGGAGCTCGCGTTCGTCGAGCGTTGGGGGACCGACCCCGGGTACGTCGAGCTGCTCGCCGCGCGCGTACGGGGGACCGACGCGCACATCGTCTTCACGGCCCACAGCCTTCCGATCGAGGGAAGCGGGGACTACGAGGACGAGCTGCGCGAGACGGCCCGGCTCGTGGCCGAACGCGCCGCGCTCGACGACTGGTCGCTCTCGTTCCAGTCCGCGTCGCCGACGGGCGTCCCCTGGCTCGGCCCGGACATCCTCGAGCACCTCGGTGCCCTCGCGGAGCGCGGGATCGAGCGTGTCCTTGTCTGCCCGGCAGGCTTCGTCGCCGACCACCTCGAGATCCGGTGGGACCTCGACGTCGAGGCCGCGGAACGCGCGCGGCAGCTCGCGATCGCGTTCGAGCGGATCCAGATGCCGAACGACGATCCGGCGCTCGTCGACGTCCTCGCGGGCCTGGTGCGACGGGCGGTTGCGGTACCGTCGAGCGCGTGATCCGCGCCGGCGAGATCCGCATCGAAGACGCCTCGCGCCGCTTCCGCGTCTACCCGAAGGAGGCGCGAACGCTCAAGGAGCTCATCGTCACGCGCGGCCGCGGCCGGGGCGAGGACGTGTGGGCGCTCTCGGGAGTGGAAGCGCACGTGCAGCCCGGCGAGGCGGTCGGGCTCGTCGGCCGAAACGGCTCGGGCAAGACGACGCTGCTGAAGCTCATCGGCGGCATCATCAAGCCGACGCGCGGACGCGTCGAGGCGGGCGGCAAGGTCGCGTCGCTGCTCGAGCTCGGCGCGGGGTTCCATCCGGAGTTCACCGGTCGCGAGAACGTGTTCCTGAACGGCGCGCTGCACGGGCTCTCACGCGCCGAGATCCGCGAGCGGATGGACGAGATCGTCGCCTTCGCCGGGATCGGCCACTACCTCGATCTGCCGGTGCGAACGTACTCGGCGGGGATGTACATGCGGCTCGGCTTCGCCGTCGCGGCGCACGTCGACGCCGACGTGCTCCTGCTCGACGAGATCTTCGCCGTCGGCGACGAGGAGTTCCAGCGCAAGTGCTTCGGCCGGATCTCGCAGTTCAAGCAGCACGGCGGCACGATCGTGTTCGTCTCGCACGACGCCGCCTCGGTCGAGCGCCTGTGCGAGCGCGCGGTCCTGCTCCGCGAGGGAATGGTCGAGTTCGACGGCCCAACGCACGAGGCGATCCTGCGCTACCGCTCGCACCTCGCCGAGGACCGCGACCCCGCCGAGCGCGGCGCCGGGCTGACCGAGTGGGGCAGCGGCGAGGCTCGCATCGCCGAGGTCGCCCTTCAGGGCGCCGACGGCGAGGATCGCATGCAGTTCGTCGCGGGGGAGCAGCTGACGGTTCGTCTGCGGGTCGTCGCCGAGAAGCCGATCGCGCCGCCGCAGCTCCAGTTCGAGCTGCGCGAGTGGGGCGGCGCGCTGATCGCCGGAGGCACGCAGGGCACGGGCGAGCTCGGCTGGGACGGCCGCCGCGAGCAGGTGTTCCGCTTCGAGGTCGACGAGCTGCCGCTCGCCGAGGGGCGGTTCAAGCTGCGCTTCGGGCTGGTCTCGAGCGACGGGACGCACCTCTACCACTGGCTGGACGACGCGCTGCGTCTCTACGTGATCCCCCAGGAGCGCGAGGGCGGGCTCGTGCGGCTCGTCGGGCGCTGGACGAGGGAGGAGATCGGCGCCGCCGCCGAACTACCGAGCGCATGAGCTCGCGCACCTGCCCCGACTGGCCCAAGCTCATGGAGATCGCCCCCGATCTCCAGTTCAAGCACTACACGCTCGCCGAGGCGAAGCTCCCGACAGAGGCGATCGTCAACATCGGCGACGTCTCCCAGGACACCGTCGCGATCTGCTGCGACCTCGAGCGACACGTCTTCTACGGCGAGCATACGGATCCAGGCGTCGCCGAGGCGCTCCGCGCCACCCACTGGTACGACCTCGCCGAGTGGTCGAACGCCGGCGGGCCCGGCGCGGCGAGCGCGGCCTGACGGGAACCTCGCGCGACGACGCGTTGTAAGAACGGCGTGCGCGTGTTCGCGATGATTGCGGTGGTCGGCGCGCTCGCCGGCTGTGGCGGCGGCGAGCGAGGCGTCACCGTCTACCTCGAGCACCGGCTGGGCCCCGACGGTCCGCGCGGTCAGATCGCACCGGTCCTGGACCCGGTCCAGCGCGACGCGCGCCCGGAGCTGAGCGCCGCCGACCAGGCGTTGCTCCAGCTCTGGCAGGGGGCGACTCCGACCGAGCGCGCGCTGGGGATGCGCGGGCCGGTGGCGCCGAGGACCGGGCTGCGGCTCGACCGCGTCGCGGATGGGACGGCATTCGTCCTGGTCCTGGGCCAACCCCTTGACGTGATGGGTGTCGCCGCTGTCGTGTTCTCGCTGACGGAGCTGGACGAAATCGCGCGCGTCCGCGTTTGCTGCCTCCACCGGCACGACGGCACGCGCATCTTCGTCCACGCCCGCGAGTCGTTCGGAGGCTGGCAAGGAGAGCCGTGCGCCCAGCGTCGCGAGAACCGCTGCCTGCGCGACCGCTGACGTAGGCCGTTCCCCTCCCTAGGGGTGGGGAAGTGGGATCCACCCGCCTCCCGGCGTCGACGGTACCGGGGCCGCGCTCCCTCCGCCACGGCTTCTTCGCAACGATTGCGGATCGATTCGTCCTCAGCGCCGCCGCAGCGCGAGGACCTGCTCGAGCGGCTTCGTGTTCAGCACGTCCGCGACCTGCGCCGCGCCGCGCCTCGCCGTCGCGACCGCGAGGCGCATGTTGTTGAGGCCCCGCACCGAGTGGGCGTCGGTGTTGACGCAGATCTGGACGCCCGCCTCGACCGCGAGCCGCACGTGCTCGTCGCGCAGGTCGAGCCGGTCGGGGAGGCCGTTGACCTCCAGCGCGATCCCCTCCGCGAGCGCAACCTCGAGCGCCCGCTCGAGGTCGAGCGCGTTCGGCGGGCGGTGGTTGATCAGGCGGCCGGTCGGGTGCGAGAGGCAGCGGACGGCTGGGTGGCGCATCGCCTCGCTCACCTTGCGCGTCAACTCCGGCCCCGCTTGCCGCTGGCCGGCGTGCAGGGAGAGCTGCACCCAGTCGAGCTCGCCGAGCACGTCGTCGGGCAGGTCGAGCCCGCCGTCCGCGAGGATGTCGCACTCGATCCCGCGCAGGATCCGGAACGGGGCGAGCCGCTCGTTCGCCGCCGCGATCTCCTCGCCCTGGCGGCGGACGTCGTCGGCGTCGAGGCCGGGGACGACGCGGACGTTCGGCGTGTGGTCGCAGATCGCGAGGTACTCGTAGCCGAGCTCGATCGCCGCCGCGCCCATCTCGAGCACGCTCGCCTTCCCGTCGGACCACGTCGAGTGCACGTGGAGGTCGCCGCGCACGTCGTCCGGGCGGAGCAGGAACGGCGGCGGCTCGTCGCGGTGGGGCCGCTCGCGCAGCTCCGGCGGGCACCAGGGCACGCCGAGAGCCGCGTAGACCGACTCCTCGTCGCGCGCCGCGGGGAGCTCACCGAGCGCAGCGACGTAGGCCGCCGAGCCGGTCGCGCGCACGAGCGCCGTGCCCGCGTCCTCGGGCGGCGGCACGAGCAGCTCGATCGGCACTCCCTCGACGGTGACGCCGAGCGCTCGCCGCTCGCCGCGCTCGACCACCGAGACGATCTCGGGCAGCTCCTCGAACGCGTCGAGCACGGGGCCGGCGCCGGAGGCGGCGACGACGAGGGCGAAGTCCTCGCACGAGTCGCGCCACCGGCGCACGTCGCCGGCGACCTCGGCGCCGAGCGCGTCGGCGATCGTGCCGGTGAGCCCCCACGCGCGGTTGAGGAGCAGCCCGCGGCGGGGCTTCGGCTTCGCGGCGCGCTCGAGCCCTGCGCGCAGCTTGGCCTCGGTCTTCGGCCCGATGCCGCGCACCGAGCGCAGCCGCCCCTCGAGCACGGCGGTGCGGAACTCCTCGGCCGTCCGGACGCCGAGCGCCTCCGCGAGCTCACGCATCCGCTTCGGCCCGACGCCGAGCAGATGCCCGAGCCCCACGAGCTCCGGCAGCAGCGACTCCTGGAGCTCCTCGAGCTCGGCGAGCCCGCCGGTCTCGACCAGCTCGCGCAGCCGCGCCTCGATCCCCGGACCGATGCCGCGCAGCTCTCTCGCTCGCCCTTCGCGCACGAGCTCCGCGACCGGCGCACGCGTGTCTCGGATCAGCTCGGCCGCGCGGCGGTATGCGCGGGCGGTGTAGTAGCCCGCACCGTTCAGCTCGAGCAGCGCGGCGAACGCCTCGAGCTGACCTGCGATCCGGGCGTTCTCCACGCGGATAGTGTCTCCGAGCGATGGCAGCGATCGTCGTCCCCTTCCGCGGCGCGGGCGGCAAGCAGCGCCTGGCGCCGCTTCTCGACCAGGAACGAGACGCGCTCGCGCTCGCCATGCTGGCCGACGTCCTCGCCGCGTGCAAGCCGGTCGGCGAGACGACGGTGGTCACCTCGGACGAGCTGGCGGGCCGCCTCGCGGAGGACCACGAGGCCGCGGTCGTTTCGGACCCGGGCAGCGGCCAGGGCGCGGCCGTCGCCGCGGCGCTGCGCTGCATCGAAGGACAGGTGCTCGTCGTCAACGCGGACGTGCCGTGCGTCGTCCCGCGCGACCTGCGCTCGCTCGCCGCGGCGACGCCCGAGGACGGGTTCGCCTACGTCGCGGCGCGGGACGGGACGACGAACGCGCTCGGTCTCTCGAGCCCCGCGCACTTCGCACCGCTGTACGGGCCCGGCAGCGCCGAGCGCTTCCGCATGCACGCGCACACGATCGGCGTGCAGGTCGTGCCCGCGGCGATCCCGAACCTCGCCGACGACGTCGACTCGGTCGAGGACATCGAGCGGCTCGAGCTGCGTGTCGGGCCGCGGACGCTCGCCGAGCTGTCGCGATGAAGGTCGCGGTCCTGAGCGGCGGCGTCGGCGGGGCGCGCTTCGTCCGCGGGCTCGTGGACGTCGTCGACCCGGAGGGCGTGACGGTCGTCGGCAACGTCGGCGACGACCTCGAGATCCTCGGCCTGCACGTCTCGCCCGACCTCGACAGCATCCTCTACACGCTCGCGGGCCTCGGCGACGAGGAGCGCGGGTGGGGGAGGGCGGACGAGACCTGGAACGCACTCGACACGGTCGAGCGCCTGGGCGGCAGCTCGTGGTTCCGGCTCGGCGACCGCGACCTCGGCCTCCACCTCGTGCGCACCGAGGCGCTCCGCGCCGGCGAGCCGCTCTCGGCCGTCACGGCGGAGCTGGCGCGGCGCGCCGGTCTCGCCGTCCGCCTGCTGCCCGCGACCGACGACGAGCTGCGCACGTGGATCGAGACCCCGGCCGGCACCTTCCCCTTCCAGGTCTGGTTCGTCGAGCGCGGCCATCGGGACGAGGTCGACGCGGTGCGCTACGAGGGCGCGTCGGCCGCGCGCCCCGCACCGGGCGTGATCGAGGCGATCGAGAGCGCCGACGTGATCCTGTTCGCGCCGAGCAACCCGTACGTGAGCATTGGGCCGATCCTCGCCGTGCGCGAGCTCGAGGAGGCGATTCGGGGGCGCCGCGTTCCCGCGGTCGCCGTCAGCCCGCTGATCGGCGGGCGAGCGGTCAAGGGGCCGGCCGACCGCATGCTCGCGCGGATGGCCGGCGGGACGACCCCGGCGCACGTCGCTTCGTGCTACGGCGACCTGATCGACGTGCTCGTCGTCGACGAGGCGGACGCGCACGACCTGGAGAACCTCGCGGTGCGGCCCGTCGTCGCGAAGACGCTGATGAGCGACGGCGACGCCCGGCGGCGCCTCGCCGAGACGGTGCTCGCCGCGTGAAGATCGCCATCCTCGGCGGCACGGGGTCGTTCGGCTCCGCGCTCGCGAAGCGGCTCGCGGCCACCGACGAGGTCGTGATCGGCTCGCGCGACGCCGAGCGCGCACGCGTGGCTGCGGAAGAGCTCGGCGTCGCGGGCGCGACCAACGAGGACGCCGTCGCGAACGTCGATCTCGTCGTCCTCGCCTGCCCCGCATCGGCGGCGCTCGTGACCGCGCAGAGCCTCCGCGAGGCGATCGGGACGACCCCGGTGCTCTCGGTCGCCAGCGCGCTCCGCGTCCAGGACGACCGCTCGATCGCGGAGCAGGTCGCCGACGCGCTCGACGCGCCGGTCGCGGCCGGCTTGCACACGGTTGCCGCGGCGACCGTCGGCGGCGAGCAGGACGCGCTCGTGTGCGGTGACGACGCGCGCGCGAAGGAGCTCTCGCTCGAGCTCGCCGGTCGCGCGGTCGGAGGCCGGGCGATCGACGCGGGGCCGCTCGCGAACGCGCGCGCGCTCGAGGGGCTGACCGGCGTCGTCGTCGCGGTGAACAAGCGGTACAAGGTGCACGCGGGCGTTCGCCTGACCGGACTTTGAACGTCCTGCCCGTCACGGGTCTCCCCGAGATCCGAGAGGGCGACGACCTCGCAGCGCTGGTGGTCGAGCGGGTCGACCTCGTGGACGGGGACGTGCTCGTGATCGCGCAGAAGGCGGTCTCGAAGTCGGAGGGCCGCGTCGTGCGGCTCGACGAGCTGGAGCCGTCCGCGCGCGCGCTCGAGCTCGCGGGCGACGAAGACCCCCGTCGCACGGAAGCGATCCTGCGCGAGGCCGTCGAGGTCGTCCGGGTGCGGCCGCCGCTCCTGATCGTGCAGACGCGTCACGGCTTCATCTGCGCGTCGGCCGGAGTCGACGCTTCGAACGCGCCCGAGCCCGGCATGCTCGTCCTGCTCCCGCTCGACCCCGACGCCTCCGCAGCGCGCATCCGCGAGCGGGTGCACGAGCTGACAAGGGCGCGCGTCGGCGTGATCGTCAGCGACTCCTTCGGGCGGCCGTTCCGCATGGGGACGACAGACGTCGCGATCGGCGCCGCCGGCGTGCGCGTCCTCCAGGACCTGCGCGGAACGCGCGACCGAATCGGTCACGAGCTGCGCTCGACGCAGATCGCGCTCGCCGACGAGCTCGCCGCAGCGGCGCAGCTCGTCATGGGCAAGACCGACGGGATCCCGGTCGCGCTCGTGCGCGGGCTCGACGTCGCGGGCGACGGCAACGCGCGCGAGCTCGTGATCCCGCCCGAGCGCGACCTGTTTCGGTGAAGATCCGCCCGTGGCCGACGAGCTGATCGCGGCGGTGCAGGCCGGCGACACGGCGCGCGTGCGCGAGCTGCTCGCGGCCGATCCCGCGCTCGCCGAGGCGCGCGACGAGACCGGCGTCTCCGCGCTCATGCTCTCTCGCTACCACGGCGCGCCCGATGA
>JAICPI010000073.1 GCA_025929895.1 Thermoleophilia bacterium
GTCCGTGCGCTCGAAGAGAAACGAGCGCAGCGACATGTACGTCGCGACGTCGGCGATCGCGAGCCCCGCCGCGCCCAGCACGATCACCCCGAGGACGAGGCGCGCTCGGAGCGAGAGGCTCCGAATCATCGCCCCGGCGTCTCGAGCATGTAGCCCGCCTGCCGCACCGTCTTGATCAGCGGCGGTCCCTCCGCGTCGAGCTTCTTGCGCAGGTAGCTCACGTATGTCTCGACCACGTTCGAGTTCCCGCCGAAGTCGTAGCGCCACACGTTCTGGAGGATCTGCGCCTTCGAGAGCACGCGGCGCGGGTTGAGCATGAAGTAGCGGAGGAGGCTGAACTCGGTCGCCGTGAGCGCGATCGGCGTGTCGCCCCGGTGCACCTCGTGCCTCGCCTCGTCGAGCACGAGGTCGGCGAAGCGCAGCATGTCGCCCGGGAGCGCGCCGCGCGTCCGCCGCAGGATCGCCTGTGCGCGCGCGACGATCTCCGCGAGGCTGAACGGCTTGGTCACGTAGTCGTCGCCGCCCGCGCGGAGCGCCTCGACCTTGTTCTCCGTCGCGTCCTTCGCGGTCAGGAAGAGCACCGCGGTGCCGTAGCCGTCCGCGCGGAGGCGGCGGCCGACCTCGATCCCCTCGATGTCGGGGAGCATCCAGTCGAGGATGATCAGGTCGGGCTCGCGGCGCCCGACGGCGTCGAGCGCGGCCCGGCCGGTGGTCGCCTCCTCGACGTCGAAGCCCTCGTAGCGGAGCGCCGTGGCGACCGCGTCGACGATCGAGGGCTCGTCGTCGACGACCAGGATCCGCTGCCCTGCCGGCGAGGCCATGCGGACATGGTGGCAGCGGCGCCTGTGAAGCCGCTGTGAGGGTTCAGGCCGTGAGGAGCAACGCGATCCCGGAGGGGTCGCGGACGAGGACGCCCTCGGAGTGGGGCGCCGGCTCCTGGCCGCTCGCCGCTACGCGCCCCGCGACCCGGTCTCGCTCGGCCGCGTCGGGGAGCACGACCGACGCGTGGCGCAAGCGCGCCGTGCCGGCCGGTGCCGGCGGCGCGCCGAGGCTCTCCCACACGTTCGCGCCGACGTGGTGGTGGTACCCGCCGGCGGAGAGGAACGCGGCCTGGCCCGCGAACGAGACCATCAGCTCGAAGCCGAGGACGTCGCGGTAGAACGCGACGGTCTCGTCGACGTCGGCCACGGAGAGGTGGACGTGGCCCATCGCCGTCCCCGGCGCGAGCGCCTCGAACGGCGCATCGGCGGCGACCTCGGAGAGCAGGTCGTCGAGGTCGAGCGGGAGCGTCGTCATCCGGCGCACCTGACCCTCCCAGTGCTCGCGCGGACGGTCGCGGTAGACCTCGATCCCGTGGTCGTCCGGGTCGCGCAGGTAGATCGCCTCGCTGACGAAGTGGTCAGACGCGCCGCTCAGCGGGATGCGCTCGCGCGCGACGTGCGCGAGCCAGCGCGCGAGGTCGGCCCGTTCCGGGACGAGCAGCGCGAAGTGGAAGAGGCCGGCGTGGCCGCGCGCCGAGCGCGCGCCGGGCTCCTCGACGAGCCGCAGCAGCTCGCTGCCGGCGCCGACCGACGCGCGGCCGTCCTCGCGCTCGAGCGCGCGCAGGCCCAGCACCCGCTCGTAGAACTCGACCGAGCGGTCGAGGTCGGCGACCGTCAGCTCGACGGCGCCCATCCGCGTCGCCGGAGCGATCGTCTCCATCAGCGCAGCGCGGGGGACGCGGCGCCGAGCAGGTCGCGAAGCGAGTCCTCGTCCGCGACGAGCCCGCTCAGCTCCGCGAGCGACGACTCGACGGCCTCGGCGAACCGCTCCGCGCCGCCGAAGCGCTCGAGCGTCTCGGGCGGCAGGAACTTCAGCAGGAGCGCCGAGGTGCCGGGCGGCAGCGCGGCGAAGTGGACGGTGAACATGCCGTGGTCGCGCAGGAGGAGCATCGCGAGCGCGGCGGTCGCCTCGTACGGAACCAAGTGACAGTCTGTTACTTGCTTCCCGGCCCGGCGCGCGCTCTCGCCCAGCGTGTCCTCGCCCTGGAGCTTGACCGCGACCGGCGTGCGGTCGACCCACGGAAACCGCCGCTCGAGCGCGTCCGCGACGGCGCCGGTCGCGGCGACGAGCGCGCGCACGCGCTCGGGGTCGTACCGCTCGAGCGAGTGGACGACGGCCGGGTAGAGCATCGGCCGCGCCTCGAGCCCGAGCTCGATCGCCCGCGCGCGGATCCGGCCGACGAGCTCCGCGCGACCGGCGAGCAGCCCGAGCCGCGGCCCCGTCGTGCCGTACTTGTCGAGGCCCGTCGCGCCCGCGGCCGCGCCGAGCTCGAGCGTCTTCGGCTGGTCGAAGACGGCAGGGCCGACGCGGGCACCACCGGCGTCGTCGACGAAGAGCGGGAGGCCGCGGCGCTCGGCCTCCGCCGCGACCGCCTCGAGCTCGTCCGTTGCCAACGCCTCGTAGGAGACCGCGAGCCGGGTCAGCACGACGAGCGCGGGCTCGTGCCGCTCGAGGTGCGCGGCGAAGTCGTCGTAGCCGACGGCCTCGACCAGCTCGCCCCCGGCCAGCTGCACGGCGCGGTGGACGACCGGATGCGAGTAGCTCGCGGAGACGCCGAGCACGATGTCGCCCGGCCGGACGAGCACCTGCATCGCGGCCACGATCGCCGCCGTGAGCCGGTTCGCGACGAAGACGTCGTCGCGGCCGGGGACGCCGCCGAGGTGGTCCAGCGCGAGCTCGGTGAGTCGGTCGCCGACGAGCGCAGGCGCGAGGTCGTCGTCGAGCATCCCCGGCTCCGCGCCGCCGAGCTCGAGCGAGCGCTCGAGCCCCGTGAAGTTGAAGAGCGTCCCCTCGCGCTGCCGGCGCTCGACGATCCGCCAGGCGGCTCTCAGCTTCGCGACGTCGGCCGCCGTGTCGGGGAGGAGGGCGCCGCGCTCGTACGGGAGGCTCACACCACCAGCCTACGTTCGAGGTAGGCGGCCAGGCGCGTGAGCGGGAAGCACATGACGAAGAAGACGACCGCGACCGCGCCGTAGATCTCGAAGGCGTGGATCTCGAAGATGCCGATCGGCGGGATCGCGTTGAGCCGCTCGACCGACTGCTCGCCCGACTCCAGGAGCTCGGTGCCGCCGATGATCTGCACGAGCGTCGTGTTCAGGATGATCCCGACGAGCAGGCTGACGAGCGGCGGGATCAGCCGCCGGAACGCCTGGGGGAAGATCACGTAGGTGTGCCGGCCCACCCAGCCGAAGCCGAGCGCCGACGAGGCCTCGTGCTGCTCGCGCGGGATCGACTGCACCGCTCCGCGCGTCGCCTCGGCGATCTGGGCGCTGCCCCAGAGCGTCAGGGTGATGATCCCCGACGTCAGCGGGCTGAACTCGAAGCGGGTCCCGAGCAGCGGCGTCAAGCCGAAGTGGACGACGAAGAGGGTCACGATCACGGGCAGCCCGCGCCAGACCTCGATGTAGAGGCGGATCAGCCAGCGCGAGGGCGCGAACTTGATCGTCAGCAGCGTGCCGAGCACGACGCCGATCACCGTGGCGAAGACCAGCGAGAACCCCGCCATGCGCAGCGTGTTCCGGAGCCCGGTCTCGAGCATGTACCGCGCGACGGGCTCGACCCAGTCGGGCAGCAGGAACAGCATCAGTGCTCCTTCCAGTGATGCTGCCGAGTCTCTGGGTCGCGAGCACCAAGCCAGAGGCCGCACTCGCTCGCCGCCAAGGCTGGCAGCCTTGGGAAGAGCGAGGGTGGAATCTGGCGCCGCGTGATCGCGGGCCAGAGGCCGGCGTGCATTACTGGGAGGAGCACTAACGCTCCTCCGGCAGGGCGAGATGCCCCTCGAGCCAGCGGATGCTCGCGGAGAGCGTCCAGACGAGCGTGAGGTAGACGACGCCGAGGACGGTCAGCGTCTCGAGCGTCTCGAGCGTGCGCGCGTTGATCTGGAACGCAGACGTGGTCAGCTCCTCGTACGAGATCACGTACAGGAGCGCCGTGTTCTTCAGCACGGCGATGTACGTGTTGATCGACGAGGGCAGCGCGATGCGCCCGCCGATCGGGAACGTGATGTTGAAGAACGTCCGCAGGCGGCCGAAGCCGAGCGCGAGGGCCGCCTCTCGGAAGCGAAACGGCACGGCCTCGAAGCCTGCGCGGAAGTTCTCGGTGTTGAACGCTCCGCCCCAGACCATCACCGAAAGCCACGCGACCGTGAAGACGTCGAGCCGGATGCCGACCTGCGGCAGCGCGAAGTAGAGGAAGAAGATCTGGACGAGGATCGGCGTGTTGCGGATCACCTCGACGTAGATCGCCGCGACCTGGCTCAGGACCGGCACGCGGTGGGCGCGCGCGGCGCCGAGGACCGCCCCGATCGCAAACGCCCCCGTGATCGCGATCGCGGAGACGAGCAAGGTTCGTCCGAGCCCCCTGAGCAGGAACTCCCAGTTCTCGGAGACGTAGCTGCCGAGGTCGTACGTGACGGCGAGCGTCATCGTGTAGCGGAGGGGCGGCCGCGTCTCGCGCGGCCGCCCCTGTCGTTCGACTTCGCTGCGTCCGGTGCTACGGGCACACCGTGTCGGGCGCCGGCGCCGACGCGCGCGCGTACCCGAAGGTGTTCCTCGGCCGCAGGATGTTCCGCGAGAAGCCCGGCACGAACCGAGCGGGGATGTTGTTGCGCAGGATCGCCATGAAGCGGTCGGCCTTGCGCATCAGCTCGAGCCGCGAGTCGACCCACCGCTTCAGTGCGACGTTGCCCTGGCGGATGCCGATCCCGTACGGCAGCGCGAGGAACGTGTCGTTCGTGAGCTTCGAGCTGCGATCGGCCGCCGCGATCCCGACGAGGACCGTGTCGTCCCACATCAGCGTGTCGGCGCGGCCCTGGTTGAACGTGAGCGTCGCGTTCGTGAGGTTGTCCGTGACGGTCAGGTTCGCGTTCGGGAAGCACCGCCGCACCCAGCGGTCGTAGATCGAACCGCTCGTGGTGACCACCCGCCGGCCGTTGAGGTCGGCGAGGCTGTTGATCGGCGAGTCGTTCTTGACGAGCAGCCGACCGGTCGCCTGGTAGTACGCACGCGAGAAGTCGATCCGCGTGTCGCGGTCGCGCGTGTACGTGAACGTCGAGATGACCAGGTCCGCACGACCCGTGGTCAGCAACGGCTCACGCGCCGGCGTCGGTGCACAGATGAAGCTGACGCGGTTGACGCGGCCGAACGCGTAGCGGGCGAACCACCGCGCGATCTCGACGTCGAAGCCTGCGTGCTGGCCGCGGACGTCGATGTAGCCGAACGGCGGTGCGTCGCACTTGACGCCGATCAACCAGCGCTTCCGCTGCTTGATGTTCGCCGGCAGAGCCGGCAGCCTGGGTGCCTTCTTCGCGGTCGATTCCGCGCTCGCCGGACCGGTGCTCGACGACGTCGCCGCGACGCCGAGCGCCGCGATCACCGCCGCGGTCACCGCGAGTACTGCTGTGACGGCAATGAGCCGCTTCATCCAACCCCTCCTTGTCGACCCTCGATGGTGAGCTCTTCCAGTGAATCCGCCAACTGCAGAGTCCGCCGCAGGAAGCGCTGCGTCCTCTCCTCCTTTGGACGATCGAGCACATCGGTTGGTTTGCCCTGCTCGACGATGAGACCGTCGTCCATGAAGATCACGCGGTCGCCCACCTCCCGGGCGAACTGCATCTCGTGCGTGACGACGAGCATCGTCATCCCGTCGCGGGCGAGGTCGCGCATGACGACGAGCACCTCCCCGACGAGCTCGGGATCGAGCGCCGACGTGACCTCGTCGAAGAGCATCACGTGCGGGCGCATCATCAGCGCGCGCGCGATCGCGACCCGCTGCTGCTGCCCTCCGGAGAGCTGGTGCGGGTAGCTGCGGGCCTTCTCCGCCAGGCCGACCCGCTCGAGGAGCTCGTGCGCCCGCGCCTCCGCCTCCTTGCGGTCGATCTTCTTGATCCGCCGCGCGGCGAGCGTCAGGTTGTCGATCGCGCGCAGGTGCGGGAACAGGTTGAAGGACTGGAAGACGATCCCGATCTGCTGGCGGATCTCGGGCAGCCGGACGCCCTTCGCGGTGATCTCGGTGCCCTCGAAGAAGATGCGGCCGCTGTCGATCGGCTCGAGCAGGTTCACGCAGCGGAGCAGCGTGCTCTTGCCGCTCCCGCTCGGCCCGATGACGACGAGGACCTCGCGGCTCGCGACCTCGAGGTCGATCTCCTGGAGCACCAGGTTGTCGCCGAAGCTCTTGCGGACGTGCTCGAGCCGGACCACGGGTTCGGTCGACGGGTGCGTTGCCGCGAGCGCCTCGGCCACGCACAGCTTCTATCGGTTTTCGGCAGAAGGTTCAACGGGGCGGGGAGAACCCAGAGGTTCCCCGCGCCGGCTACGTCACCGAATGGTCGGTGTCCGGGAGGTGGCGCTCCTCGTCCGTCGGCTTCTCGTCGTCGATCGTCGACGCGGGCCCGCCGCCGCCGATCCAGCCGGGATCTCCCTCGCCCGGCTCGTCGCCGCCGACGCTCGGGTCGACCTCGTTCGACTTGTCTCCGTGTTCTCCCATGGCCGCGGTCTGCCCCGCGGCGGGCGGTCACGAAACCGCGGTCTCTCCGGGACGAGGCTCCTCGAGCCCCGTCTCCGGCGGGCCCACGACCGCCGGCGCGAGCGGGCGCAGGTAGAGCAGCTCGTACGCGAGCGCGGCGACGCTGCCGCCCGCGAGCGGCCCGACCCAGTAGACCCAGAAGTCGCTCCACTCGCCCTGCACGAGCTCGGGGCCGAACGCGCGCGCGGGGTTCATCGCCGCGCCCGTGAGCGGGCCGCCGGCCAGGATGTCCGCCGTGATCGTGAGCCCGATCGCGAGCCCCGCGACGGACTTGAACGTGCCGCGGGGATCGGCCGCGGTGGCGAAGACGACCCAGACGAGGAAGAAGGTGAGGATCGCCTCCGTCAAGACGCCCGCGCCGACGCTGATCTGGTCGGCGACGGTCGGGACGCCCGGGTCCAGGCTCGGCTCGTTGGGGAAGATCACCGTCAACGCGAGCATCGCGACGACGGCCGCGAACAGCTGCGCGACGACGTAGACCGCGCCGAGGACCGGCGCCATCCGCCGCGTGATCAGGAACCCGAAGGTGATCGCCGGGTTGAAGTGGCCGCCCGAGATGTGGCCGACCGCGGAGACCATCACGGCGATCGCGAGCCCGTGCGCGAGTGCGATCCCGACGAGCTGGCCGCCCGAGAAGAGGATCGAGCCGACGCCGATGAAGACGAGGGTGAACGTCCCGACGAACTCCGCGAACCCGCGTCGGAACCAGTCGTTCTCCATGGCGCAAGGCTAGGAACCGAGCCGGACGACGTTCTTGCTAGCGTGGCTCGCGTGAGCGAATCGACCGCGCAGACGGGCTCGTACCACGTGGACTGCCCCCACTGCAAGAAGTCGTTCGACGCGGAGCTGCTCGAGGGCGACGCCGCTCGCTACAACGGGTTCAAGTGCCCGCACTGCCGCCTCTTCGTCCCGTTCGAGCGGGTCGGCGAGCAGGCCGCCAAACCCTCGTAGCGTCCCTCTTTCAAGGGATGCCGCCGGCGTGCCGATAGAGGGCACGTGGCTACAGATGTCGCGATCCCGGGCGCGGATCCGCCTGCACGTCCCCTCCTCCGCGCCCGGGTCGCGGCGTTTCCGGCCTGGCTCGTGCTCGGGGCGCTCGTCGGGCTGAGCGCCGCCGTCCGCTGGCTCTTCGCGCTCGCGCACTCGACCCCCGTCTACTTCCCGGACGAGTACATCTACTCGGCGATCGCCCGCTCGCTCGCCGCCGGGGAGAGCATCGCGATCCGCGGCGAGGCCGCTTCGTTCCCGGCGCTGCTCCAGCCGCTCCTGAACGCGCCGTTCTGGCTGGTGGAGGACCCCGCCGTCGCGTACCGGCTCGGCCAGGGGCTGAACGCGGTCGCGATGTCGCTCGCGGCGGTCCCGGTCTACCTGATCGCGCGGCGCCTCAAGCTCTCGGAGCCGCTCTCGCTCGCGTGCGCGGCGCTGACACTGCTCTCGCCGAACTTCTTCTACGTCGCGTACCTGCTCGGCGAGCCGATCGCGTATCCGCTCGTGCTCGGCGCCGTCTACTTCGGGCTGCGCGCGATCGGGGATCCGACGCGCGGCGTGCAGCTGGGACTGGTCGCGTGTAGCGGGCTCGCAGCGTTCGCGCGCGTGCAGTTCGTCGTGCTCCCGATCGTGTTCGTGGTCGCCGCCGCGCTCGTCGACCGCGGCTCGCTGCGCCGGCTCCGGCTGACGCTCGTGCTCTTCGCGCTGCCCCTCGCCGGCGCGCTCGCGCTCGGGCCCTCGCGCGTGCTCGGGTACTACTCGCGGATCGGCGACCTCGAGCTGCACCCGCTCGAGATGGCGCACTGGGCGGGCATCGACCTGATGCTGCTCGCGTACTCGAGCGGCTGGGTGCTCGGTCCCGGCGCGCTCGCCGGGATCGCCTTCGCCTTCGGCCGCGCACGCCCGCGCGAGGAGCGGGCGTTCGCCGCGATCGCCGCGCTGCTCACCGGCGCGCTGCTCGTCGAGGCCACGATCTACGCGGCGAACGCGCCCGAGGAGATCGGCGGCGGGCGCTTCCAGGAGCGCTACCTGATGACGATCCTCCCGCTCGTCGCGCCCGCGTTCTGCCTCTGGGCCACGCGCGGCGCCCGCGCGCGCCACGTCGTCGCCGTCTTCTCGCTGGCGATGCTCGTGCTCTCGGCCCGCGTGCCGCTCTCGGGCTTCACCTCCGAGACCGGCCGCCAGGACTCGCCCTTCCTGCTCGCGCTCTGGTGGCTCGAGCGGCGGATCGGCTACGACGACGGCTCGCTCGCGTTGGCTGCGCTCGTGGCCGTGCTCTCGCTGCTCGCCGCCGGGCTCGCGTTCCGGCCGCGGCGCGCGGCACCGGTCGCGCTCGGCGCGGCGGCGCTCCTCGTCGGCGCCGCGTCCGCCGGCGCGTTCGTGTTCGACGCCGACAACGCGCCCAAGGTGCGGAACAGCTACCTGCCGGCCGACGCGCGCTGGGTCGACCACGCGAACCTCGGCGAGGTCACGTACCTCCAGACGCCGGGCGGCCCGCGCGAGCTCGCCTTCTCACAGCTCTTCTGGAACCGCTCGGTCGGCGACGTCGTGCGCCTCCCGCGCGGCAATACGATCGACGCGTTCCACCAACCGTTCGTGCGGATCGAGCGCGACGGCACGCTCCTGCACGGGGGACACGCGCTCCGCACCGCGATCCTGATCCCGCGCTTCGCGGTCTACGCCGACTTCCGGAACGCGACGCGCGTCGCCCAGACGCCCACGTTCGACCTCTGGCGCGCCGACGGCACGCCGCAGCTCGAGCTGCTCGTGGCGGGACGCTACTTCGACGGCTGGCTCGCGAACGAGGGCTGGATCGAGGTCAGGCCGGAGCACGCGGGCACGCTCGTCCTGCCGCTCACGCTGCCGAAGGAGGCCCCGACGCTGCGGCTCCGCTTCACGGGCGCCGAGACGCGCACCGTCGAGCTCGAGCCGGGCACGTCACGACGGGTCACGTTCGAGATCCCGGCCGGCGGCGTCTGGCGCGTCGAGTACGAGTCCGACGTCGCCTCGTTCCTCCCCGACTTCCGCCGCGTCAGCGTCGAGGTCGGCACGCCGACCTTCACCGCCGGGCCTTAACACTCTCCGGCACCGAGAGCTAACCACTCTCCGGCACCGATGAGACACCGGGGGCTTCGCCCGCGCGGAGCTACTGCGCGTAATGGATCGCTGCGAAGAAGGACGGGGCTCGTGGGGGAACCACGGGTTCCCCCGCGGTCAAACGCAGTCCTTGAGGCCCTGGGCCTCCGGGAGCGACTCGAGCTTCTTGAGCGTGTTGTTCTCGATCTGGCGGATCCGCTCGCGCGTGACGCCGAAGGCTCGGCCGACCTCCTCGAGCGTGCAGGGCTGCGCGCCGGAGAGCCCGAACCGCATCTCGATCACCTTTCGTTCCCGTGCCGGCAATGAGTCGAGCGCGCGATCGATGTCGCCGCGGCGCAGCGACAGCGTCGCCGTGTCGTAGGGCGACTCGGCGCTCTCGTCCTCGACGAAGTCCCCGAGCTCCGCCTCCTCGTCCTCGCCGATCGGCTTCTCGAGCGAGACCGGAAGCTGCGACATGCGCTGGATCTCCCGCACCTCCTCGGGCGCGATCTCGAGCTCCTCGGCGATCTCCTCCGGCGTCGGCTCGCGGCCGAGGCGCTGCACGAGCTGGCGCTCGATGTGCACGACCTTGTTCAGCTTCTCGACCATGTGCACGGGGATGCGGATCGTGCGCGCCTTGTCCGCGATCGCGCGTGTCACGGCCTGCCGGATCCACCACGTCGCGTAGGTGGA
>JAICPI010000075.1 GCA_025929895.1 Thermoleophilia bacterium
TGCTCGCGATCCCGCAGACGCGCGCGGCGATCCTCGACCTCTTGCGCATCGGCGATGTCGCGGTCGAGCGCGTCCGGACGCAGCCGTCTGCCCCGGTGCGCGAGGCGTTCCTGGGACGTTCGGTCACTCTCGGCCAGGCGCAGGCGGCGGTCGACTTCCCGGTGCTGGCCCCGAACAGCGGCTTCGAGACGTACCTCGACGAGAGCGTTCGTGGTGGGATGGTCAACCTGCGCTTCGACGGGCTCGTGCTCTCGCAGTGGCGCGGCGAGCAGCTTCCGTTCGTCGAGAAGCAGGTCGGGCCACGCTCGGAGACCGTGGGGGTGCTCGTCGACGGGGCACGAGGCCTCTGGATCGGCGGCGCCGAACACGTGATCGCCTACGGCGACCGGGACGGGATCCACTTCAAGGAGCGCAGGCTCGTGGGGAACGTCCTGATCTGGGAGCGAGACGGGATCACGTACCGCCTCGAGGGGCCGGGCACGCGCGCCCACGCGCTGGCGGTCGCCCGGGACCTCGGGCCGGGGTAGCGGTGTATAGGCGTCAGCGAATGAAAGGAGAGCTTCAGATGCGCACATTCCTCCTCGTGCTCGGGGCCGCGCTCGTGCTCGCTGCGCCGGTGGCGGGCGGCGGTTTTGCGACGGCGGGGCTGGCGCCGCCGGACGGCGGCATCGGCGCCGGCGACACCTGGAACGCCGAGGTGACGATCAGGGCGCATGGCGTCACCCCGATGGAGGGGCTGCTGCCGTACGTGACGATCTCGAACGGCGAGACGAGGAAGCGGTTCCAGGCCGCTCCGACCGACACGATCGGCGTCTACCTGGCGAAGGTGAAGTTCCCGAGCGAGGGCACCTGGAACTACAGCGTCTACGACGGCTACGCCGGCCAGACGCACACGTACAAGGCGGTTCAGATCGGGCCGGGGAGCGGTGGCGGCGGGTTCGCCGTCCCCGACTGGACGTGGGGGCTCCTCGGGGGGCTGGGCGCGCTCGCACTGCTGATCCTGGTCGCGCGCCGCCTGAGGCCTGCCGCGGCGCCGGTGGCGCCCTGATTTCGCCGGGCGGGCGCCTCGGCGCCCGCCCGTTTACTTCCGGTTAACGCCTCAGATCACCCGGTAAGGGGACATCCGCCGCGCCCGTTTTGACGAAGGTCGAAGTGGTAGAACGGGAGCGGAGATGACTGCGGCCGACACAGAGACCAGGACGGGGACCGAGATCGAGCGGATCGAGCGCTGGCGGGCCGAGGCGCTCGAGCGCGCCGGCTACTCGCACGACGCCGCCCGCGAGATCGCGGCTCGCCTCGACGTCGACCTGCACCAGGCCACGGATCTCCTCGCGCAGGGCTGCTCGCAGGACCTCGCGCTCCGCATCCTTCTGTAGGCGCCGCATCGGCGCGGCGGTAAGAATGCCGCCGTGCTCCTCGCGACGATCCCGTCGCCCGCCTCGGGCGAGTTCGACCTGCCGGGCCCGCTGCCGGCGGTCCACGCCTACGGGCTGACGCTCCTCGCCGCGATCGTCGCGGCGATCCTGCTCACGAGCTGGCGCTGGGGGCGGCGGCCGGGCGACACCGACCTGATCCTGCGCGTCGCCGTGTGGGGCGTCGCCGCGGGCATCGTCGGCGCGCGGCTCTACCACGTGGTCACGAGCTGGGACGACGTCCCCGATCCGAAGTGGCGCGGCGTGCTCGAGGTCTGGGAGGGCGGGCTCGGGATCTGGGGCGGGATCCTGTTCGGCGTCCTCGCCGGGGCGATCGTGATCAAGCGCTCGGGCGGCAGCGTGCTCCGCGCCATGGACGCGGTCGCGCCCGGGCTGCTGCTCGCGCAGGCGATCGGGCGGCTCGGCAACTGGTGGAACCAGGAGCTCTACGGGCGCCCGACCGACCTCCCATGGGCGCTCGAGATCGACGACGCCCACAACCAGGACTTCGCGCCCGGGACGACGTTTCACCCGACGTTCGCCTACGAGGCGCTCTGGAACCTCGTGGGGGTCGGGGTCCTGCTCCTGATCGACCGGCGCTGGCGCCTGCGACCGCCCGCGCTCTTCGCGCTCTACGTCGCCTGGTACACGTTCGGGCGCTTCCTGCTCGAGCACCTCCGCGTCGATCCGTCGACGGTCTTCTGGGGGATGCGCCTGAACGCGTGGGTCGCGCTCGTCGTCTTCATCGCGTCCTCGCTCTTCTTCATCTGGTGGCAGCTCTACGACCGCCGGCTTCCGACGCTACGTCCGGGGCGGCGCCGCCGTCGCGAGGGGGGCGAGAAGCGGCCCGCGATGGCCGTCCCGCGCTCGCGTCGCTAGCGGCGAGGCGGGGGCGCCGGCCGGACGAGGCGCTAGGGTGCCGCCCGTGGTCGTGCGCGAGCTCGAGCTGGATCTCGACGCCTTCGAGGGGCCGTTCGACCTCCTCCTGACGCTCGTGCTGCGGGAGGAGCTCGACCTGGCCGAGGTCGACGTGGCGGGGATCGTCGTCTCGTTCGTCGAGCGCCTCGCGGAGCGGGAGCAGCTCGACCTCGAGGCGTGCGGGGAGTTCCTCGTCCTCGTCGCCGCGCTGCTCGAGCTGAAGGCGCGCGGGCTGTTCGAGGAGGACGCCGACCTCGCCGAGCTCGAGCCCGAGGAGGCAGCCGAGGAGCTCGCACGTCGGCTCGAGGAGTACCGGCGGATGAAGGAGGCGGCGGGCTGGCTCTTCGAGCGGCTCGCCCGTGAGGGCGACCGGTTCTTCCGCCTCGGCCCTGCGCCACTCGCGCCGCAGCCCGAGCGCCGGCTGGGCCCGCAGTCGCCCGAGCGGCTCGCCGAGGTGATCCGGCTCCTCGCCGCCGAGCCGCCGGACGTGTCGCTCGGCCACATGGCGCTCCAGTTCCCGCCCGTGGCGCAGTTCCTCGAGCGCTTCCGCTCGCTGCTCGCCCGGCGGCGGCGCGTCGATTTCGAAGAGGCGGTCGCGGGGCTCTCGCGGGTCGAGGTCGCCGTCGCCTTCCTCGCGCTGCTCGACCTGCGCCGCTCGAACGAGATCACGATCGAGCAGGCGGCGCCGTTCGCGCCCATCAGGATTTCCGCCACCGACGTCGAAGGGAGAGAGCCGTGGATCGCCCGCTCCGCCTGATCACGACCAGCCCGGTCGACCAGCTCGCCCGCACGATCGAGGCGCTGCTGGTGATCGCCTCGCAGCCGCTGTCCGTCGAGGAGCTCGCGGAGGCGTCGGCGGACGAGCGCGAGCGCGTCGAGACCGCGCTCGGGCTGCTCTCCGAGCGCTACCGCGAGGGTCGCAGCGGGATCGTCCTCGAGCAGGTCGCCGGCGGCTGGGCCTTCCGCGCGGCACGCGAGGCGGCGGAGGCGTGCGGCCGGCTGTTCGAGCGACCGGTGCAGCGCTCGCTCTCGCAGGCGTCGCTGGAGACGCTCGCGATCGTCGCGTACCTCGGGCCGTGCACGCGCCCCGACATCGCGCGGATCCGCGGCGTTGCCGCCGACTCGGCGGTCGCGAACCTCGTCGAGCGCGGCCTGATCGCCGAGGCCGGACGGGAGGACGGCGGCGGCGGTGCCGTGCGCTACCGGACGACGCCGCTCTTCGAGCGCGTCTTCGGGCTCGAGTCGCTCTCGGAGCTGCCGCGCCTGGACGACCTCGGCGGGAGCGCGGACGAGATCCGCGACCGCCTCGCCGCGGTCGCCGAGCGGCGCCCCGCCTAACCCAGCTTCGCGACGACCTCGCGGCCGAGGAGCTCGACCGTCTCGAGGTCGGTGTGGACGGCGTGCTGGAGCATGATCCGCTCGACGCCCGCGTCCTCGAGCCGGTGCAGCCCGTCGACGAACTGTTCGGGCGTGCCCGACGTGCCGCGAGCCTCGTAGCGCGCGAGTGCGTCCTCGGGAGAGACGTCGGCGCCCCAGTGCTCCATGGTGCGCCGCGCGTGCTCGAGCAGGTCACCGCGGTCGGCGCCGAGCGCGAACCCCGTCATGACCGAGAGTCGCAACGTCTTCGGGTCGCGGCCGCCCCGCTCGCACGCCTCGTCGAGCGTACTCCGCGCGTGCGCGTACTCCTCGATCGACGAGCCGATCAGGTTGTACTCGTCGGCGAAGCGAACGGCGGGCTTCACCGTCCCGGGCTGCGCGCGCCCGCCCACGAGGAGCGGCGGACGGGGATCCTGCACCGGCTTCGGCAGCGCCGGGCAGTCGACGAGCGTGTGGTGCGCACCCGAGAAGTCGACGCGGTCCTCGGTCCACTGCCGGTGGACGATCTCGATCTGCTCGGCGAGCATGGCGACGCGCTCGCGCAGCGGGGGAAACGGGAAGCCGAACGCGCGATGCTCGTGCTCCATCCAGCCCGCACCCATCCCGAGCTCGACCCGGCCGCCCGAGATGTGGTCGACCGTCGAGACCGCGTTCGCGAGCACTGAGGGATGCCGGAACGTCACCGGCGAGACGAGCGTGCCGAGACGAAGTGTCGACGTTCGAGCGGCGAGCCCGGCGAGCGTCGTCCACGCGTCGTGTGCGGAGCGCTCGTGCGGGAAGTTCCCCGAGAGGTAGTGGTCGGAGCGGAAGAGCGCCTCGATCCCGACGCGCTCGCACGTCTCCGCGAGCGCGACCCACTCGTCCCACGAGACGCCTTCCTGGCCCTCGATCATCAGCGCCACGCGCACGGGGCGCGAAGCCTACTGACGGCGCTAGAGGCTTGATGCGAAACGGCGCGGGCTCTGGAGCCGCCTCAGACGCGGCGCCAGGCCGTCTCGTCGCCCTTGCGCAGGCCCACCAGCCTGCGACTTCGGGCGCCGAGCCGCCCTGGCTTGGTCTGAGACGCCTCCACAGCGCGCGAGTTCCACATCAAACCTCTAGCCGTGGCGGCCGAAGTGCGAGACCCAGATGCGACTGCCCTCGACGCCGCGGAACCGAGGCACGTACACGAGCGCGATCCCCTGCTCGGTCCACTTCGGCTCGAGCAGGTTCTCGCGGTGCTCTCTCGACTCGAGCCAGCCGAGCAGCGCGCCGCGCGGGCTGCCCGCCTGCGCGTCACCCCAGGCGAGGTTCTCGCCGTACGCCGTGTCGGCGGCGACGTCGAAGTAGCCCGAGTCGGCGAAGCGCTGCCGCACCTCGAGCCCGCACGCCTCGTGCTCGAACGCTTCGCAGCGCACGATGTCCGCGGCCTTCAGGTCGGCCGAGCGCATCAGCTGCGGGGACACGTTCAGCGGCCCGACGCCCGCGACTCCGCGCGCATAGTTGACGAGACACAGCTGGGCGCGCTCCTGCTCGGGCCCGGACGCCTCGGCGTCGCCGGCGCCGGGGCAGTACGACTCCGGCGCGACGTAGCGCGCGAACGTGCTCGGCTCGGCCGACGAGGCCCGCGCGGCCGAGGTCGGCGTCGCCTCGAGCGACAGCTTCGTGCCGTAGTACGCGCCGACGAGAAGCACGCCGCCGACGCAGGCGATGGCCGCCCAGAGCAAGGCAGAGGAGCGGTCCATCTCTCAGGTATCGGCGTCGGGGGACGCCGACTTGAAGCGTCAGAGGCGGCGGATGATCTCCTCCGCCTCCTCGCGGGTGAACGCGCGCAGGGTCTCGGTCTGCTCGGCCCCGTGGCGCTGGAGGCGCATGAGGATCTCGGCGGCCTTCTCGTCGTCCGGCGCCTCGAAGATCTCGACGACGTCGTAGCGGCCGAGCGTCACGTAGACGCCGATCAGCGAGCCGCCCGCCTGCTCGATGATCCGCTCACCCTCCTCGACCCGCTCGCGCCACGCCGGCAGGCCCGCCATCCCCTGCGACGTCCAGCGCATGAGCGAGACGTAGTGCGGCATGAGGCAATCTTAGGCGTGGCCTCGTCGGAGACCAACACCGCGCTCGCGTGGAACGACCCGCACTGGCTCGCCGAGGCGACCGCGTGGATCGACGCGAACGTCGAGCGGACCGGCGAGCTCGACCGGTTCCACTCGTATCCGTGGGCGACCGCGATCCGCGCGCCGACCGCCGCGGGGATCGTCTGGTTCAAGGCGTGCATCGCCGAGCTCGCGCACGAGGTGTCGACGCTCGAGCTGCTGAACGTGCGCCGACCGGACGCCGTCCCCGGGCTGCTCGCGGGCGACCGCGAGCGCGGCTGGATGCTGCTCGAGGACGCGGGCGAGCGCATGCGTGAGCTCGAGCCGCTCGGCGGACAGCTCGAGCGCTGGGAGACCGCCGTCCGCCTCTACGCGAAGCTCCAGCTCGACGTCGCGCCCGCTGCGGACCGCTTCGCGGCCGGCGGCGTTCCCGACCGGCGCGGCCGCGTCGCCGAGGGGTTCCGTGCGGTGCTCGGAGACGAGCGCGCGACGAAGCCCACGTCGGAGAGCGCGCTCACGGACGAGGAGCTCGAGCGGATCCACGCGGTCGTCCCGCGCCTCGCCGACGCGGAGCAGGAGCTCGACGAGCTCGGGCTCCCGTACACGATCCAGCACGACGACCTCCACGACGCGAACGTCTTCGTCCGCGACGGCGACTACCGCATCATCGACTGGGGCGACGCGTGCGTCGCGAACCCGCTGCTCAGCCTCACGGTCGCGCTCGCCGTCGTTGCCTATCGCTTCGGGGTCGAGGACGACGCGCCGGAGGTCGCGCGCGTCCAGGCGGCGTACCTCGAGCCGTTCGCCGCGCTCGTGCCGGCGGCGGAGCTCGAGCGAGCGGCACCGCTTGCGCGGCTCGTCGGGTACGCGTGCGGGACGATCAAATGGCACGAGGTGATGAGCGCGATCTCAGGCGAGCAGCGCGCGCCCTTCGACGTCGAGCTGCCCGAGCGGCTGCGCCGGATGCTCGAGCTGTGCGGCTGAACGCCTACCTCGCGCGCGCCGGGGTCGCGTCGCGCCGCGCCGCGGACGACCTGATCAAGGCCGGGCGCGTGACCGTCAACGGCGAACCGGGCCGGCTGAACACCTTCGTCGAGGCCGCCGCCGACCGCGTCGAGGTCGACGGTGAGGCCGTCGGGCCGCAGCGGCTCGCCTACGTGCTGCTGCACAAGCCCGCCGGCGTCGTGACGACGGCGCGCGACCCGCAGGGCCGGACGACCGTCGTCGACCTCGTCCGCCACGACACGCGTGTCGTGCCGGTCGGCCGCCTGGACGCAGACACGACGGGCGCGCTCCTGCTCACGAACGACGGGCAGCTCGCGCACCGGCTCGCCCACCCGCGCTACGGCGTCGAGAAGGTGTACGAGGTCGACGTCGACGGAGAGCCGACGGACGAGCGCCTCGCGCGGCTGCGCGAAGGGGTTCCGCTCGACGACGGCGTCACCGCGCCTGCCCGCGCGCAGCGCCTCGGCGCGACGCGCCTGGAGCTCGTCCTGCACGAGGGGCGCAAGCACCAGGTCAAGCGGATGTGCGACGCCGTCGGGCTTCCCGTCGTGCGCCTCCACCGAAGCCGCTACGACGGCCTCGGGCTCGGCGACCTCGCGCCCGGCGAGTGGCGTGAGCTCGAGCCGGAGGAGGTCGAGCGGCTGCGCGAGACTACGAGACGGTGAAGCGGGTCCTCGCGCTGCTGTTCCTCCTCGCCGGCTGCGGCTCGGGCGACGTCGACCGGGCGGCGGCTCCCGGACCGGCCGAGAACGGCGAGATCGTCTTCGCGAGCAAGCGGGACGGCGACTTCGACATCTACGTGATGCGGGCGGACGGCTCGAACGTTCGGAATCTCACGCACGACAGCGCGACCGACGCGACCGAGGCCGACGACGGCCAGCCGGTCTGGTCCCCGGACGGGAGGACGATCGCGTTCCTCAGCACGCGAGACCATCGCGGCGACGGCGACGCGGCACAGGACGTGTACGTGATGGACGCCGACGGCGGCGATGTCAGGCGCCTGACCGAGAACGACGCGGCGGAGCGGAGCCTCGACTGGACGCGGGACGGCCGCCTCGTCTTCTGGCGCTGCACCGGCGGCGTCTTCGGCTGCTCGCTCGTCGCGCTTTCGCCGGACGGCGGCGACGAGGAGGAGCTGTTCGACGCGGGCGACGGGGTCTCCGGGCTCTCGGTCTCGCCGGACGGCTCGAAGGTCGCGTTCAACCGCTGGGACGTGAACGCGGCGACCAACGACGTCGACGTCGTCGTCGCGGACCTCGACGGCGGCGGCGAGCGCCCGCTGACGACCGCGCCGGGCGTCGACGGCGATCCCGAATGGTCGCCCGACGGCACGAAGCTCGTCTTCGCGAGCGACCGCGACCGGAACGGCGACTGCTTCTTCCACGATTGCACTGGCCACGCGCCGGAGCTGTACGTGATGAACGCCGACGGCCGCGGCCAGCGCCGGCTGACCGACGACCCCGGCTACGACGTCTTCGGCACGTGGTCGCCGGACGGGAAGCTGATCGTGTTCGCGCGGCTCGCCGAGGAGAACGGCGACTACGAGCTCTTCGTCGTCGACGCGAGCGGCGGGCCGCCGCGCCCGCTGACCGACAACGGCGAGTGGGACTGGATGCCGGACTGGGGCGCTACTGGTACCAGGTGATCGTCGCGAGGATTCCGAAGAGCGCGATCAGCGCGTAGCCCTCGAAGGCGACGGCGCGGCCGTCGCCGGTGATCTGCCAGAGGGAGATCGCGGTCAGGAAGAGCGCGGCGATGTAGATCGGGTCGAGCACGAACGTCAGCGGCTCGGCGAAGAACAACGAGAGCAGCACGAGCAGCGGGAAGACGACGACCGCCGTCTGGGAGACCGCGTTCTTGACGACGGAGACCGCGAGGTCGTTCTCGCCCTTCGCCGCGCTGGTGACCGCGACGGCGTTCTCGACCGCGTTGCCGGCGATCGCGATGATCACGAGGCCGACGAACGCCCGCGAGATCCCCAGTGCGTCGACGGCGGGCTCGACCGCGTGGATGAGCCACTCCGAGACGAACGTCGCGGCGAGCCCAGCCCCGAGGATCAGCGCGATCGCGGGCCTGAGCCCGAGCCCCGCCTCGACGTGGCGCGTGGCGCGATGCTCGGCCGCGCCCTCGCGCAGGTACGACCAGAGCCAGACGACGTAGACGCCGAGCAGGAGCACGGCACCGACGACCGAGATCTCGACCGCGTGCTCGCCCACGCGCGAGCCGACCTGGTCGGAGAAGCCCAGCAGCACGATGATGAAGATCGCCAGCAGGAGCAGCGTCGCCGTGTCGTTCGGCAGACGGGCGCGGAACTCCATCACCCCGTTCGGCGACCGCCACGCGCCGACGACGATCGCGAGCCCGAGGATGAGCAGCGCGTTCGAGAAGAGCGCGCCGAGGAGCGAGGTCTGCGCGACCACGAGCTCGCCGGCGTTGAGCGCGAAAGAGGACGACCGAGAGCTCGGGGATGTTTCCGAGCGTCGCCTGGAGCACGCCGGTGGCGGCGGGCCCGATCCGCGTGCTGAGTGCCTCGGTCGAGAACGTGATCGTCCAGGCCAGCCCGGCGAGCGCGGCGAGCGAGACGAA
>JAICPI010000053.1 GCA_025929895.1 Thermoleophilia bacterium
GGAGAAGTTCGACTACCGGAAGGGCTTCAAGTTCTCGACCTACGCGACCTGGTGGATCCGACAGGCCGTCGCGCGGGCGCTCGCCGACAAGGCGCGGACGATCCGCATGCCGGTGCACGTCGTCGAGAAGCTGAACAAGATCGCGCGCGCCGAGCGGAAGCTCCGCGCCGAGCTCGGGCGCGAGCCGCTCTCCGTCGAGATCGGGCGTGAGCTCGAGCTGACGACCGAGGAGGTCGAGCAGATCCGCCGCAGCGCGCAGACGCCGGTCTCGCTCGAGAAGCCGGTCGGCGACGAGGAGGAGTCGGAGTTCGGCCACTTCATCACCGACGAGTCAGCACCGGCGCCCGAGGAGGAGGCCGAGACGACGCTCCGCAAGGAGGCGCTGAAGAAGGTGCTCGAGCTGCTCTCGCCCCGCGAGCGCGCCGTGCTCGAGCTCCGCTACGGCCTCGACGGCAAGCCGCCGCGGACACTGGACGAGGTGGGGCGGACGTTCAACGTCACCCGCGAGCGGATCCGGCAGATCGAGAACCAGAGCCTGAAGAAGCTCCGCGCGCTGGCGGACAGCCAGACGCTCCGCGACGCGGCTGCGTAGACTCGCCGCCGTGAACGCGGCGCAGCTCGAGGAGCTCTGGGACCTGCTCCGCATCCCGTCCGTGAGCGCGGACGCGTCGCACGCCGCCGACGTTCGGCGTGCGGGCGAGTGGGTGCGGGACCTCGTGCGGACCGCCGGCGAGGCCGAGCTCGTCGAGACCTCGCGGCAGCCGCTCGTGATCGGCGAGATCCCGGCGTCGCGGGACGCGGCGAGTGCGCCGACCGTGCTCGTCTACGGCCACTTCGACGTGCAGCCGCCGGCGCCGATCGACCTGTGGGACAGCGACCCGTTCGAGCCCGAGATCCGCGACGACTGGGTCTTCGCCCGAGGGATCGCCGACGACAAGGGACAGCTGTACTCGGTGCTGCGCGCCGCGATCGACCTCGCGAACGAGGGCGCGCTCCCGGTCAACGTGCGCGTCGCCTCCGACGGCGAGGAGGAGATCGGCGGCGATTCCATCGTCGAGTGGGTGGAGCGGGACGAGCGCGGCGCCGACGTCTGCATCATCTTCGACGGCGGGATGGAGCGGCGGGACATCCCCCAGTTCTGCACCGGCACGCGCGGCCTGCTCGCCTTCGACCTGTTCGTGAAGACGGGTGCGCGCGACCTGCACTCGGGCATGTACGGCAACGCTGCGCTGAACGCGATCCACGCGCTGATGCAGTCGCTGGCCGCGCTGCTCCCGCGCGACGGCCGCCTGCCCGAGCCGCTGCGGCAGGGGATCATCCCCGCGACCCCGGAGGAGCAGGAGGGCTGGTCGATGATCCCGAGCGGCGCGGAGATGCTCGGCGAGGCGGGCGCGACGCCCTACGACGACCGCGCGGCCGACGAGTTCTGGCTCCGCACGACGGCGGAGTCCTCCGTCGACGTGAACGGGATCCTCGGCGGCAAGCCCGGCCTCCGCAACACGACCACGGTCACCTCCGCTGAAGCGAACTTCACGATCCGGCTGGCGCCCGGCCAGGAGGTCGACGCGATCCGCGCCGCCGCCGAGCGGCTGCTGCGCGAAGCCGCGCCCGCCGGTGCCGAGCTCGACCTCCGCTTCGACGGCGGGACGCCCGCGTCGGTCGTCGACCCGCGCTCACCCGCGATCCAGCTCGGGCTGAAGGCATTCGAGAAGGTCTTCGGCCGCGAGCCGCTGCTCGTCCGCGGCGGGGGGACGCTGCCGATCATGGCGGCGGTGACGGGGAAGGGGATGCCGGTCGTGCTGACCGGCGTCGCGCTCCCGGAGTCGAGCGTCCACTCCCCGAACGAGAAGCTGCCGCTCGAGTACCTGACGAAGGCGAGAGACGCCGCACGCGAGCTCTTCCTCGCCTTTTCGGACCTCCCGCGCCGTTAACACTCTCCGGCACCGTGAGCTCACGGTGTCTGACACCGCGAGAGTTGGAGACGCCGCCGCGAGCTGTTGGTGGCCCTTGCCCGACCAACTGCGCCCTTAACACTCTCCGGCACTGTTCGCTCACGGTGTCTGACACCGCGAACTCACGTTCTCCGGTACGGCGGGAACTAGTCGACGAGCCAGGCGTGCCCGAAGCGGCGCATCTCGGCGATGACCGGCAGCAGGCCTCGACCCTTCTCGGTGAGCTCGTACTCGACGCGCGGCGGACGCTCCGGATAGCTGCGCCGGTCGACGATCCTGTGCTCCTCGAGCGCGCGGAGGCGGTCGGAGAGCGTTCGCGGCGAGATGCCGGGGCAGGCCGCCTCGAGCTCGGTGAACCGCCGCGCGCCCTCCGAGAGGTCGTGGATCAGGAGCGCCGTCCACTTCGCGCCGAGGATCTCCGTGCAGGCAGCAACGGCGCACGACGTCGCCTCGTGGGTGTCGTGCATCGTCCGCGCGCCCATCGCTTCACGAAGTGTAGCGCTGCCGGTCGCTACCCCTCCGGCTCGGAGGGGTGCGAAGCATCGGTGAACTCGCGGAACTCGCCCGACACGAGGTAGGCCGTGCGCTCGCCGATGTCGACCGCGTGGTCGCCGATCCGCTCGAAGCAGCGCGAGACGATGATCATGCGCAGGCCCCACTCGTGCAGCTTCGGGTCGCGCCCGAACGAGAGCACCTGCGAGACGAAGGCGCGGTTCGCGCGGTCGATCAGCTCGTCGAGCTCGACGAGCGTCTCCGCCTGCTCGAGGTTCCGCGACGCGAACGAGTCGAGCGCGACGCGGATCATCTCCTCCGCGCGCGAGCCCATCTCCTCGAACGCCTCGACGAACATGCGGTCCGGCGCGACCGGGGGCGCGAGCTTGACGAGCTTCGCGATCGTGACGCAGTAGTCGGCGATCCGCTCGAGGTGGAGATTGACGTGGAGCATCGCGAGCACGAGCCGCAGGTCGGAGGCCACCGGGGTCTGCCGCGCGAGCAGCTCGGCGATCCCTTCCTCGATCGCGACGTAGCGTGCGTCGACCCGGTCGTCGAACGCGATCACCTCGTCCGCGAGCTCGTCGTCCTGCTGTACGAGCGCGGTCAGCGCCCCGCGCAACGCGCGGAGAACGAGCGTCCCGAGCTCGTCGAGCCCCGACTCGAGCCCGTCGAGCTCCTCCTGGAAGCCGACCCTCATCCGAACCTCCCCGTGACGTAGTCCTCGGTGCGCCGGTCCGACGGCTGCGTGAAGATCTTCGACGTCTCGTCGTACTCCACGAGGATCCCGGTCCGGTCTCCTTCGGGCGCGACGTCGACGGAGAAGAACGCCGTCATGTCGGCCACGCGCGCCGCCTGCTGCATGTTGTGGGTGACGATCAGGATCGTGTAGTCGCGCTTCAGCTCGTGCATCAGGTCCTCGATCCGCGTCGTCGCAATCGGGTCGAGCGCCGATGCCGGCTCGTCCATCAGGATCACGTCGGGCTCGGTGGCGAGCGCCCGCGCGATGCAGAGCCGCTGCTGCTGACCGCCGGAGAGCCCGAGCGCGTTCTTGCGCAGCCGGTCCTTCACCTCGTCCCAGAGCGCGGCGCGGCGCAGCGCCTCCTCGACGCGGTCGTCGAGGCCCTTCGACCAGCCGAGCACCCGGGGCCCGAACGCCACGTTGTCGTAGATCGACTTCGGGAACGGGTTGGGCTTCTGGAAGACCATCCCGACCTGCTTGCGCACCTCGACGGGGTCGACCGCCTTCCCGTACAGATCCTCGCCGCGGTACAGCACCCGCCCGTGCACCTGCGCGCCCGGGATCAGGTCGTTCATCCGGTTGAACACCCGGATGAACGTGCTCTTGCCGCACCCCGACGGGCCGATGATCGCCGTCACCTGCTTCGCGTAGATCGGCAGGGTCACGTCGCGGACCGCGAGGTTGCCGTCGTACGAGACGCCGACGCCCTCGACGTCGAACACCGTCTCGCCACGCGGCGCGCGCGATTCGCGCGTCAGGTCACCGGCGATCTTGACGGGCAGCTCCGTCACGGCCATCACCACCTCCTCTGGTAGCGGTTCCGCAGCCAGATGGCGACGGCGTTCAAGCTGAGCAGGATCCCGAGCAGCACGATGATCGCAGCGGCCGCCAGGTAGCGGAACTCCTCCTGCGGCAGCCGCACCCACTGGTAGATCTGGATCGGCAGCGCGGTGAAGGGCCCGAGGATCGTCGGGTCGAACGCGACGTACGTGACCGCGCCGATCATGATCAGCGGCGCCGTCTCGCCGAGGCCCCGTGAGAGCGCGAGGATCGAGCCCGTCGCGATCCCGGGAACGGCGGACGGCAGCACCTGGCGCGACACGACCTGCCACTGCGTCGCGCCGAGCGCGTACGCGCCCTGCCGGATCGAGTCCGGCACGGCGCGGATCGCCTCCCGCGCGGCGATGATCACGGTCGGGAGGACGAGCAGCGTCAGGATCAGCGCCCCGGCGAGGAGCACGCGCCCGAGCCCGAGCCCGCGGACGAGGAACGCCAGCCCGAGGATGCCGTAGACGATCGACGGCACCGCCGCGAGGTTCTGGATGTTGAGCTCGAGCAGGCGGTTGTACCAGCGCTTCTTGTTCGCGTACTCCTCGAGGTAGATCGCGGTGCCCACGCCGATCGGGACCGTGAAGAGGATGAGGAGGATGCCGATGTAGATCGTCGCCAGGATGGCGGGCCGCGCGCCCGCGATCGCGGGATCGATCGAGGGCGGGCTCGTGAAGAGCGTCCCGTCGACGTATCCCCAGCCCGTCGAGACGACGTCGACGAGCAGCGCCGCGAGCGTGACGAACCCGACGAGCAGGGACGAGAGCAGCAGGCCGCGAAAGACCCCGCCGCGCCAGTCGCGCGACCGCCGCGTCAGCGTCATTCGTACACCTCGCGGTAGCGCTCGACGAGGCGGATCGAGACCACGTTCAGGATCAGCGTCATCACGAACAGCGTCGCGCCGACCGCGAAGATCGTCTTGTACTCGAGCGAGCCCGTCGGGACGTCGCCGGCGCCGGTCGCCGCGATGAACGCGGCCATCGTCTCGACGGCCTCGCGTGGGTCGAATGACATGTTCGGCTGCTGGCCCGCCGCGACGAGCGCGATCATCGTCTCGCCGACCGCGCGCGAGATCCCGAGCACGAACGCCGCGATGATCCCCGAGATCGCGGCGGGGACGACGACGCGCGTGGAGACCTTCATGCGCGACGAGCCGAGCGCGAACGCGCCGTAGCGCAGGTCGCGCGGCACTGCGGCCATCGCGTCCTCCGACAGGGATGCGACCGTCGGGATGATCATCACGCCCATGACGAGGCCCGCAGAGAGCGCGTTGAAGATGTCGAGCTCGATGCCGAGATCGCGGAGCAACGGCGTGAAGAACGTCAGCGCGAAGTAGCCGAAGACGATCGTCGGGATCCCGGCCAGCACCTCGAGCAGGGGCTTGAGGAGCTTCCGCGTCCGGTCGCTCGCGTACTCGCTCAGGTAGATCGCGGCCCCGAGCCCGAGCGGGATCGCGACGAGCACCGCCCAGAACGTGACCGAGAGTGTCCCGACCACCAGCGGCAGGACGCCGAAGAGCGCGGGCTCGAAGAGCGGAGCCCACTCCGTCCCGGTCGCGAACTCGCGGATCGAGACGTCCTGAAAGAACTCGAACGCGGGCAGGAAGAGCGCAAGGACGATCCCGATCGTCGTCGCCACCGAGATGAGCGCGCAGGCGCCGAGGAGCCCCTTGACCACGAGCTCCCCGTGCCTGGCCCGGCTCGCGCGGAGGCGGGCCGGCGGCGCCTGCGCTCGGACCGCCATCTACGTGGTCGCGTCCTCGAACCCGGTCCGCGCCTGCTCGAGCTGCTCGTCGGTCAGCGGCACGAACTGGGCCGCCTCGGCGATCTCGGACTCGTGCTCGAGGATGAACCCGATGAAGGCCTCGACCTCCGGGCGCTGGAAGGACTCCGTCTTCGCGTAGATGAAGAGCGGGCGCGAGAGCGGCGTGTACTCGCCGCTCTGTGCGGTCTCGACGCTCGGCGCGACACAACCCTCGCCGCCGTCGATCTCGAGCGCCTTCAGGGCCTCCCGGTTCTGCTCGAAGTAGGAGAGCCCGAAGTAGCCCATCCCGCCGCGGTTGCCGCTGACGCCCTCGACGGTGACGTTGTCGTCCTCCGTCGCCGAGTAGTCGGACCGGCTCGCGCCCTCCTCGCCGTTGATCGCGTCCGTGAAGTAGTCGAACGTGCCGGAGTCGGTGCCGGCGCCGAAGAGCCGCAGTCGTTCACTCGGGAAGCCGGCGCGGATCTGGCTCCAGTCGTCCACCTTCGAGCCCGGCTCCCACACCTTCTTCAGCTCGTCGACGGTCAGGCACGTCGCCCAGTCGTTCTCGGCGTTGACGACCACCGTCAGCGCGTCGTTGGCGATGTGGAACTCGACGAACTCGACACCCTTCCGCTCGCAGAGGGCGCGCTCCTCGTCCTTGATCGCGCGCGAGGCGTTCGAGAGGTCGGTCTCACCCGCGCAGAAGCGCTCGAAGCCGCCTCCGGTCCCCGACACGCCGACGGTGATCCGGACGTCGGGGTTCGTCTCGCGGAACCGTTCCGCCGCGGCGGTCGTGTACGGGCCGACGGTGCTCGACCCGTCGGCCTCGACGCGGCCGGAGAGGTCGCTCTGCGCCGTCGTCTCGCCCCCGCCGCCGTCGTCGACGGACTCGCGTTCGCTGCCGCAGCCCGCGAGCGCGAGCGCGGCCAGGAGGGTCAGTGCGGATGCGCGCATTCGAAGCAGTCCTTTCGTCTTGGGCCGGCTCCAGTGTCCGGACGCCCCACCTGTCGGTGGGTCGAAAGGAGGTCAACGGGTGGTGACGAGGTGGTGAACGGCTAAAAGAGCGCTTCGAGCGGCCAGTAGCAGAGCGCCGCGACGAGCGCCGCCGCGGGGATCGTCAGCACCCAGGCGACGAGGATGTTGCCGGCGACGCCCCAGCGCACCGCGGAGAAGCGCTTCGTCGTGCCGGCGCCCATCACGGCTCCGGAGATGCACTGCGTCGTCGAGACGGGGAAGCCGAAGTGCGTGGCGGTGTACAGCACCGTGCCGGCCGAGACCTGCGCCGCGAACCCGTCGGCCGGCTCCATCGAGTACACCTTCTGGCCCAGCGTGCGCATGATCCGCCAGCCGCCCATGTACGTCCCGGCGGCGATCGCGACGCCGGCGGCGATCTTGACCCACAGCGGGATCTCGAACTCGTCGATCGAGCCGTGCGCGAAGAGCGCGAGCGCGATCACGCCCATCGTCTTCTGCGCGTCGTTCGCTCCGTGCGTGAACGCGAACCACGTTCCCGAGACGAGCTGCCCGTAGCGGAACATGCGGTTGCCAGCGCCGGGCGTGATCCAGACGAAGACCCAGTAGATGACGAGCAGGAGGATCAGCGCGCCGAGGAAGCCGAGGAGCGGCGAGGCAAGGCCGGGGATCACGACCTTCTCGTAGAGCCCGTGCCACTCGACGCCGTCCAGGCCCGCTTTCGCCAGCGCCGCGCCGATCAACCCGCCGAAGAGCGCGTGCGACGAGCTGGAGGGAAGCCCGAGCCACCAGGTCAGGAGATTCCAGGCGATCGCGCCCAGCAGCGCCGCGAGGATCAGCTGCTGCGTGGCGATTCCGACGTCGATGATCCCCTGGCCGACCGTCTTGGCCACTGCGGTGGTCACGAACGCCCCCGCGAGGTTCGCGAGCGCCGCGACGGCCACGGCCTGTCGCGGGCTCAGGGCACGGGTCGAGACCGACGTCGCGACGGCATTCGCCGTGTCGTGGAAGCCGTTCGTGAAGTCGAAGACGAGCGCCGTCAGAATGACGACGATCAGCAGGACTTCGGCCACGCCTCCCGCCTAGCGGTTCTTGACGAGGATCGCCTCGAGCACGTCCGCCGCACGCTGGAAGGCGTCGATGCCGTCCTCGAGCTGCTCGTGGATGTCCTTCCAGCGGATGATCGAGATCGGGTCCTGCCCGGAGCGGAAGAGCTCCGCGACCGCGTTGCGGACGAGCCGGTCGCCCTCGTCCTCGAGGTTGCGGAGGTCGCGCAGCTCCTGCGTCGCATCCTTGAAGCCCTCGAGGCAGCGCACGGTCTCGTCGAGCTTCTGCGCAGCGCGCTTGATCACGTCCGCCTGCTCGCGCGCGCGCTCCGGGACGCGCCGGACGTCGTAGAGCTCGAGGTTCATCGACGCGTCGTCGATGTGGTCGAGGATGTCGTCGATCGCGTTCGCGAGGTTGATGATGTCGTCGCGGTCGAACGGGGTCACGAAGGTCCGGTTGACGAGCCCGACGAGCTCGGTCGTCAGCCGGTCGCCCTCGTGCTCGCGCTCCTTGATCCTCGAGATCAGGTCGCCGGCGTCCTCCGGGAACGTCTCCAGCAGCTTCTCCAGCAGCCCGGCGGTCTCGATCGTGTTCGCCGACGCCGCCGTGAACAGCTCGAAGAACTCGTGCTTCTGTGGCTTCAGGCGCAGGCGCACCGCGCGCCTTCTACCAGATGTGACCGGATGGTGAACCGCTACGAGCGCGGGAACCGGCAGCGAATCGTGAGCCCCCCGCCCGGCGACCCAGTTGCCTCGATCGTCCCTCCGGCCGAGCCCACCACGTGCTTGACGATCGCGAGGCCGAGCCCGGTTCCGCGGGACGAGCGCGCCCGGTCCGTGCGGTAGAAACGCTCGAACAGGCGGGCGAGGTCGCTCTGGTCGACGCCCTGCCCGTCGTCCGCGACGGTGATGCGCGTCGCACCGCCGCGGATGTCTGCCGACACCCGGCACCGGGCGCCGGTGCCTGCGTGCCGGACCGAGTTCGCGACGAGATTCTCGAGCACGACACGAAGCATCCGCTTTCGGAGCGGAACCTCGAGCGCCTCGGGGACGTCCACCGCCACGGTCACGTCTGCCTGTGCCGCTTCGACGGCGAGGTCGTGGACGACCTCTCGCGCGACCGGAAGCACGCGAGTCGCGCCGACTCCGACGGCCTGCCTGCCCGTCTCCAGCTCCGAGAGGAAGAGCACGTCGTCGATCAGCTCGCCCATCTGCGCGATCTCGGCGCGTGCGCGGTCGACGTGCGCGCCAGTGTCCTCCCCGGGAAGCCCAGCGGTCTCGAGCAGCGACAGCAGCCGTGCGAGTGGCGTCCGAAGCTCGTGGGAGACAGCGGCCGTGAACCCGGCCCTCAGCTCGTCGTACGCCGCGTTCTCGAAGGGCTCGCTCAGGTAGACGAGCGTCTCCCGACTGCCGCCCGCGTCGTACGCGACCTCGACGGGTCGGCGTCCCTCGAGCGCCGAGGCCGGCAGCCGTCGGCCGAGCTCGAGATCGGACAGCGCCTCGCGGGCGCGGCGGCTCGCGGCGACCACGCGGCTCTCGGGGTCGAGGACGACGAGGATCTCCCTGCTCTCCTCGACCGCGGCGCGCGCTCGCGCGAGTACCCGCTCGTCTCCGTCGCGCCTGCGCGCGCCGCGCCCGAACAGCCTCGCCATGAGCGAGACCGTATCGTTGCGTGCGATGGCGAAGGTGCTCGTCGTCGAGGACGACGAGGTGATCGCAGACGGGATCCTGCGTCACCTCGACGCGGCTGGGTTCGCAGCGGTCTCCGTCGCGGACGGCAAGCAGGCACTCGCGCGGCTCCGCTTCGAGCAGCCCGACGTCATGGTGCTCGACCTGATGCTCCCGGGGCTCGACGGATGGGCGCTCATCGAGACGGCGCGCGCGGAGGGGATCGGCACGCCGATCGTCGTTGTCAGCGCGCGCGGGACCGAGCACGACCGCGTGCACGCGCTCGAGATCGGCGCGGACGACTACCTCGTCAAGCCGTTCTCGATGAAGGAGCTCGTTGCCCGCGTGCAGGTGGCTGCCCGCCGCGGCGCCGCCCCGGCGGAGGCCGCGCGCGGGGAACCGATCGAGCTCGAGGAGCTCCGCATCGACCCTCGCGAGGTGCAGGCGTATGTCGACGGAGTCAGCGCCGAGCTCACGCCGACCGAGTTCAAGCTCCTGTACACGCTCGCGCAGGAGCCCGGCCGTGTCGCCACGCGCGACGAGCTGCTCCAGAAGATCTGGGGGAGGCGGGAGGCCCACAGAGATCGAACCGTCGACGTCTTCGTCGGCCGCCTGCGCGACAAGATCGACCGTCGCGCCCCGCGCCACACCTTCCTCCAGACGCGCTACGGCGTCGGCTACAAGCTCGAACCCGTCCCCAAGTAGCCGCGGCCCTTCGGGACACGTCAGGTGCCAGGCACCAGACCTGTCCGGTTCCGCGCGAACCGCCTGCAAATCGCGCAGCTGCGAGTCCGTCGGAGGCATGGCCGGTGCCTGGCACCGGGCATGTCCGGGCGGGGCTAGTCCCAGGGGGGCGGGTTGTGCACCCAGCGGCCGCCGACCATCGTCGCGACGACGCGCACGTCGGGCAGCTCGTCGGCCGTGAGCTCGAACGGGTCGCGGTCGAGGACGACGAGGTCGGCGAGGTAGCCGGGGAGCAGCTTCCCGCGGCGGCGCTCGTCGCCCGAGAGCCAGGCGGGCGAGACGCACGTCGCGAGGAGCGCCTGCTCGAGCGTGACCGCCTGCTCGGGATGCCACGGTTCGCGCTCGTCCCACGTCCGGCGGACGCCGGCGCAGATCCCGAGCCACGGGTCGAGCTCCTCGATCGGCGCGTCGGAGCCGTTCGCGACGAGCGCGCCGGCGTCCCAGAGCGACCGAAACGCGTAGGCGCGGTTCGTCGCGTCGGGCCAGAACCGCTCCGCGAGGTCGCGGTCGGAGGTCGCGTGCGTGAACTGCACGGAGGCCGCGATCCCGAGGCGCCCGAAGCGGAGCACGTCTTCGTGGCGCAGGAGCTGCGCGTGCTCGACGCGGTGCCGGAGGCCGAGCCCCCGCCACGCGTCCTGGGTCGCCTCGAATGCGTCGAGCGCGTCGCGGTTCGCGAGGTCGCCGATCGCGTGCACCGCGACGGGAAAGCCCGCGCGCGCGGCGCGGCGGATGATCTCCTCGAGCTCCTCGCGCGAGGTGATCTCCACGCCCGAGCCGTCGAGGAGCCGCGCCGTCTGCGAGCCGAGGGTTCCGTCCATGAACGCCTTCAGATAGCCGACGCGGAGGAAGTCGTCGCCGAGACCCGAGCGCACGTCTGCGGACTCGAGCTCGCCCACGAGCTCGTGCGGCAGCGACTGCCAGACGCGCAGCGTCGACCCGTCGCGCCGGAGCCGCTGCCAGAAGCGCAGCGCCCCGAGCCAGCCGTCCTTGTCGTGGACCGCGACGACGCCGCGCGCGTTCGCGAGCCGCACTCCGCGGCGCATCGCCTCGACGTACTCGTCGTCGGTGATGTCGAGGTACCGGTCGCGGAAGTGCCAGCACGACTCCTCGCGGAGAACGCCGGTCGGCTCGCCGCGCTCGTCCACCTCGACGACGCCGCCCGGAACCTGGAGGTCGCCGTTCGCGCGCGCGAGCGCGGCCGAGTTCAGCCAGACCGAGTGCGAGTCCCGCGCCGTCAGCGCGATCGGGACATCGGGCGCGATCGCGTCGAGGAGCTCCTTCGTCGGCTCGACCGCGGGCGTCCAGTCGCCGCTCCGCCAACCGCGACCGCGCAGCCAGCCGCCGAGACGCACCCCGGCGAGCGCATCGCGAACGCGCGCGACGGCTTCGTCCAGCGTCTGCGTGTCCTCGAGCCGCACCTCGGTCTGCGCGAGTGCCCAGGTCGGGAAGTGGACGTGGGCATCCGTGAAGCCCGGGACGACGCAGCGGCCGCGCAGGTCGACGACCTCGGGCGAGGCGAGCGCGGTCTCGTGCGTCCCGACGCCGCCCGCGATCCGTTCGCCGGCGATCGCGAGCGCGCCTGCCGTCGGCAGCGACGGCTCCAGCGTGCGGACGTTCCCGTTCTCGAGGATCACGCCGCCACTGTATTCCGTGCCGCTAGCGTCTCCGGAGCGATGAGGAGTCAGGCGGAGCGGGCCGCGGTCTTCCGGGAGCTGCACGCGGGCGAGCCCTTCGTGATCCCGAACCCGTGGGACGCCGGCTCGGCGCGCGCGCTCGAGGCGTTCGGTTTCCGGGCGCTCGCGACCACGAGCTCCGGCTTCGCGTTCACGCTCGGCCGCCTCGACGGCGGAGCGAGCCTCGACGACGTCGCCGCCCACGTCGAGCTGCTCGCGGCCGCGACCGACCTGCCGGTCTCCGTCGATCTCGAGAACGGCTACGGCGCCGACCCGGAGTCCGCAGCGTTCGCGATCGCACGCGTCGCGGAGGCCGGCGCCGTCGGCGGGTCGATCGAGGACTGGGACCGGACGCGCGGCCTCTACGACCTCGAGCACGCGGTCGAGCGCGTCGCCGCCGCGGTCGAGGCGGCGCGCGGGCTCCCGTTTCCCTTCACGCTCACCGCCCGCGCCGAGAACCACATACGCGGCAACCGCGACCTCGACGACACGATCGCTCGCCTCCGGGCGTTCGACAGCGTCGGCGCGGACGTCCTCTACGCGCCCGGCCTGCGCACGCTGGACGAGGTCGCCGCCGTCTGTGCCGCCGTGTCGAAGCCCGTGAACGTGCTCGCGCGCCCAGACCTCACGCTCGCGCAGCTCGCCGCGGCGGGCGCGCAGCGCGTCAGCGTCGGGGGCGCGCTGACCTGGGTCGCCGTCGGAGCGCTCGCCGATGCCGCCACCGCGATGCGCGACGGCGACTTCTCGCAGCTCGCGCGCCGGGTGCCGGTGGAGGAGTGGCTCGCCTGACGTACCATCTCCGCGTGCCGCGCGACCCGCTGAGCGACGAGCAGCGCGAGATCCGGGAGCTCGTCCGGCAGCTCGCGCGCGACCGGATCGCGCCGCGCGCGGCCGAGATCGACGAGTCGCACGAGTTCCCGTGGGACGTCGTCGAGCTCTACCGCGAGCACGGCCTCTTCGGCCTCTTCTTCGAGGAGCGCCACGGCGGGCTCGGCACGGGGACGCTGCTCGCGTTGATCGCGATCGAGGAGGTCTCGAAGGTCTGCGCGACGAGCGGGCTGATCCTCGCCGTGCAATCCCTCGGCTCCCTCGGGCTCCAGCTCGCGGGCAACGACGAGCAGAAGGACCGCTACCTGCCGCGGCTCGCCTCGGGCGAGCTGCTCGCGGCGTACGCGCTGACCGAGGCGGGCTCGGGCTCCGACTCGGCGGCGATGCGGACGACGGCGCGCCTCGAGGGCGACGAGTACGTCCTCGACGGCTCCAAGCGATTCATCACGAACGCCGAGGTCGCGGGCGTCTACACGGTGTTCGCGAAGACCGACCCGGACGCCGGCCACGCCGGCATCTCGGCCTTCGTCGTCGACGCCGACGCGCCGGGCTTCGAGGTCACGCGACTGGAGCCGAAGCTCGGGATCAGCGGCTCGACGACCGGCGAGCTCGCGTTCGACGGGTGCCGCGTCCCTGCCGCGAACCTGCTCGGCGAGGAGGGCGAGGGGTTCAAGATCGCGATGCGGATCCTCGACCGCTCGCGGCCCGGGATCGGGGCGCAGGCCCTCGGGATCGCGCAGGGAGCGACCGACTACGCGCTCGAGTACGCGCGGTCGCGCGAGACGATGGGCAAGCCGATCGCGCAGCACCAGCTGATCGCCGCCAAGCTCGCCGACATGGAGACCGCGTGCGAGGCCGCGCGCGGCCTGCTCTACCGCTACGGCCAGCTCGCCGACGAGGGCGAGGCCGACCTGACCAAGGCCTCCGCGCAGGCGAAGCTCTTCTGCAGCGACACGGCGATGTGGGTGACGACCGAGGCGGTCCAGATCCTCGGCGGCTACGGCTACATCAAGGAGTACCCCGTCGAGCGGATGATGCGCGACGCGAAGATCACGCAGATCTACGAGGGCACGAACGAGATCCAGCGGATCGTGATCGCGCGCGAGATGCTGAAGGAGAGCCGCGCATTCCTCCTCGCCGGCGTTTCCTGAAGCTCCCGTTCTCCGACCGGAAGGAGCGGAGGTACGAGGAGGTCTTCGACGTCCTCTCACGGCGGAACGAGGCCGCGCTCGAGGAGGAGCTGCGCAGGCTCGGCGTCGACCCGCCGAGGCGCAAGGACGACGACGACCGCAAGCAATGACGCGCGTCAGGCTCTCGAGCGCCGACCGCGTGCTCTTCCCGGACGACGGGATCACGAAGGGCGACCTCTTCGCCTACTACGGCGAGGTCGCGCCGGCGATTCTGCCCCACCTGAAGAACCGGCCGTTCACGCTGAAGCGCTATCCCCACGGGATCACGCAGGAGGCCTACTTCCAGAAGCAGGCGCCGAGGGGCACCCCGGACTGGGTTCCGACTCGGCAGTTCACGACGCACCCGCGCGAGGGCGGAGCGCGGCTCGTCGACTTCGCGCTCGTCAACTCGCGCGACGCGCTGCTCTGGGCGGTGCAGATGAACTGCGTCGACATGAACGCGTGGTACTCGCGCGTGGACAAGCCCGAGCGCCCCGACTACGTCGTCTTCGACCTCGACCCGCCCGACGACGGCTTCGCGAACGCCGTGCGCGTCGCGCACCTCGTCAGGGCCGCGCTCGAGCGCCTCGACCTCCGCTCGTATGTGAAGACCTCGGGCGCGTCGGGGATCCACGTGCTCGTGCCGATCGCGCGCCGCGCGTCGTTCCAGCAGACGTACGATTTCGCCGAGCGCGTCTCCCGGCAGGTCGAGGCCGAGAACCCCGGCCTCGCGACGACGCAGTGGCTGAAGAAGAAGCGGCCCGAGGGAGCGGTGCTCGTCGACCACCGGCAGAACGGCCACGGCAAGACGATCGCGTCCGTGTACTCGGTGCGACCGCGGCCGGGCGCGCCCGTCTCGACGCCGCTCCGCTGGGAGGAGCTGACCGAGCACGTGCGGCCACGCGACTTCGGCCTGCGCGAGGCGCTCGAGCGGATCGAGCGCCACGGCGACCTCTACGAGCCCGTGCTCGCAGGCGGTCAGGCGCTCGCGCGGGCGCTTCGCGCGCTCCGGTGAGAGCCGTCGTGATCGGCTCGGGGCCGAACGGCCTCTGCGGGGCGATCGCCCTCGCGCAGGCCGGGCTCGACGTCGAGGTGCACGAGGAGCAGGCGACGATCGGGGGCGGCGCGCGCTCGCTCGAGCTGACGCTGCCCGGGTTCGTGCACGACGTGTGCTCGGCGATCCATCCGCTCGGTCGGGACTCGCCGTTCCTCCGCTCGCTCGAGCTCGAGCTCGAGTGGGTCGAGCCGCCCGCGCAGGTCGCGCACCCCTTCGACGACGGGACCGCGGTGACGGTGGAGCGCGACGTCGACGCGACGGCCGACCAGCTCGGCGGGGACGCCCGTGCGTACCGCGAGCTCGTCGGCCCGCTCGTCGAGCACTGGGAGGCCGTGGAGCCCGTGCTGCTCGGGCCGCTGCCAGCGCCGCCGCGCGCGGCCGCTCGGCTCGCCCGGGCGCTCGGCGCGCGTGCCGCGCTGCGCCTGGTGCGCGCGGCGCTCGCGGACGCGCGCAGTCTCGCCGAGCAGACGTTCGCCGGCGAGCGCGCCCGCGCGCTCCTCGCGGGGAACGCCTCGCACTCGCTGCTCCCGCTCGAGCGCCGCCCGACCGGCGGCTTCGCGCTCGCGCTGCTTGCGCTCGGCCACGTGGCCGGCTGGGGCTTCCCGCGCGGGGGCGCGCAGCGGATCTCCGACGCGCTCGCCGCGAAGGCGCGCGAGCTCGGGGTCGAGGTGGTTGTCGAGAGCCGAGTCCACCGGCTCCCGGACTCGGACGTCGTGCTCGCCGACGTTTCCCCGAGGGAGCTGCTGCGGCTCGCGCGCGGCCGCTTCCCGGCGCGCTACGAGCGCGCGCTCGAGCGCTACCGCTACGGCGTCGGCGCCTTCAAGGTCGACTGGGCGCTCGACGGGCCGGTGCCGTGGCGCGCGGAGGCGGCCGCGCGCACGGCCACGCTGCACCTCGGCGGGACGCTCGCCGAGCTCTCGGCGTCGGAGTGGTCGCCGTGGGCCGGCCGCGCCGCCGAGCGGCCGTTCGTCCTCTTCGCGCAGCACACCCTGTTCGACCCGACTCGCGCGCCCGAGGGCAAGCACACGGCGTGGGGCTACTGCCACGTGCCGCACGCGTCGAGCGAGTCGATGACCGAGCCGATCGAGGCGCAGGTCGAGCGCTTCGCACCGGGGTTCCGCGAGCTCGTCCTCGCCCGCAGCGAGCTCGGGCCGCTCGAGCTCGAGGCGAGGAACCGGAACCTCGTGGGCGGGGACATCAACGTGGGGGCGATGGACCTCGGCCAGCTGCTCACGCGGCCGACGCGCCGGCGCGTTCCGTATCGCACGCCGCTGGCCGGTGTCTACCTCTGCTCGGCGGCAACGCCCCCGGGCGCCGGCGTGCACGGGCTGTGCGGCTGGTCGGCGGCCCGGGTGGCGCTGGCAGACCTCGCGGAGCGCGCGTAGCATCAGTGCCGTGAGCCAGATGACCGTCCACGTCCGGAGTGCGCACGAGGGCACCTTCTCGGTCGGCTGGAGCGGCACCCACTCGCTCGTGATCGACCGCGGCCCCGACGACGGCGGCCAGGGCATGGGCTTCAACGGCGGCCAGCTCCTCCTGCTCTCGCTCGGCGCGTGCTACGCGAACGACGTGTTCCGCGAGGCCGCGAGCCGCGGGCTCACCGTGCTCGGCGTGCGCGTCGTCGTCGAGTGCGACTGGGTCGGCGAGCCTCCGCGCGCGGAGCACGTCCGCTACTCGACGCGCGTCGAGGCCGAGGCGCCGGAGGACGAGATCATGGAGCTGATCCGCCACGTCGACGAGGTGGCCGAAGTGCACAACACTCTGCGCGCCGGCAGCGCGATCGAGCTCGTGGACGCGGAGGCGATCTCGCTCCAGGTGGAGACGCGGGTCTAGAGCTCGGCGAGCACCGGATCGGTCGAGTTCCAGAGCCGGAGCTCGGGCGTGAGCGGCTCCCAGCGATAGCGGAACACGAACCCGGCGTCGTCGCCGTCCCCGAAGACGGTGTGCTCCCACTTGTCTGGGGCGCCCGGAGCCTCGAGCTCGAACACGTGGTTGCGGAGGCCGGCGCCGTGGCCGAGCGCCGCGCCGTCCCATTCCCCGAGCCGCCGCACGACCCGCACGTCCACGAGGCCGGCCTCCTCGTGCAGCTCGCGCAGCAGCGCGGGCTCGAGCTCCTCGTCGGCCTCGAGCCTGCCGGCGGGCACCTGCGTGCC
>JAICPI010000052.1 GCA_025929895.1 Thermoleophilia bacterium
ACTTTACGGTCGAGGTCGAGCGCAGCCTACGCGTCCTCGACGGCGCGATCGCCGTCTTCGACTCGGTCGCAGGCGTCGAGCCGCAGTCCGAGACGGTCTGGCGCCAGGCCGACCGCTACAAAGTTCCGCGGATCGCCTTCATCAACAAGCTCGACCGCACAGGCGCGGACTTCTTCGCCGCCGTGCAGTCGATGGTCGACCGCCTCGGCGCGAAGCCGGTCCCGATCCAGCTGCCGATCGGGCAGGAGGAGCACCACCGCGGCGTCGTCGACCTCGTCGAGATGCGCGCGATCACCTACTCCGACGACCTCGGCACGAAGATGGAGATCGAGGAGATCCCCCCCGAGCTGCTGGAGCAGGCGAGCGAGTACCACCACCAGCTGATCGAGTCGGTCGCCGACCACGACGACGAGCTGACGGAGACCTACCTCTCCGACGAGACCGCCGTCACGCCCGAGATGCTGAAGCGCGCGCTCCGCGCCGCGACGCTCGACATCTCGATCACGCCGGTGCTGGCCGGCTCCGCCTTCAAGAACAAGGGCGTGCAGCCGCTCCTCGACGCCGTGATCGACTACCTCCCGAGCCCGCTCGAGGTGCCGCCGATCCACGGCCTCGACCCGCGCACCGAGCACGAGCTCTCACGCCGCCCGGCGCTCGACGAGCCCTTCGCCGCGCTTGCCTTCAAGGTCATGTCCGACCCGTACGTCGGGAAGCTCACGTACATCCGCGTCTACTCGGGCCAGCTGAAGGCCGGCGAGCGGGTGCTGAACACGACCACGGGCAAGACCGAGCGGATCTCGCGGATCCTCCAGATGCACGCGAACCACCGCGAGGAGCGCGAGGACCTGGGAGCGGGCGAGATCGCCGCGCTCGTCGGCGTCAAGAACACGACGACCGGGGACACGCTCGCCGTCGAGACCGCGCCGATCGTGCTCGAGGCGATGGAGTTCCCCGACCCGGTCATCTCGGTCGCGGTCGAGCCGAAGACGAAGGGCGACCAGGACAAGCTCGGCCAGGGCCTCCAGCGCCTCTCCGAGGAGGATCCCACCTTCCGCGTCCGCACGGACGACGAGACCGGTCAGACGCTCATCTCGGGGATGGGCGAGCTGCACCTCGAGATCATCGTCGACCGCCTCAAGCGCGAGTTCAACGTCGACGCGAACGTGGGCCGGCCGCAGGTCGCCTACCGGGAGACGGTCTCCAAGGCCGTCGAGAAGATCTCGGGCAAGTTCGTGCGCCAGACGGGCGGCCGCGGCCAGTACGGCCACGCCGTGATCAACCTGGAGCCGACGCAGGGCGAGGGTTACGAGTTCGTCGACAAGATCGTCGGCGGCAAGATCCCGAAGGAGTACATCCCCTCGATCGACCTGGGGATCCAGGAGGCGATGGAGTCCGGCGTGCTCGCCGGCTACCCGGTCGTCGACATCCGGGTCGAGCTCGTCGACGGGTCGTACCACGACGTCGACTCGAGCGAGATCGCCTTCAAGGTCGCCGGCTCGATGGCGGTCAAGGAGGCGATGAAGCGCGCGAAGCCCAAGCTGCTCGAGCCGGTGATGGCCGTCGAGGTCGTGACGCCGGAGGAGTACCTGGGCGACGTGATGGGCAACCTCAACTCTCGCCGCGGCCGGGTGGAGCACCTGGAGCCCCGCGGCAACGCCCAGGCGATCAAGGCAAAGGTTCCGCTGTCGGAGATGTTCGGGTACGCGACCGACCTCCGCTCGATGACGCAGGGACGGGCAACCTTCACGATGCAGTTCGAGCGCTACGAGGACGTCCCGCAAGGGATCGCCGCGGAGCTCGTCTCTGCAGAGGCATAGAAAAGGAGAACCGGAGGAGCAATGGCAAAGCAGAAGTTCGAGCGCACCAAGCCGCACGTCAACGTCGGCACGATCGGTCACATCGACCACGGGAAGACCACGCTCACAGCGGCGATCACGAAGGTCCTTGCCGAGCAGGGCACCGGGACCGCGGTCTCGTTCGACGAGATCGACAAGGCGCCGGAGGAGAAGCAGCGCGGGATCACGATCAACACGGCGCACGTCGAGTACGAGACGGCGAACCGCCACTACGCGCACGTCGACTGCCCGGGGCACGCCGACTACATCAAGAACATGATCACGGGCGCCGCGCAGATGGACGGCGCGATCCTCGTCGTCTCGGCGGCCGACGGCCCGATGCCGCAGACCCGCGAGCACATCCTGCTCGCCCGCCAGGTCGAGGTGCCGGCGATCGTCGTCGCGCTGAACAAGGCCGACATGGTCGATGACCCCGAGCTGATCGAGCTCGTCGAGATGGAGGTGCGCGAGCTGCTCTCCAAGTACGAGTTCCCGGGTGACGACATCCCGATCGTCCAGGTGTCGGCGCTGAAGGCGCTCGAGGGCGATGCCGAGTGGACGCCGAAGATCCTCGAGCTGATGGAGGCGGTCGACTCGTACATCCCGGAGCCGGTCCGCGACATCGACAAGCCGTTCCTGATGCCGATCGAGGACGTGTTCACGATCACCGGCCGCGGCACCGTCGTGACCGGACGCATCGAGCAGGGCAAGATCGAGAGCGGCAACGAGATCGAGATCGTCGGCATCCACGAGAAGACGACGAAGACGGTCGTCACGGGCCTCGAGATGTTCCAGAAGACGCTCGACTACGCGCAGGCGGGCGACAACGCCGGCGCGCTGCTCCGAGGCACGAAGCGCGAGGAGGTGGAGCGCGGTCAGGTCCTCTGCAAGCCGGGCTCGATCACGCCGCACACGCACTTCAACGCCGAGGTCTACGTCCTCTCGAAGGACGAGGGTGGCCGCCACACGCCGTTCTTCAACGGCTACCGGCCGCAGTTCTACTTCCGGACGACGGACGTGACCGGCTCGATCAAGCTCCCGGAGGGCCAGGAGATGGTCATGCCGGGCGACAACACGAACATGGAGATCGAGCTGATCCAGCCGATCGCGATGGATCAGGGTCTCCGCTTCGCGATCCGCGAGGGCGGCCGCACCGTGGGTGCGGGCGTCGTGACCGAGATCAAGAAGTAGGAACGGGAAACGGGGACCGGTGGCTCAGTCGAAGATCCGCATCCGCCTGAAGGGCTATGACCATCAGGCACTCGACCGCTCGGCGGCGTCGATCGTCGAGACGGCGACGCGTACCGGCGCGACGATCACCGGTCCCGTTCCGCTCCCGACCGAGAAGAACGTCTACGTCGTGATCCGCAGCCCGTTCAAGGACAAGGACTCGCGCGAGCACTTCGAGGTCCGCACGCACAAGCGGCTGATCGACATCCACTCGCCCACGCCGAAGACGGTCGATTCCCTGATGCGGCTCGACCTCCCGGCCGGCGTCGACATCGAGATCAAGCTGTGAAGGGCATCCTGGGCAGGAAGCTCGGCATGACGCAGATCTTCGACGAGGAGTCCGGCGGCGTCACGTCCGTGACCGTGATCGAGGCGGGGCCGTGCCCCGTCGTCGTCGTGCGCACGCAGGCCGCGGACGGCTACGACGCGGTCCAGCTGGCCTACGAGCCCGTCGCCGAACGGAAGCTCTCGCGCGGCGAGGTCGGCCACCTCCGCTCGAAGGACGTCGAGCCCCACCGCCACGTCCGTGAGTTCCGCGGCGCGAGCGAGCTCGTCCCCGGCGAGACCGTCACCGTCGAGGCCTTCGAGCCCGGCGACCGCGTGAAGGTCTCCGGGATCGGGATCGGCAAGGGCTTCGCCGGCACGATCAAGCGGCACAACTTCGCCCGCGGCCCCGTCTCGCACGGCTCGCACAACGTCCGCAAGCCCGGCTCGATCGGCGCGTCGGCGACGCCCTCGCGCGTGTTCAAGGGCATGAAGATGGCCGGCCGCATGGGCGGCAAGCGCCGCACGCAGGTCGGGTTGACCATCCACGCGACCGACCCGGAGCGGAACCTGCTGCTCGTCAAGGGCGCCGTGCCCGGGCCGAAGAACGGCATCGTGGAAGTGCGGGAGGAGAAGCGCTGATGGCTGCTCCGAAGGCACCGGTGCTCGACGGCAAGGGCAAGAAGTCGATGGACCTCTCGTTGACGGAGGCCGTGTTCGGCGCCGAGGTGAAGCCGCACCTCGTCCACGAGACGGTGCGCGCCGAGTTCGCCGCGAGCCGCGCCGGGACGAAGGCGGTGAAGAGCCGTGGGCTCGTCGCCGGCGGCCGCGCGAAGCCGTTCCGCCAGAAGGGCACCGGCCGTGCGCGCGCGGGCACCACCCGTGCCGTCCAGTGGACCGGCGGCGGCGTCGCGTTCGCGCCCCGGACGAACTTCGAGGTCAAGGTCAACCGCAAGGAGCGCCGCGCCGCGTTCCGGGCAGCGCTCTCCGACCACGTCCAGGCCGGCACGTTCGCCGTGCTCGGGCCCGCGTTCGCCGAGCCCTCGACGAGCGAGGCCGCCGCGCTGATCGACGCGTGGGGCCAGGAGCGGCCGCTGCTCGTCGTCGCCGCCCCCGAGGAGGAGAACGTGATCAAGTCGTTCCGCAACCTCGAGAAGGTGCTCGTGACGCTGCCGAGCGAGCTCGAGGTGTCGGAGCTCGTGTGGGCGCGCGGGCTGCTCGTCAGCGAGGCCGCGCTGCCGCTGGTGGAAAGGCGGGCGCAGTGAGCCTCCATCCGAACGAGGTCCTGCTCGCGCCGGTCGTCTCCGAGAAGAGCTACTCGCTGATCGACGACAACAAGTACTCGTTCCGCATCCACCCGGACGCGCACAAGACCCAGGTCCGCCAGGCGGTCGAGCAGCTGTTCGACGTCAAGGTGCAGCGCGTGAACATCGTCAAGGTGCAGTCGAAGCCGAAGCGCCGCGGCATCTCCAAGGGCATGCGGCCCGGCTGGAAGAAGGCGATCGTCCAGCTCGCCGAGGGCGAGTCGATCGAGATCTTCGAGGGGGCTCAGGTCTGATGCCCGTCCGCAAGTTCAAGCCGACGTCCCCGGGCCGCCGCTTCATGACGGTGTCGACCTTCGACGACGTCACGAAGAAGGAGCCCGAGAAGTCGCTCCTCGAGCCGGTCAAGCGCAAGGGTGGCCGCAACAACATGGGGCGCATCACGACGCGGCACCAGGGCGGTGGCCACAAGCGCCGCTACCGCGTGATCGACTTCAAGCGGACGAAGGACGGCGTTCCGGCCAAGGTCGCCGCGATCGAGTACGACCCGAATCGTTCCGCGCGCATTGCCTTGCTGCACTACGCCGACGGCGCGAAGGCGTACATCCTCGCGCCGGCCCGGCTGCGCGCGGGCGCGACGGTCGAGTCGGGCCCTCGCGCGGACATCAAGCCCGGCAACGCGCTCCCGCTCGAGAACATCCCGACGGGCACGCTCGTGCACAACGTCGAGCTGAAGCCCGGCCAGGGCGGCAAGATGGCGCGCTCGGCCGGCTCTGGGGTCCAGCTCGTGGCGAAGGACGACGGCTACGCCGTGCTCCGGCTGCCCTCGGGCGAGATGCGCAGGGTGCCGCTAACCTGTCGGGCCACCGTCGGCCAGGTCGGCAACCTCGACCACGAGAACGAGTCGGGGGGCAAGGCGGGCCGGAGCCGGTGGAAGGGCCAGCGGCCCACGGTGCGCGGCTCCGCGATGAACCCGGTCGACCACCCGCACGGCGGCGGCGAGGGCAAGTCGAAGGGCGGCCGTCACCCCGTGACGCCGTGGGGCGTGCCGACGCTCGGCAAGCCGACGCGCCGCAAGCACAAGGAATCCGACAAGTTGATCGTCCGCAGCCGCAAGAGAGGTCGCAAGTGAGCAGATCGAGCAAGAAGGGGCCGTTCGTGGAAGAGCGCCTGATGCAGCGCATCGAGGCGATGAACACGTCGGGCTCGAAGCAGATGATCCGCACCTGGTCGCGGACGTCGACGATCTTCCCCGAGATGATCGGGCACACGATCGCGGTCCACGACGGTCGCAAGCACGTTCCCGTGTTCGTCTCCGACCAGATGGTGGGCCACAAGCTCGGCGAGTTCGCTCCGACGCGGACGTTTCGCGGGCACTCCGGCGACCGCAAGGCGACGGTGAAGAAGTAGTGACAACAGTCGAGACCGAGACCCGCGACGTCCGGGCCCAGGCCCGCTGGGTGCGCTCGTCCGCGCGCAAGGCGCGGCTCGTGCTCGAGCACATCCGCGGCCTGACCGTTCCCGAGGCGCGCACCGTGCTCGCGTTCAGCGAGCGAGCGATCGCGCGCGACATCGAGCGCGTGCTCCGCTCCGCCGTCGCGAACGCCGAGGCGAACTTCGGGCTCGTCGGCGACGAGCTGGTCGTCGCCGCCGCCTACGCCGACGAGGGACCGACGCTGAAGCGCTGGCGCCCCCGCGCGCGCGGCCGAGTCGCCCGGATCCGCAAGCGCACCTGCCACATCACCGTCGAGCTCGCGGCCACGAACGGCGCGCGGGCCGTCGCAAAGCCGAAGAGGAAGGCGCCGCCGAAGGGCGACGCCCCGAAGCCGCGCTCCGAGCGGCGCGGCCGCCAGCCCCGCCCCGACCTGGGCAGCGGGGCGCAGCCGCGACCCTCGGCCGCGAACAGACCGCAGCCGACGAGACGCACGCAGAAGAAGGGGAGTTAGGTGCCCCTCCCGGCAACAGTCAGGGCACTTCTGGCGGCGCACGGCGCCGCCAGGCCGCGTCCTCAGTCGCGCCCGGGCCTCCTGGCCCGCGCGCTCCCTGCGTCCTTGCCTGGCGACCCCGTGCGGACGCCAGAAGCGCGAGACCGTCACCGGAAGGGGCACTAATGGGACAGAAGGTCCATCCGGGCGCCATGCGCGTCGGCGTGATCCACGACTGGAAGTCGAACTGGTACACGGACAAGAAGCAGTTTCCGCAGTACCTGATCGAGGACATCAAGATCCGCGACCACATCCAGGGCAAGCTCGGCCACGCGGGGATCTCCGACATCCTGATCCGCAAGGACAAGCAGCGGATCACCGTCGACATCTACACGGCGCGCCCCGGGATCGTGATCGGCAAGTCGGGCGTCGAGGTGGACGCGCTCCGTAAGGAGCTGCACTCGATCACGCAGAAGAACGTCCACATCAACATCAACGAGATCAAGCGCCCCGAGCTCGACGCGAAGCTCGTCGCGCAGTCGATCGCCGAGCAGCTCCAGAACCGCGTCAGCTTCCGGCGGGCGATGAAGCGCGCGCTCGCCTCGGCCGTCCGCTCCGGGGCCGAGGGCATCCGCATCCAGTGCGGCGGCCGGCTCGGCGGCGGCGAGATGTCGCGCTCGGAGAGCTACTCCGAGGGCCGCGTCCCTCTGCACACGATCCGCGCGGACATCGACTACGGGTTCGTCGAGGCGAAGACGACCTTCGGCCGCATCGGCGTGAAGGTCTGGATCAACAAGGGCGAGATCATGCCCGCGGGCTTCGAGGGCAACCTCGGCGGCAAGGAGCAGCGGCTCGGCGAGCAGGACACGCGCCGCCGCCGCGGCGGGGTCGTCGAAGGGCTCGGCGCCTCCCGCGAGGGCGGCCGCGATCGCCAGCGCGACCGCGAGGGTCTCGGACCCGTGCGCCAGCGCCGTCGTCCCGGCGCCGCAGGCGGCGGGCCCGGCGGCGCGCGCAAGACGGGCACGACCGGCCGCGCCCGGCCGCGCCGGGGCGGCACGAAGGGCGACAAGGTCGAGAGCCCGCGCACCGACGAGCAGGGCGTGTCGGCCGAGGGCCGCGAGCAGCCGGAGATCCAGCCGGAGGTCGCGACGACGCCGGCACCCGTCGCCGAGGCGCCCGACACGACGACCGAGAAGACGCAGGTCGAGGACCCGACGAAGCTCGAGCAGTCGGGTGATCCCGCGGCCGAGAAGCCGAAGCGCCCGCGCGCGCCGCGGAAGAAGAAGGCCGACTGATGCTGCTTCCGAAGAAGAGCAAGTTCCGCAAGGTCCAGCGCGGCCGCCGCCGCGGCACGGCCAAGGGCCAGACGAACGTGCAGTTCGGCGACTGGGGGTTGAAGGCGCTCGAGGAGGGGTGGCTGACGAATCGCCAGATCGAGGCGGCCCGGATCGCGATGACGCGCAAGATCAAGCGCGGCGGCAAGGTCTGGATCAACCTCTTCCCGGACAAGCCCGTCACGCAGAAGCCGGCCGAGACGCGCATGGGGTCCGGCAAGGGCTCGCCCGAGCACTGGGTCGCGGTCGTCAAGCCCGGCCGCGTCATGTTCGAGCTCGCGGGCGTGCCCGAGCCGCTCGCCAAGGAGGCGCTGCGGCTCGCCGGGAGCAAGCTGTCGGTCCGCACGCGGATCGTGAAGCGGGAGGCTGATCTCTTTGAGGCCTAGAGAGCTCCGTGACCTGAGCGACGCCGAGCTGGAGGAGAAGCTGCACGACCGGCGGCAGGAGCTGTTCAACCTGCGCTTCCAGGCGGCCACGGGTGCGCTCGAGAACCCGTCGCGCGTGCGGCTCGCGAAGCGCGAGATCGCGCGGATCCTGACGGTGCGAAACGAGCGCGGTGCGATGGAGAGGACCGGGAAGTGAGCGAGACCGAGAACGAGACAACCGAGCCGACCGCCGAGGCGGAGACGCCCGCGCCCGCGGCCGAGGAGCCGGCGACGACCGAGGCCGAGGAGGTCGAGGCGCCCGAGACCGCCGAGGAGGCGGCGGGCGAGACCGACGAGGCGGAGCCCGGAGACGCGCCCGCCGCCGCAGAGGCCGAGGCGCCCGCCGCGCCCGTCAAGAAGCAGCGCCCGCGCAAGCACGTTCCGCGGAGCGAGCGCCGCACGCGCACGAAGCCCGCGCGCGAGCGGCCCGCGACCCGCAAGCCGATCGTGCGGCTCCCGAAGCCCGAGGGCGAGCGGGGCCGGCGCCAGGAGCGCCGCGGCGTCGTCGTCTCGAGCGCGATGGACAAGACGATCGTCGTCAAGGTCGACGTGATCAAGATGCATCCGCGCTACAAGAAGGTGATCCGCCGGTCGCAGAAGTTCCACGCGCACGACGAGCGCAACCAGGCGAACGTCGGCGACGTCGTCCGCATCGTGGAGACCCGGCCGCTCTCGAAGACGAAGAACTGGCGCCTCGCCGAAGTGGTGGAGGTCGCGAAGTGATCCAACAGGAGTCCCGGCTCAAGGTGGCCGACAACACCGGCGCCCGCGAGCTGCTCACGATCCGCGTCAAGGGCGGCTCCCACCGCCGCTACGCGCGCGTGGGCGACATCATCACCGCGACCGTCAAGTCGGCGACGCCCCAGGGCGCGATCAAGAAGGGCGAGGTCGTGCAGGCGGTCGTCGTGCGGACGAAGAAGCCGTACGCGCGCGACGACGGCACGCTGATCGGCTTCGACGAGAACGCCGCGGTGATCATCGACGCGCAGCGGAACCCGCGCGGAACGCGCATCTTCGGTCCCGTCGCCCGCGAGCTGCGTGAGAAGAACTTCATGAAGATCGTCTCGCTCGCGCCGGAGGTGCTCTAGGTGTCCGTCAAGCTGAAGGTGAAGAAGGGCGATCTCGTCCAGATGCTGACCGGCAAGGACCGCGGCAAGCAAGGTCGCGTGCTCGAGGTGCGCAAGGACGACCGGCGCGTGATCGTCGAGAACCTGAACATGATGAAGCGCCACCAGCGGCCGAAGCCGATGAAGGACCCGAGCCGGATGGGCGCGCCGCAGATCGTCCCCGGCGGGATCATCGAGAAGGCCGCCGCGGTGCCGGTCTCGAACGTCATGGTCGTCTGCCCGGTCTGCAACCGGCCGACGCGCGTCGGGATGGCCGAGCGCGAGATCCGCGGCGAGCACGTCCACATCCGCGTCTGCCGCCGCGCCGACTGCGGCGAGGAGCTGGATCGCTGATGGCGACACGCGAACGCACGGAGGAGCGCACGGAGCAGGCGACGGGCAACTACGTGCCGCGCCTGAAGGAGCTCTACGGCGGTCAGCTGCGCGGCCAGTTGAGGGACGAGCTCGGCATCTCGCTCATGCGCGTCCCGCGGATCACGAAGATCACGCTCAACATGGGCGTCGGCGAGGCCAAGAACGACGCCAAGCAGCTCGATTCCGCGATCGAGGAGCTGACGATCATCGCCGGGCAGCGCGCCCAGCAGCGCCGCGCCCGCAAGTCGATCGCCCAGTTCAAGATCCGCGAGGGGATGCCGATCGGCGCCAAGGTGACGCTTCGCGGCGACCGGATGTGGGAGTTCCTCGACCGGCTCGTCTCGATCGCGCTGCCCCGGATCCGCGACTTCCGCGGCCTGAGCACCGGTTCGTTCGACGGGCGCGGGAACTACTCGCTCGGGATCCGCGAGCAGCTCATCTTCCCCGAGATCAATTACGACGACGTCTCCCAGATCCGCGGGCTCGACGTCGCCATCACGACGACCGCCGAGTCCGACGAGCACGCCCTCGCGCTCCTGCGCGCGCTCGGGCTCCCGTTCGCCGGCGAACAGAGGGAGCAGCAGTAGTGGCCAAGAAGTCGCTCGTCATCAAGCAGGCCCGGCCGCAGAAGTTCAAGACGCGTGCGTACACGCGCTGCAACCGCTGCGGACGTCCCCGCGCCGTCTTCCGCAAGTTCGGCCTCTGCCGGATCTGCCTGCGGGAGCTCGCGCACCACGGCTCGATCCCGGGCATGACCAAGTCGAGCTGGTAGGAGGCACCGTGGTTACCGACCCGATTGCGGACATGCTCACGAGGATCAGGAACGCGAACAAGGCGCTCCACGCGGAGACGCGCATGCCGACCTCGAAGGTCAAGGTCGAGATCGCGCGCCTCCTGAAGGAGGAGGGCTACATCACCGACTACCGCGTCGAGCGCGGGGAGAGCTTCGACCTGCTCGTCGTCGAGCTCAAGTACGGCCGCAGCCGCGAGCGGATCCTGACCGACCTGAAGCGCATCTCGAAGCCCGGGCGCCGCGTGTACGCTCGGAAGGACCGCCTTCCGCGCGTGCTCGGCGGCATGGGCACGGCGATCATGTCCACGCCCAAGGGGCTCGTCACGAGCCGCACCGCGGAGAAGGAAGGCATCGGCGGCGAGGTCGTCTGCTTCGTCTGGTGAACCCATGAGTCGAATCGGCAAGAAACCAATCGAAATTCCCGGCTCGGTGAACGTGGCGATTTCCCCCGGGCGCGTCCAGGTGAACGGGCCGCTCGGCGAGCTCAGCCAGACCGTGCCGACGCGGATGAAGATCGAGCAGCGCGACGGCGAGATCGTCGTCGAGCGCCCGACCGAGCGCGGCGAGGACCGCGCGCTCCACGGGCTCACGCGCACGCTCGTCGCGAACATGGTCGAGGGCGTCACGCAGGGCTTCGAGCGCCGGCTCGAGATCCAGGGGGTCGGCTACCGCGCGACCCTCAAGGGCACCGCGCTCGAGCTCAGCGTCGGCTACTCGCACCCCGTCACGATCGAGGCGCGCCAGGGCATCAGCTTCGACGTTCCGACGCCGACGCAGATCACGGTCAAGGGGATCGACAAGCAGGCCGTCGGCCAGGTCGCGGCGGAGATTCGCAAGGTCCGGCCTCCCGAGCCCTACAAGGGCAAGGGGATCCGCTACGAGGGCGAGTACGTGCGCCGGAAGGTCGGCAAGAGAGCATGATTACCGCGAAAAATGCTCCGCATTTTTCGCGGAGGAGTGAGTCATGAGTCTCGCAGTGCGTGAGGCGCGACTGCGTAGACACCGCAGGGTCCGTGGCAAGGTCCGGGGCACCGCCGAGCGTCCGCGCCTCGTCGTGTTCCGCTCGAATCGCGGGATCGAGGCGCAGCTGGTCGACGACGCGAGCGCGAAGACCGTCGCCGCCGCGAGCTGGCTGCACCTGAAGGCGTTCAAGGGCAACAAGGCCCAGCAGGCCGCCGAGGTCGGCAAGCTCCTAGCCGCGAACGCGAAGCAGGCAGGCGTGAAGGCCGTCGTCTTCGACCGCGGCGGCTACCTGTACCACGGTCGTGTCAAGGCGCTGGCCGAGGCCGCGCGCGAGGGAGGGCTCCAGTTTTGAGCGACGTGCAGTTCCAGGAGACCCGCGAGCTCAAGGAGCGCGTGGTCGAGATCAACCGAGTCGCGAAGGTCGTCAAGGGCGGCCGGCGCTTCTCGTTCACCGCGCTCGTGGTGATCGGCGACGAGCACGACCGCGTCGGCGTCGGGTACGGCAAGGCGCGCGAGGTGCCGCTGGCGATCACGAAGGCGGTCGACGACGCGAAGAAAAACCTGTTCACGGTGCCGAAGCACGGCACGACGATCACCCACGAGGTGCTCGGCCGCTTCGACGCGGCGCGCGTGATGCTGCGCCCCGCCAGCGAGGGCACCGGCGTGATCGCCGGCGGCGGCGTCCGAGCGGTGCTCGAGCTCGCCGGAATCCGCGACATCCTCGCGAAGAGCCTTGGCACCACGAACCCGATCAACATGGCCAAGGCGACCGTGAACGCGCTCCAGTCGCTGCGCCGTCCCGAGGACGTCGCGCGCGCGCGCGGCAAGACGATCGCTGAGGTCCTCCCGTACAAGCGTCCGGAAGAGCCCGAGGCGGAGACCACGAATGGCGCAGCTGAAGATCACCCAGACGCGTAGCCAGATCGGCCAGAGCGAGCGCCATCGCGGCACGCTGCGCGCGCTCGGCCTCGGCAAGATCGGGCGCTCCGTCGAGAAGCCGGAGTCGCCGCAGCTCGCCGGTATGCTCAGGAAGGTCCGCCATCTCGTGAAGGTGGAGGAAGCCTGATGGCCGATCGCAAGCTCTCCCTCAGCACGCTCGCGCCCGCGCAGAAGCGGCAGGACCGCAAGCGGGTCGGCCGCGGCCTGGGCTCGGGCAAGGGCCGCTACTCCGGCCGCGGGCTGAAGGGCCAGAAGTCGCGCGCGGGCTCGCACAAGATGCGCGTCGGCTTCGAGGGCGGCCAGATGCCGATCGCGATGCGCCTGCCGAAGCAGCGGGGCTCGACGTCGAAGGACGCGATGCCGATCGGTCCGTTCCGCACCTTCACGCAGGGCGTCAACCTGCGCGACCTCGAGGCGCGCTTCGACGCGGGCGCCGAGGTCACGCCGGAGGCGCTGAAGGAGAAGGGGTTGATCCGGAACACGCGCACGGACGTGAAGATCCTCGGGCACGGCGATCTGACGAAGAAGCTGACGGTCACGGCACATCGCTTTTCGGCCACCGCACGCGAGAAGATCGAGGCGGCCGGCGGGACCGTCACGGCGCTGCGCGAGGAGCGCACCGAGGGCCCCACCCGCAAGCGGCGCAAGATCGCCGCGAAGAAGCGCGCCGCGGGGATCGCGACACCGGTAGCCGAAGATGCCGACGAGGGTTCGGAGGCGGAAGTCGAAGAGCCCGACCAAGAAACCACGTAAGTGTTTTCTTGGCTGACCAACGCGTGGCGCGTGCCGGAACTCCGCAAGCGCCTGCTTTTCACCGCGTTCATCCTCGCCGTCTACCGCCTCGGCTCCTGGCTGCCGGCGCCGGGCGTCAGCTCCGACCAGATCTCGAACTACTTCAACCAGGGTGGCGGCAGCGGCACGATCCTCGGCCTGCTCTCGCTCTTCTCGGGCGGCGCGCTGTCGCGCTTCAGCATCTTCGCGCTCGGGATCATGCCGTACATCACGGCCTCGATCATCCTCCAGCTGATGACGGTCGTGATGCCGCGGCTGGAGCGCCTCCAGAAGGAGGGCGAGTCCGGCTACGCGAAGATCAACCAGTACACGCGGTACCTCACCGTCGCGCTCTCGCTGATGCAGGCGGCCGGCTACACGTACCTGTTCAAGCGCCAGGGCGCGCTCGACGCCTCCACGGCACGCGTGATCCTGATCGTGCTGACGCTGACCGCGGGCGCGACGCTCCTGATGTGGTTCGGCGAGCAGATTACGAAGCGCGGCGTCGGCAACGGCATCTCGCTCCTGATCTTCGCGTCGATCCTGACCGCGCTGCCGACCGGGATCACGGCGTTCATCAACGGCGGCCCGGTCGAGAAGATCATGTTCCCGCTGATGGCGCTCGGCGTGATCGTCGCCGTCGTCTTCGTGCAGGAGGGCCAGCGGCGAATACCGATCCAGTACGCCAAACGCATGGTCGGGCGCAGGATGACGACCGGCGGGTCGACCTACATGCCGCTGCGCGTGAACATGGCGGGAGTGATCCCCGTCATCTTCGCGGCTGCGATCATGGCCTTCCCCCCGACGATCGGGACGTTCTTCCCGCAGACGCAGGAGTTCGTCAACTCGTACTTCACGCCGAACAACTGGCCGTACCTCGTCTTCCAGGGCGTGCTGATCGTGATCTTCACGTACTTCTACACGGCGGTCCAGTTCAACCCCGTCGACCAGGCGGACAACCTGCGCAAGCACGGGGGCTACATCCCCGGCATCCGGCCCGGACCGCCGACGGCGCAGTACCTCGACCGCGTGCTGACGAGGCTGACGCTGCCCGGTGCGCTCTACCTCGCGGTCGTCGCGACGCTGCCCTCGCTCTTCATCGTCTACGGCGGCTTCTCGCAGGCCACGGCCGGAGCGCTCGGCGGCACGTCCGTGCTGATCGCGGTCGGCGTCGCGCTCGACACGATGCGCCAGATGGAGTCGCAGATGATGATGCGCTCCTACGAGGGCTTCCTCCGCTGAACATCCTCCTCCTGGGCATCCAGGGGTCGGGCAAGGGGACGCAGGCGAAGCGGATCGCTGCGGAGTACGACCTTCCGCACGTCGCGACCGGCGACATCCTGCGGCGGAACGTCGCCGAGGGCACGCCGCTCGGGCAGCAGGTGCAGGCGGTCCTCGAGCGCGGCGACCTCGTCCCCGACGAGACGATGATCGAGCTGATCCGCGAGGAGCTCGCGGACGCCGGCGAGGGATTCGTGCTCGACGGCTTCCCGCGCACGATGGCGCAGGCCCACGCGCTCGACGACATGCTCACCGAGATCGGCCTGCCGCTGACGATCGTGTTCGAGCTCCAGGTCCCCGACGACGTCGCGCGCGAGCGCATCGCCAACCGCGCGGCCGACGAGGGACGCACCGACGACACGCCGGAGGCGATCGACACGCGGATCGCGACCTACCACCGCGAGACCGAGCCGATCGTCACGCACTACCGGGCACATGGGAACCTCGTCGGCGTCCACGGCACCGGTACCGTTGACCAGGTGTTCGCGGAGATCCAACGTGCGCTCGAGACCGCCGCCGCGAGGTCCGGGACGTGATCGTCCGCAAGTCCGAGCGCGAGATCGAGCTGATCGCGGCGGCGGGCCGCGTCGCCGCCGACACGATCGCGCACGTCGGGCGCCACCTCGAGCCCGGGATCACGAGCGGCGAGCTCGACCGCGTCGCGGAGGAGTACATCCTCGCGCAGGGCGGCACCCCCACCTCGAAGGGCTACCGCGGCTTCCCGAAGGCGATCTGCATCTCGCCGAACGACATGATCGTCCACGGGATCCCCGGGGAGTACGCCGTCGCCGAGGGCGACCTCCTCACGATCGACGTCGGCGTGACGCTCGACGGCTACGTCGCTGACACGGCGTACACGTTCGGCGTGGGCGAGATCTCGTCCGAGGCCGAGCGCCTGCTCGAGGTGGCGCAGGCCGCGCTCGCGGCGGGGATCGACCAGGCGCAGGTCGAGAACCGGATCGGCGACATCTCCGCGGCGATCCAGCGGGTCGTCGAGGAGGCCGGCTTCGCGGTCGTCCGCGCCCTCGTCGGGCACGGCGTCGGCCGCGCCTACCACGAGGACCCGCAGATCCCGAACTACGGCTCGCCGGGCCGCGGCGCGCGCCTCTCGCCGGGGATGACCCTGGCGATCGAGCCGATGATCACGGCGGGCGGGGTCGACATCGTCGTCGACGACGACCAGTGGTCGGTCTACACCGCCGACGGCTCGCTCTCGGCCCATTTCGAGCACACGGTGGCCGTGACCGAGTCCGGGCCTCGGATTCTGACCCCGGTCGGAGCCGGTTTGCTACGATAGCCACCGGCCGAAAGGCCGTCTTTTCGTGTTCATTTCCGGGCTCGCAGAGCCCGGTTTCGTGAGAGGAAATGCCGCAGAAGGAAGACAAGATCGAGGCTGAGGGCGAGGTCGTCGAAGCGCTCCCGAGCACGATGTTCCGGGTGAAGCTCGAGACCGGTCAGGACGTTCTGGCCAAGATCAGCGGGAAGATGCGGAAGAACTACATCCGGATCCTCCCCGGCGACAAGGTCAAGATCGAGCTCAGTCCCTACGACCTGACCCGCGGCCGCATCACCTACCGACACCGATGAAAGTCCGTCCCTCAGTGAAGCCCATGTGCGAGCGGTGCCGCGTGATCAAGCGGCACGGTCGGACCATGGTCATCTGCACGAACCCGCGCCACAAGCAGCGGCAGGGATAGGAGCACTTATGGCACGCATCGCAGGGGTCAACCTGCCGAACCAGAAGCGGCTCGAGGTCGGCCTGACGTACATCTTCGGCATCGGCCGCTCGAAGTCGAACCGGATTCTCTCGGAGCTCGGGCTCTCGCCCGACACGAAGGTGCGCGACCTCACCGACGACGAGGTCACGAAGCTCCGCAACTACATCGACGCGAACGTGACCGTCGAGGGCGACCTGCGCCGTGACCGGCAGCAGTCGATCAAGCGTCTCGGCGAGATCGGCGCGTATCGCGGGATCCGGCATCGGCGCGGCCTCCCCGTCAACGGCCAGCGCACGAAGACGAACGCACGCACGCGCAAGGGCGTCAAGAAGACCGTCGGCCGCGGCAAGAAGGCGAAGTAGATGGCGCCTCCTCGCAAGACAGCGGCCCGCGGGCGGGGGCGCCGCCGCGTCAAGAAGAACATCGCGATCGGACAGGCGCACATCAAGACGTCCTTCAACAACACGATCGTCGCGCTGACCGACAACACCGGCAACGTGATCGCGTGGGAGTCCGCCGGCTCGGCCGGGTTCAAGGGCTCGCGCAAGTCGACCCCGTTCGCCGCCCAGGTCACCGCCGACAACTGCGCGCGCAAGGGCATGGAGCACGGCCTCCAGAAGGTCGAGGTCTTCGTCAAGGGCCCGGGCTCCGGGCGCGAGACGGCGATCCGCTCGCTCCAGGCGGCCGGGCTCGAGATCCTCGGCGTCAAGGACGTCACGCCGCAGGCGCACAACGGCGTTCGGCAGAAGAAGAGGCGGAGGGTCTAGTGGCGAGGGACCTCGGACCGAAGTGCCGCGTCTGCCGCCGCGAGGGCATGAAGCTCTTCCTCAAGGGCGAGCGCTGCCTCACCGAGAAGTGCGCGATCGAGCGTCGCTCGTATCCGCCGGGGGAGCACGGCCGCGGCCGCATCAAGCAGTCGGAGTATCTGCTGCAGCTGCGCGAGAAGCAGAAGGCACGGCGGTACTACGGGCTGCTCGAGAAGCAGTTCCGGACCTA
>JAICPI010000076.1 GCA_025929895.1 Thermoleophilia bacterium
CTTCAGCTCGAGCACCGCGCCCTTGCCGTCGACTGTGATCTTCGTGGAGAGGTCGCCGTTCGCCTCCGCGGTCGTGTCGGTGGCGATGTGGCGCACCTGGCTCGTGAGGTTGGCGGCGAGCGTGTTCACGTTCTCGGTCAGGTCCTTCCACACGCCGGAGACGCCCGTCACCTGCGCCTGACCGCCCAGGTGGCCGTCGGTGCCGACCTCCCGGGCGACACGGGTGACCTCGTCCGCGAACGAGCTCAGCTGGTCGACCATCGTGTTGACGGTGTTCTTCAGCTCGAGCACCTCGCCCTTGACGTCGGCGGTGACCTTCTTCGAGAGGTCGCCACGCGCGACCGCCGTCGTCACGTTCGCGATGTCGCGCACCTGCGCGGTCAGGTTCGAGGCCATCTGGTTGACCGAGTCCGTCAGGTCCTTCCAGACGCCGGAGGCGCCCTTGACCCGCGCCTGGCCGCCGAGCTTGCCCTCCGTGCCGACCTCGCGCGCGACGCGCGTGACCTCGTCGGCGAACGCCGAGAGCTGGTCGACCATCGAGTTGACGGTGGTGCCGATGCGCGCGAACTCGCCCTTGACCGGCTGCCCGTCGATGTCGAGCGCCATCTTCTGCGAGAGGTCGCCCTCGGCCACGGCGACGAGCACGCGACCCACCTCGCGCGTCGGCCGGACGAGGTTGTCGATCAGCTCGTTGACCGCGTCGATCTTCGCCGCCCAGGAGCCCTGCGCGCGCTGGAACCGTGCGCGCTCCGCCAGCTTGCCGTCGCGCCCGACCGCGTCGCTCACCCGCTGGAGCTCCTTGGTCATCCGCTCGGGCATCTCCGCGAGCTCGTTGTACGCACGGCCGAGGTCGCCCACGATCCCCGCCCTGCGCGTCGAGAGCCTGATGCTGAGGTCGCCGTTCCTGGCCGCCTCGAGCGCGTCGAGCAGCGGTTCCAGGTCCGCCGCGTCGACCGTGCCGTTCCTGGGCGTCGTGGCACGCGACCGACGACGCCGTCTGTCCTGGTCTACTGCCGCCAAAGCTGGTTCCTCCTAGTGGGCGAAGGGTGCGGGTCCGCGTGGGCGCGCGGGCTCAGGGGTCGGGTGAAGGTGTTCCCTCCACGGAACGCTTGTATTCAAAGTCGCTTGGGCGAGTCCTACGAGCATCCGACCCCCGGTCGGAGGCCGAATCTACCTGGTCAGCGCACGTTTCAGGTCGTCCCAGAGCGCTTCCAGAGGCTCGAGGCCGACGCTGAGGCGGATCAGGTTCTCGGGGACGCGGTCGCCCTCCCACCGGCGGCGCGTCTCGAGCGTCGACGCGACGCCGCCGAGGCTCGTCGCGTTGGCGATCCGGCGGGTCGAGGTCTCGACTCGGCGGGCGGCCTCGGCGCCGCCGGCGACGTCGAAGGAGAGCAGGCCGCCGAAGCCGGGATAGCGGACCCGCTCGACGGCGTCGTGGCCCTCGAGGCGCTCCGCGATCTCGGCGGCGCTCTCGGTGTGCCGACGCATGCGGGGCTCGAGCGTGTGCAGGCCGCGGTGCAGGAGCCACGCGGACTCGGGCGAGGCCGTGATCCCGGTTCGCCCTCTCGTCTCGCGCAGCCGCGCAGCGTCGTCGGGCTTCGCGCAGGCGACCGCGCCGAGGAGCACGTCGTGGTGGCCCGTGAGGAACTTCGTCGCCGAGTGGAGGACGTAGTCGGCGCCCCGGGCGAGGGGGCGGAGGTAGACCGGCGTCGCGGCGGTCGCGTCGACGAGGACGGGGGCGGCGTGGCGGGCCGCGGCCTCGAGGTCGGGCATGGTCAGGAACGGGTTCGAGGGCGCCTCGAGCCAGATCAGGTCCGCGTCCGCGGGGGGCTCCCCGCGCTGGTCGAACTCGACGTGGCGGAGGCCCCAGCGCGCGAGCTCGTGGAAGAGCGTCGACGTCCCGTAGTACGCGCCCTCGGCGAGCGCGATCGTCGAGCCGGGCGCGAGGAACGCGAGCACCACGGCGGTCGCCGCGCCGGTGCCGGACGAGAACAGCACCGCCTCGCCTCCCTCGAGCTCGCCGAGCGCCGCCTCGGCCGCGGCCTGCGTCGGGTTGCCGTAGCGCGAGTAGTAGAACTCGCCGGGCTCCCCGTCGACGTACGGCCAGATCGTCGACCGGTCGAGCGGGGGAACGCCCACGGGCGCGACTCTACTGTCACACGTTTGATTCAGGGTCAGACCCTGGATCGAACGATCCACAGCGCTGCACGATTCGGCCTTGCTGCGGGATAGGCTCCGCGCGATGGCGACCACCGACGAGAGCCCGCCGCAGGCGGGCGAATCGACGAAGGGGAAGCTCGCCCGCCTGCGCGAGTTGCGCGACGAGGCGCTTCACGCCGGCAACGAGAGCGCCGTCGAGAAGCACCGGGCGGCCGGCAAGCTGCTCGCGCGCGAGCGTGCGGTGCGCCTGCTCGACCCGGGGTCCTTCGTCGAGCTCGACCGCTACGTCCGCCACCGCGAGCCCAACTTCGGGATGCTCGACCGCCGCCCCTACGGCGACGCCGTCGTCACTGGCTACGGCACGATCTTCGGGCGCAAGGTCTTCGTCTTCTCCCAGGACTTCACCGTCTTCGGCGGGAGCCTCTCGGAGGTGTTCGCCGAGAAGATCTGCAAGGTGATGGACCTCGCGGCCAAGTTCGGCTGCCCCGTGATCGGGATCAACGACTCGGGCGGCGCGCGGATCCAGGAGGGCGTCGTCTCGCTCGCAGGGTACGCCGAGATCTTCTGGCGGAACGTCCAGTGCTCGGGCGTGATCCCGCAGCTCAGCCTCGTCATGGGGCCGACCGCCGGCGGCGCCGTCTACTCGCCCGCGATCACCGACTTCGTGCTCATGGTCGAGGGCACCTCGTACATGTTCATCACCGGACCCGACGTCGTGAAGACCGTGACGGGCGAGGAGGTCACGTTCGAGGAGCTCGGCGGCGCGGACACGCACGCGAGCCGCTCGGGCGTCGCACACTTCACCTCGCCCGACGAGGAGAGCGCGCTCGACGACGCGCGCTACCTGCTCAGCTTCCTGCCGCAGAACAACCTCGACCCGCCGCCGTTCACCGAGCCGACGGACCCGCGCGAGCGCGAGGACGCGGAGCTCGACGCGATCGTCCCCGACGACTCGGCCCGCCCTTACGACATGAAGGGCGTGATCGAGCGCGTCGTCGACGGCGGCGAGTTCCTCGAGGTGCACGAGCGCTGGGCGGAGAACATCGTCGTCGGCTTCGCGCGCCTCGGCGGGCACTCCGTCGGCGTCGTCGGCAACCAGCCGCGCGCGCTCGCCGGGGTGCTCGACATCGACTCGAGCGTCAAAGCCGGCCGGTTCGTCCGCTTCTGCGACGCGTTCAACATCCCGCTCGTCACCTTCGTCGACGTGCCCGGCTTCCTCCCGGGGACGGCGCAGGAGTGGGGCGGGATCATCCGCCACGGCGCAAAGCTCCTCTACGCCTACGCCGAGGCGACCGTCCCCAAGCTGGCCGTGATCACCCGCAAGGCCTACGGGGGCGCCTACGACGTGATGAGCTCGAAGCACATCCGCGCCGACTTCAACTTCGCCTGGCCGACGGCGGAGGTCGCGGTCATGGGGCCGGAGGGCGCCGTCAACATCGTCTTCCGCCGCGAGCTCGCGGAGTGCGCCGACCCGGACGCACGGAGGCAGGAGCTGATCGCCGACTACCGCGAGCGCTTCGCGAACCCGTACTCCGCCGCCGAGCGCGGCTATGTCGACGAGGTGATCGAACCCAGGCGCACTCGCCCGGTTCTGATCGACGCGCTCGAGACCGCGCTGACGAAGCGGGAAGAGCGCCCGCCTCGCAAGCACGGCAATATCCCGCTCTAAGTGCTGGGAGCTCGTGGGGGAACCACGGGTTCCCCCACGCTCAGGCGACGACGTCGAGCGGACGCTGGTCGTCCGGACGGTAGACGTGAACTCGATTGAGGCCCTCGCGCTTGGAGGCGTAGAGCGCCTCGTCGGTCGCGCGGTAGAGCTCGCTGCGCTCGCGGACCTGCGCGGGGAATGCCGCGAGCCCTGCGGAGACGCGCGCCTGGGAGCGGCCCGCGACCTCGATCGTCGACATGCGGGCGACGACGGTCTCCGCGGTCTTGAACGCCTCGTCGGCGTCGACGTGCGGGAGCAGGAGCGCGAACTCGTCGCCGCCGACCCGGAACGCCTCGCCGCCGTGGCGCAGCACCGCGCCGACCTCGCGCAGCAGGCGATCGCCCACCGGGTGGCCGAGCGTGTCGTTCACACGCTTCATCCCGTCGACGTCGAGCAGGCACAGGGAGAGCGGGGTGCCGTGCGCCTCCGCATCGTCCAGCTCCTGCTCGAGCCGCTCGTGGAAGTGGCCCTGGTTGCCGAGCCCGGTGAGGCCGTCCGTGAGCGCGAGCCTCGTCGCGTCGAGCGCCTTCGTCACCGACTGCTGGTAGAGCGCGACCGCGAGCAGCGGCCCGATCAGCGCGAGCGTCAGGAACGGCGAGCGGTCCCACAGCACCGCGAGCATCAGCGTTCCAGACGCCATGATCGCGAACGGCAGCGCGGTCCAGTACGTCGTCGCGGCGAGCAGCGGGACGAACGGATCGTCGTTCCACCGGGCCAGCGCGCCCGCGACGAGAGTGACGTTGACGATGTAGTACGCCGTCGCCGCGGCGAGCACCTGGAGCACGAGGTGGGGGACCGAGCCGGAGCCGACCGCCGCAGCCGCCGCTCCCGCCGCGCCGGCGCTCAGCGCGTAGACCGCGCAGTTGTAGAAGAGCCGGATTCTCGGCTTGCGCTGGGCGATGTCGACGGTGAGGCGGACCGCGAACGCGGCGAGGATCGCCTCGGGGGTGCCGAAGAGGAGCGCCGTCCCGACGAAGAAGACGTCGGCGAGCGAGACGCTCCCGGTCGGGAGCTTCTCGACCGGCATCGGGTAGGCCTCGGCCAGGAGGCCCGCGAGCAGGAGCGCGACGATCCCGGTGAGCGCAGCCGCGCCCGGCGGGTCGTCGGAGACGGCCAAGAAGGCGGCAGCGACCACCGCCGCGCCGGACGCGACGACTGGGAAGAGCAGGGGCCGCAGGCGTTTCCGGGCGGCTGGGCCGCCCGACTCGGTACCGCCCAGCGCGCGCCCCGCGCCGACGGGTTGAACGCTCATCGCCAGATCACCTACACCTCCTGAAGCTGTATCAGCCGTCGGAGCGCCCGGTAATCACCCGGACGAGTGGTCGCTGATGAGAAAACGCTGTGTGTTTCTAGGACGCGAGCGCGGGGACCGGGCGCAGGACGCCGATCTCGTCCGCGAAGGCGGCGACCACGTCCGGGTCGAACTGCGTGCCGGCGCAGCGCTGGAGCTCGGCGAGCGCGTCGTGGGCCGTCAGGCGACGGCGGTAGACGCGGTCGGAGGTCATCGCGTCGTAGGCGTCGGCCACGAAGATGATCCGCGCGCCGAGCGGAATCTGATCCCCGTACACGCCGTCGGGGTAGCCCGCGCCGTCCCAGCGCTCGTGGTGGTGCAGCACCCACTCCGCGACGGGGTCGACGCCGAGGCTCTCGAGCATCCGGAACCCGATCTGCGGATGCCGCTCGAGCACCATTCGCTCCGCGTCCGTCAGCGGCGCCGGCTTGCGCAGGATCTCCTCGGGGATCGCGAGCTTGCCGAGGTCGTGCAAGCTGCCCGCCAGACGGATCAGCTCGACGAGCTCGGGGTCGGCGGCCATGCGCACGGCGATGCGGGCTGCGAGCTCGCCCACGCGCTCCGAGTGCGAGCCCGTGTACGCGTCGCGTGCGTCGACGGCCTTCGCGAGGCTCGCCGCAGCCCGGTAGCGGGCCGCCCGGTCGGGGCCGGCTGCCAGACGCCGCAACTCTGCCAGCTCGACCACGTCCGGGCGATAGGCCCGCACCTGGTTCTTGCCGTGCTCCTTCGCCCAGTAGAGCGCGGAGTCGGCAAGCCTGATCAGCTCGTCGCGGCCGACGCCCTGGACCGGGAAGGTCGCAAGACCAGCGCTGACGGTGATCGGTCCGATGTGATCGAGCTCGAGCGCGGCGACGCGGTCGACGATCGAGCTCGCCGCGGTGAACGCCTGCTGCCCGTTGAGCCCGGGCATCAGGACCGCGAACTCGTCGCCGCCGAGCCGGAAGGCCTCGCCGCCCTGCCGGAGCCGCTTCCCGACCTGGCCGAGCACGCCGTCGCCCGAGGGATGCCCGAAGCGGTCGTTGATGCGCTTGAAGTCGTCGATGTCCACGAGGCAGAGCGAGAGCGGCTGGCTCTTCTCCTCGGCCTCCGCGATCCCGCGCTGGAGGCGCTCGTGGAAATGCCGGTGGTTGCCGAGGTTCGTGAGCGGGTCGGTGAGCGCCAGCCGCATCGCCCGGAGCGCGCGGTACGTGGAGCGCTGGTAGAGCGCGATCGCCAGCAGCGGGCCGATCAGCACGAACGAGAGGAACGGCGAGCGCTCCCAGAGCACGATCAGCATCACCGAGGCCGAGCCCATCAGCGCGAAGGGCACGGCCGTCCCGCGGACGTTGGTCGCCGTCGTCGCGAGGAACGGCTTGTCCGAGCTGAGCGAGACCGCGCCGCTGATCAGAAGCGTGTTCACCCAGTAGTTGACGCTCGCCGCGACCACGACCGCGACGAGCAGGCCTGTCACGCCCTCCATCTCCAGAGGGACGATCGCGAGGCCGCAGGCGGCCGCCGTCAGCGAGTACGCGCCCGTGTTGAACGCGACCCGGACCGGCGGGCGATGCTGGAGGAACTGCATCAGCGCCGTGGCGGCGAAAACGACGACGACGGCGGCCTCCCAACCGAAGAGGACCGCCGCCGCGACGACGAACGAGTACGTGAGGGTTACGCCACCGGCATCGACGCCGTCGAGCGCCACCGGATACCGCTCCGCCAGCACGCAGGCTGTGAAGAGCGCGACGATCGAGAGCCACACGCCCAGGCTCTCGCCGCCCGCGAGCAGGCGGTAGGTCGCCGCGCCGACGGCCCCGAGCCCGAGTAGGCACACGGGGGCGACGAGCGCCGCGAGCCGCGGAGACGGCAGCGCCGAGACGCGCAAGTCAGCCGTTTACCAGCCGAACTGGCGCAGCCAGTCGAAGTCGCCGCCGACGGCCGAGACGACCAGGGCCGCAGCGAGCACGAACCGGACCTTCCACTGCAACATTCGGAACCTCCCCAGGTTCAGGTGTTTCAGACAGGGCTGATTCTCCCGTCACCAGTGGGGGGCAGCCATCACCCGATGGAGGGATTTAGGGACGAGCAGGCGTTTTCCCGCTTTCGAGGCTCAAGTTCCACAGAACCTTCCACAGGGTTGGTGGCGTACGCTCCCCGCGTGGGGCTGGAGATCACGCCCGAGCCCGATCGGGGAGTACGCGCGGCGATCGTCCGGGCACTCGGTGCCGGTGACGGTCTGCCACCCGGGCACCTCGCCTACCGCAGCCGCTGGCGCCTCGCCGGGCTGCGTCAGGCGGTCGCGCGCCCGCGGAGCAAGCGCGGCGCGACCCGGGCGTAGTCGAGGCCCGAGACCCAGGTCAGCACGAGCGCGACGAGCAGGGCCCACCAGGCCGCGTCCGTGCTCCAGACGTCCGCGGCGGCGAGCCCGCCGACGCCGGCCGCGACCGCCTGCGACCACGTCTTCAGCTTCCCGAGGTCGCGGGCGTGGAGGACGACGCCGCGCTCGATCGCCGCCTGCCTGAGCCCCGAGACGAGGAACTCCCGGGCCACGATCGCCGCGACCATCCAGCCGGAGAACACCTCTTCCCCCACGAGCGCGATCAGGACCGCGAGGACGAGGATCTTGTCCGCGATCGGGTCGAGCAGCGAGCCGAGCGGCGAGGTCCGGCCGTGCCTCCGCGCGATCCGTCCGTCGAACCAGTCTGTCGCCATCGCGAGCGCGAAGAGCACGGTGCCCCACACGGGCTGGTCGAAGACGAACAGCGCGACGACGAACGGGACTGAGACGGCACGCGCGACGGTCAGGTGATCGGCGAGCCCCATCCGCAAGGAGAATACGCACCGTGCCGACGCTCTCGAAGGTGCTCGTCGCGAACCGCGGCGAGATCGCGATCCGCGTGTTCCGCACGCTCCGCGAGCTCGGGCTCGAGTCGGTCGCGGTCTACTCCGACGCCGACCGCGGCTCGCCGCACGTCGCGGCGGCCGACGACGCGTTCGCGCTCGGGGGCGAGGCGGCGGCGGACAGCTACCTCGTCGTCGAGAAGCTGCTCGAGGCCGCTCGCGCGACGCACGCCGACGCCGTGCACCCGGGATACGGCTTCCTAGCCGAGAACGCGGGGTTCGCGCGCGCGGTCGAAGCGGCCGGCCTCGTCTGGATCGGGCCGCCGCCGGAGGCGATCGAGCTGATGGGCCACAAGACGGCGGCCCGCACGCGCATGCGCGAGGCGGGCGTGCCGATCGTGCCGGGGACGACCGAGCCGGTCCGCTCCGCGGAGGAGATCGTCGGGCTCGGCGAGGAGATCGGCTACCCGCTGATCGTCAAGGCCGCTGCCGGCGGCGGTGGCAAGGGGATGAAGATCGTGCGCGAGCCGGCCGAGGCGGCACGCGCGTTCGAGGCGGCGAGCCGCGAGGGGCAGTCGTACTTCGCGGATGCGGCGGTCTACGTCGAGCGCTACCTCGAGGACCCGCGCCACGTGGAGGTCCAGGTCCTCGCCGACTCGCACGGCAACGTCGTCCACCTCGGCGAGCGCGACTGCACGATCCAGCGCCGGCATCAGAAGCTCGTCGAGGAGACGCCCTCGCCGGCGGTCGACGACGAGCTGCGCGAGCGCATCGGCTCGATCGCGGTCGAGGCCGCGCGCGCCTGCGGCTACCGCTCGGCCGGGACGATCGAGGGCCTGCTCGCGCCCGACGGCTCCTACTACTTCATGGAGATGAACACTCGCATCCAGGTCGAGCACACCGTCACCGAGGAGGTGACGGGGATCGACCTCGTCCGCGAGCAGCTCCGGATCGCCGCCGGCGAGCCACTCTCGGTGACGCAGGACGAGGTGCGGCTGCGCGGCCACGCGATCGAGTGCCGGATCAACGCCGAGGACGTCTCGAAAGGCTTCCTGCCGGCACCGGGCAGGATCACCCGCTACCGCGAGCCGGCCGGGCCCGGCGTCCGCGTCGACTCCGGCGTGGTCGCCGGCTCCGAGATCTCGCCCCTGTACGACCCGATGATCGCGAAGCTGATCGTCCACGGCTCCGACCGCGAGCACGCGCGCAGGCGGATGCTCCGCGCCCTGGAGGAGTTCGAGCTCGAGGGCACGCCGACGCTGCTCGGCTTCCACCGGGCGCTCCTCGAGCACCCGTGCTTCGTCGCC
>JAICPI010000098.1 GCA_025929895.1 Thermoleophilia bacterium
CGTCATCGAGGGCGCGGGGGTCGAGCTCGAGCTGACGCTTGCGGCTTCGGACGCTTGCCCCTGGCTCGATGTCGAGCTGCGGCTGCCGGAACGCCTCGATCCGGGCGGAGCGCCCACGAGACGCGTGCTCGCGCTCCGTACAGGCGAGACGCGAACGCTCGAGTACGCGATCGACTGCCCTCGCTGGGGCGCTTTCCGCATCGCCTCGATCCGGCTCTCGGCATCCGATCGGCTTCATCTCCGTTCGGTCGAGGTCGTGGTCGAGCCGACGACGACGCTGCGGGTCTACCCCTCGGCGGAGAGGCTGCGACGGCTCGCCCGGCCGCAGGCGACACGCCCGGTGACCGGTAGCCGTCCGGCTGCGGTCGCCGGCGAAGGAATCGAGTTTGCGGAGCTCCGGTTCCTCGCCCCCGGGGAGCGCGCCCGGCGAATCAACTGGCGTGCGACCGCCGCGCGCGGCCGGCTGCTCGTCAACGATCGGCTGCCCGAGCGCAGCTCCGACATCGTCATCTTCCTCGACGCGCTCGGTGCCGCCGAGACGAGCGCGGCGAGCACGCTCGACCACGCCGTGCGCGCGGCGGCCTCGCTGGCCGAGGCCTATCTCCGTCGGCGAGACCGCGTCGGGCTCCTTCGCTTCGGCGGCGACATCGAGTGGATCATCCCCGGCTCAGGCCTGCGCCAGCAGTATCTGATCGCGGACGCCTTGCTCGAGAGCGAGCTCGCGCGAACGCACCGCTGGCGCGACACGAGCCTCATCCCGCGCCGGATCCTCCCGCCCCAGTCGCTGATCGTGGCGCTGACGCCGCGGCTCGACTGGCGCGTCACGCGCGCGCTCCTCCATCTCCGCCGCCGCGGCTACCAGGTGTCGATCGTGGAGGTCGATCCGCTCCCATACCTCGCCGGCGAGGCCGCCGCCGGGTCGATCGCATGGCGGACCTGGTTGCTCGAGCGAGACGCAGTCCGAACGCGGCTGGCCGGCGCGGGGATCGCGCTCGCGGCGTGGGGACCGGACGAGCCGATCGCCGCTCCCGTCGAAGCTCTCGCCGCGGCACGATGAGCGGGAGGAGACTTCGGAGCGCTGCCGCAGCCGCGGCGCTCGGCCTCGGCGCCGTGCTCGGCGTGCTCGCGGTCCTCTACGGCGACGACGTTCCCGTTTGGAGCGTTCCGCTCCTGGCCGCCGCCGTCCTCATCTTCTTCGAGCTCGTCTCGTCGTCCCGTGGGCCGGCGCCGGACGCGGCGATCGAGCGACGGGCTGTCACCGCCGTCGTGCTCGGGCGCTTGCTCGCCGCCGCGCTGCTTGCCGTGACCGGTGCGACCGTCGCCCTCTTGGCGGCCGCCCTCCCCGCCCGGCACGGCCTCGCCACCGGGCTCCTCGGCGTCGCAGCCGCGGCGGCGCTGTTCCTCCTCGTCCCGGCGGTCGCGCGGCGGGGCGGCGAAGCTGGGACTCCTGGCCGACGAGATTGAGGCAGGTGATCGCGAAGAACAGCGGCCGTGCATCTCGTACGATGGCGCAGGAGGTGCCACGTGGCGACGAGTGATCCGATCGCCGAGATCATCGGGGACTATCGCGCCTTTGCGGCGATGCAGCGCGACCGTCTCTCTACCCGCGGCATCGACATCTCGCCGTACGCACTCAGCCACCTCGCGGTCCGCGTCGCCGATTGGGACCTGTACGTTCAGCAGCGGACGCTGCTCGAGCGCCATGCGCGGGCGAACCGCGAGAACGTCTGGAACGGGCGCCCGATCTCCCTGATCGTGCTCGCCGAGCCGCTCGACGTCCTCGATGGGACTCCGGTCTCTCGCATCGAGCTCATCCCGCCCGTTCACCAGCGTGTCTACCGGATGGGCCTCGAGCACCTCGGCGTCGTCGTCGGCGAGGATTTCGACGAGTTCTCGCGAGTGCATCGGGCAGCGCTGACTGGGCAGCAGTTCCAAAGTCCCAACGTCGAGCCCGTCTACGTCCTCTTCGAGGACTTCACCCACGTGAAGTTCTATCGACGCTCCTTCTTCGACGTCGTCGAGGACGAAGAAGGGCGCTTCGACGGCTTCGTCCACGTCGACGACTGGGTGCCGCAGCGCCTCGTGACCGCGACCGGACCGAACCCGCTCCCGCGACCTGGCTAGAGGACGACCGCTGGGCCGGCGTTCGGGAATGTCCTCCGAGGAGGCGGAGCGACCAAGCACGAGCTAGGTTTCTCGCCGGCGCGGATTGGATCCGTTCACCGAGTGAAGATCTTCAACCTCAACAGCGACGAGTGGGACGGGACGCGCGACCGCGAGGGCTGGCGCGCCAGGGGCGCGCTTGTCGGCCAACGCATCGGCGGAGAGCTACTGGGCGCGACCATGTCCGAGGTCGAGCCTGGCGACAAGCTCTGGCCCTACCACACGCACTACCTGAACGAGGAATGGGTGATCGCGCTCCGCGGCGAGCCGACGCTGCGCACGCCCGAAGGTGAGCACGTGTTGAAGGAGGGTGACGTCGTCTGCTTTCCGCGGGGCAAGGACGGTGCGCATCAGATCATCAACCGAACGGACTCACCCATTCGCGTGCTCATGCTCTCCTCGATGATCCCCGGCGAGATCATCGAGTACCTCGACACCGGAAAGGTTCTCGCCAAGGGCGCCCAGGACGAAGACATCATGTTCGCGAGGCCGGGACCCACGCCCGAATACTGGGAAGGCGAGGAGTAGCTCCGGGCGAGGCGCTCGATTGACGGATCGCATGGGCGAGCGTGCTCTCGCCCGGGCTTACGCCTGCGGGATCCGCGCCTCGAGCGCCTCGCCCAACGTCTCCCGCACCGGCTCGAGCTCGATGCGGTCCAGGATGTCCTGGAAGAACCCCCGCACGATGAGGCGCTCCGCCTCCGCGCGCGAGAGGCCGCGGGCCATCAGGTAGAAGAGCTGCTCGCGGTCGACCTGGCCCAACGTGGCGCCGTGGGTGCAGCGGACGTCGTTGGCGAGGATCTCCAGGCCCGGGATCGAGTCAGCATGCGCCTGCTTCGAGAGCATCAGGTTGCGGTTCTCCTGGTAGGCGTTCGTCTTCTGCGCGTCCTTCTCGACGCGGATCATCCCGCGCCAGACCGCGGTCGCCTCGTCGCGGAGCGCGCCCTTGAAGGCGAAGTCCGAGGTCGTGTTCGGAGCGATGTGCTCCTGGAACGTGTCGTAGTCGAGGTGCTGGTCACCGTCGGCGAAGTACGCCCCCGTGACCCGCGACGTCGCGCCCGGGCCGGCCAGGTCGTTCTGGATCCTCGTCTTCCCGCGCTTCGAGCCGAACCCGCCGGCGACCCAGTCGAGCTCGGCGTCGCGCTCGACGCGCGCGTGGTGCGTGGCGAAGTGCCACGTCTCCCGCGAGAGGTTCTGGAGCGAGACGTACTCGAGCTTCGCCGCCTGCTCGACGAACAGCTCGGCGACCGCGTTCGAGTAGCCCTCGAGCTCCGGCGACGCGCTCGTGTACTCCTCGATCAGCGTCGCGCTCGAGCCCTCCTCGGCGACGACGAGCAGGCGGAAGAAGAGCGAGCTCTTCGGCGCGGTGTTCGCGATCCGCACGTAGAGCGGCTGCTCGAGCTTCATACCTTTCGGTATGACGACGAGCAGCCCATGCTGCCAGAGCGCAGCGTTGTGCGCGGCGAACTTCTCGTCGTGCCCGACGAGCTGCCCGAGCCGCTCGTGGTGCTCGTCGAGCGGGGCGAAGATGATCCCCTCCGGGGCTCGCTCGATCTCGATCCCACTCTCCGTGACGACCGCGACGCCGGCGACGTCGATGTCGAGCATGGACGCCTCGGGCGTCGTGCCGCCTCCCTCGGCGCCGAAGGCGTCCGGATCGAAGCCCTTGAGGTCGGTGAAGCGCCACGGCTCGTCCGACGTCGTCGGCAGTGGCAGCGCGCGGTAGCGCTCGAGGAGCTCGGGCCTCGCCATCGGCTAGGGCATCGTGCCGTCGGAGAACGGCGCGTAGCGGCGGTGGAGCATCAGCCCGTTCCCCGCGGGGTCCGAGAACGGCGCGATGTGACAGACGCCCGAGTCGATCACGCCCGCCGGGAACTCGACGCCCATCGACTCGAGCTGCGTCTTCGCCTGCTCGACGTCGGCGACGCGGAACGCGATCGTCCCGCCGGGGAGGGGCTGGAACGGCTGGCCGGCCTGCTCCGGCCGGACGAGCGCGAGCGTCACGTTCGACGTCTCGTACTCGGGCCACTCGTCGGTCGAGTTGGGGTTCCGCTCGAGCCCGAGCATGTGGCTGTAGAAGTCCTCGACGGGCGGACGCTCCTGCGTCGGGATCGCGACGAAGTCGATGCGGCCCCGCGGCGCGTCGGGAGCCCGGCCGTCCGCGAACGGCGCGTAGCGGTGGTGGAGCAGCATGCCGTTGCCGTCCAGGCCCGTGAACAGCGCGCCCTTGCAGACCGTGGAGTCGAAGGCGTCGCTGCTGAACTCGACCGTGCCCTCCAACCGCTTCCGCTCCTCGTCGACGTCGTCCACGCGGATCGCGAACGCGCCGTAGGGGAGCGGCACGTGGTCGCCGGGGTGGTACGCCTCGGGCACGAGCGCCAGCGTCACGTTCGGCGCCTCGTACTCGACCCAGCGCTCGGTCGAGCGCGGGTTGCGCTCGAAGAGGCCCAGCTCGCCGAACCAGGCGTCCCCCGCCGCGTTCTCGCGCACGGGCACGCCGAGGAAGTCGACCTTCTCGATCGTGATCACGCGTCGAACCTCCGGTGCAGCATCAGCACGTTGCCGTCGGGATCCTTGAACCACGCCTGCTTGCAGACGCTCGTCTCGATCGTCTCGCCGTCGAAGAGCACGCCCTTCGCCTCGAGCTCGGAGCGCGCCGCGTCGACATCCGCCACGCGCAGCGCGAACCCCGCCGTCGACGGCGCGAACGGCTGGCCGATGCTCGACGGGTCGAAGACGTCGAGCGTGACCTGGCCGAGCGTGAGCTCGAGGTCGTGCTCGCCCTCGCTCTCGACCGGGAGCCCGAGCACCTCCGTGTAGAAGCGCTTCGCCCGCTGCACGTCCTCGGTGAGGAAGCCCACGAAGTCGACGCGCTCGATCACGAGTACGGCGCGTAGCGCTTGTGCAGCACGAGCTTGTTCCCGTCCGGGTCGGTGAACTCCGCCATGTGGCACACACCCGTGTCGAAGGTCTCGCCGACGAACTCGACGCCCTTCGCCTCGAGCTCCGAGCGCACGCCCTCGACGTCGTCCACGTGCAGCAGCGCGATCGCGTTCTTCTGCGGCTCGAACTCCCCGCCGAACTGCTCGGGCTGCCAGATCGAGAAGCACGTGTCGCCCACCCAGAACTCCCACTTCGAGTGCTCGTCGGGCCGGAGCTCGAGCGTCTCCAGGTAGAACAGCCGGGCGCGCTCGGCGTCCCGCACAGGGACACCGATGGAGTCGAGCTTCCGGATCGCGCTAGCCGACGGACCCCTCCATCTGTGACACGGGGGAAACCATGTTTCCCCCGTGGGCCCCCTTCTTCTTGCTTGGGAGCACCAGTCGCACCGTTGCGCTCCCGGCGGGCAAAGCCCGCCTCCGCGCACGAACGCAGTGCCTAGATGCGACTGGGTCAGCCAACAGAGCCCTCCATCTGGAGCTGGATCAGACGGTTCAGCTCGACGGCGTACTCGAGCGGAAGCTCCTTCGTGATCGGCTCGACGAAGCCGGAGACGATCAGCGCCGAGGCCTCCGCCTCGGAGAGGCCGCGCGACATCAGGTAGAAGAGCTGCTCCTCACCGATCTTCGAGACCGTCGCCTCGTGGCCGATGTTCACGTCGCTCTCGTCGATCCGGATGTACGGGTAGGTGTCGGAGCGAGACTCCTCGTCGAGGATCAGCGCGTCGCAGACGACCTTCGACCTCGAGCCGGTGGCACCCTTCGCCACCTCGAGGAGCCCGCGGTAGCCGGCGCGACCTCCGTCCTTGGAGATCGACTTCGACGTGATCACCGACGAGGTCTTCGGCGCGACGTGGACGCACTTGCCGCCCGCGTCCTGGTGCTGGCCCTTGCCGGCGAAGGCGATCGACAGAACCTCGCCGTGCGCGCGCTCGCCCATCAGCCAGATCGCCGGGTACTTCATCGTCAGCTTCGAGCCGAGGTTCCCGTCGACCCACTCCATCGTCGCGCCCTCGTAGGCGACGGCGCGCTTCGTGACGAGGTTGTAGACGTTCGTCGACCAGTTCTGGATCGTCGTGTAGCGGCAGCGCGCGTCCTTCTTGACGACGATCTCGACGACCGCCGAGTGCAGTGAGTCCGACGAGTAGATCGGCGCCGTGCAGCCCTCGACGTAGTGGACGTACGCGCCCTCGTCGACGAGGATCAGCGTGCGCTCGAACTGGCCCATGTTCTCCGCGTTGATGCGGAAGTAGGCCTGGAGCGGCATCTCGATCTTCACGCCCGGCGGCACGTAGATGAACGA
>JAICPI010000113.1 GCA_025929895.1 Thermoleophilia bacterium
CTGACTTCGGCATGTCTTTATTGTACATAATTCGGTACATCGAGTGTACCGGACCATGTACCGAACCTAGGCCGCGGCGTGAGCCTCGTGCGGAGGAAGAAGAAGGTCTCCTTGCTGGTCGTCACAACGAGGTCCGCGTTCTCCGCAGCGCCGCAGAATGGCTCGAGGACGCCGTCGACGACCCTCGCGCTGAAGACGTCGCCGTCGATGTCGAGGACGTAGGTCTCGGTCAGACCCTCGGCGGCGTTCGGGTCGAAGATCGCCCGGAACGCGTTCAGGCCCCAGTCCTCGTAGAGCTCGTCCTCCGGCTTCGGCGGGCCGAGGGAGCGCGCGCCCCAGCGGACCAGCGCGTACACCGGCTCCTCGAGGCCCTGGCCGTACTCCGTCAGCTCGTTGACGTTGCACGCCGCCGGTGGGAGCTTTCGCTTCTGCGTCCGGGAGCTCCTCCGCGGCCCGAAGCGCTACACGGACATCGCGATCAGGAGCGACCAGTGCCCCGCACGCCGAGGTCAACAGGCGCGACGTAGCGCGCGGAGCAGCTTCCCTTCCCCATCTTCGAGTGGCTGCGCTCCAAGGAGTGAGGAGCCCGCGGCCTAGCGCGCAGGCCCCGGCAGGCCGAGTCGCGCCTCGAGTTCCTCGGCCTCCGCCAGCTGCTCCGGCGTCGCGGCGCCGGCCGCCTCGAGGACTCGGATCGCCTTCGCACTCCACCACGCGGCGTCGAGCGTCGCGATCGCGTCCAGCGACGCGCGCGCGTGCGTCGTGGCGGCTGCGGGGTCTTGCCGCGCCAGTGCGAGGCAGGCGCTCGCCAGCTGGTGCACGGCCTCTGAAAGGGGATCACCGTCCGCTCGCTCGATCGACGCGGCCATCCTTCCCAGCGCTTCGTCCGCGGCCTCGGTGTCGCCCTCCTCGACGAGCCGCCCGGCGACTGCCTCGACAGCCGCCAGCCAGCTTCCGCCGCCGAACTCGAGGTCGAACGCGGGTAGGAGTTCCCGGAGCTCCGCCGGAGCGCGCGTTCCGAGTGCGAACGACGTCGCGGTGTGCATCAGCAGGCCGTAGTGCGAGCGCGGCAGCCCGATCATTCGCGCGTCCCACCAACGGCGAGAGCGCTCGAGTAGCTCGGCGTCACCACGCGCGAAGGCGATCGGGACGAGGACGAACCACGTTCGGACGGCGGCGCGGTGGTACGCGTTCGGCTCCGCGATCTCGAGCGCTCGTAGGCCGGCTGCGACGGCGGCGTCCCAATCGCTCGAGGTCATGAAGGCCTCGGCGCGTGCGTACTCGGTCCAGGCGAGCTCTTCGGTCAGCCCGTGCGCGCGGGCGATTTCTTCGGCTCGATCGAAGTGGCCGAGCGCCTCTACCAGGCGCTCCACCGAGACCTCGGAGCCCAGCGTCCGGGCGGCCGAGGCCGCGGCGTCCCAGCTGCCGACGTCGACAGCGAGCCGCTCGAGCTCGCGCCACACCGCATCCTGCGAGACGCCCTGGTCGCTGTCGAGCGACGCCTGCAGCTGCAGCGTCGCCAGCTCCAGCTTCGGATCGGCCGACTCCCGCGCGATCCGCTGGACGTCCGCAAGCGCCTCTCTCGTCGCCGCGTCGGCGTGGCCCATGTAGATCTGGCCTCGGGCGAGTAGGAGGACGAGCCGCGCACGCTCGCGCTCCGGCGCTTCCGTGCGCGCCAGCTCGCCTTCGGTGAGCGAGATCGCGGCCTCGAACTGGATCTGCTGGCAGAGCGCGAGCCCGTGCCCGACCGTCGTGCGGGCGGCGCCCGCGTGGTCGGCGGCGACGCGGTAGAGCTCGGTCGCCTCTTGGTACGCGACGATCGCCTCGTCGAGGTCTGCGGACGGTGCGGTCGCGTCGCCGAGGAGCTCCAGTCGACGCGCGCGTTCGGCTGGAACGTCCCCGGGCGTCAGCTCGAGCGAGCGCCGGACGAGCGCGCGTGCCGATGCGTGCGCCGCGCGCTCGAGCGCGACCCGCGCCGCACGCTCGAACCACTCGGCGGCGCGCGCGGACACGTTCTCACGGCTGTCGCCCTCGATCTCTGACGCGAGCGCCGGGGCATGCTCCAGCGCGGCCGCGAGGTGACGAGCCGTCACCTCGGCGACCTCGGGCCATCGTTCGCCGGCCGCGTCGGGCAGCCACTCGGCGAGCCGCAGGTGGAGCGACGCGCGCTCGGCCCGGGCGAGCGAGGCGTAGCCCGCGTCACGCAGGAGCGCGTGGCGGAACAGATAGCCCTCGCCGAAGAGCCGATCGGGCTCCGGCCCGCGAAGCAGCGCGCGACGCGCGAGGTCCGAGAGGCCTTCCTCCGGCTCGTCGACCCCGAGCGCGCCCAGCGCTGCCGCAGCGAAACGGCGCCCGGCTACGGACGCGCGCCGCACGACCACGCGCGCGCCGCTGCGAAGGTCGTCGAGCTGCGCGGTATAGATCGCCTGGACGTTGAGCGGCAGCGTGACGCTCGCAGCGTCTCGCGCCAGCCGCCAGTCGCCGTCGTGCTCGAGGACGCCGACGCTGATCCACGTGCGGAGGAGCTCCTCGATGAAGAGCGGATTACCGTCCGAGACCGCGGCGATCTCGTCGACGAGCTCCCCGGGGAGCGCGTCACCGACGAGCGTCCGGACGAGGGTACGAGCGGAGACGGGCTCGAGCGGTGGTAGATCGAGGATCTTGGCGCCTTCGCACCACGCGCGCTCGCGCTCGAGCAGCGCCGGTCTCGACGTCGCGAGCACCAGCCGCCCGCTCCGCTCGGCCGCGAGTCGAAGAAACGCGAGCAGGTCGTGTGCGGCCCAGTGGACGTCCTCGACGAGCCAGACGTCCCGCTCGCCGGTCGACAGCGCGTCGAGGCCGTCGAGCCAGGCGCCGAACATCGCGTCGCGGTCGCCCGTCGACGTCGGTCGAGACTCGAGCAGCGCATCGAGCTCGTCGACGACGACGTCCACGCGCGCTGGATGCATCCCGACGGTTGCGAGACGGTCGCGCAGGCTCGCGTCGGGCTCCGGGCCGAGCCGCGAGAGGACGATCTGCGCCACGGGCTCGAACGGGCCGAGCGCGTCGGGCCGAACCCACGCGCGCGCGGCACCTTCGAGCTCGCCCGCGAGCTCGAAGAGCAGGCGGCTCTTGCCGCTTCCGGGCGGCGCGACGACGAGCAGCAGACCGCCGGCTTCGACGGCACGCCGCAGGCGCTCCAGCACGTCGTCGCGCCCGACGAGCGGCGCCCGGAGCGCACCCATCGCGTGCTCGCGCGAGCGCTCGGCACGCACGGCGAGGGCCCGCCGCACGTGCACCGGCTCCGCCTTGCCCTTCAGCTCGACCGGCTCTTCCGCTCCCAGCTCGATCGCGTCGACCACCGCGAGCGAGGTCTCCGGCCCGACGAGGACGCCGCCCGGAGGAGCGGCCGCCTGCAGTCGCGCGGCGACGTTGACGGTGTCGCCCGTGACGAGCGCGGTGTCGGTGGCGTCGCGGTCGTGCAGGACCTCGCCTGTGTTGACGCCGACGCGGACGCGGAGGCTCTCGTCGAGCCCGAGCCGCCCGCCGAGGCTCTCGACCGCGTGCGTCAGCGAGAGCGCGGCGCGGACCGCGCGCTCGGCATCGTCGTCGCGCGCGACAGGAGCGCCGAAGACGGCCATGACCGCGTCGCCGATGAACTTCTCGAGGGTTCCGCCGTAGAGCTCGATCA
>JAICPI010000107.1 GCA_025929895.1 Thermoleophilia bacterium
AGACGCGGCTGTACGAGCCCCACACCGGCCCGAGCGCGAGCATCTGCTGGAGATGGCCGCCCGAGGAGCAGACGAGGATCAGGTCTGCGCGGTTGCGCCTCACCCGACCTCCACCCGCCGGCGCCGCCCCGAGGCCTCGAGAGCACGCTTCCGGAGGTTCCGCATGCTCTGCTGGCGGCGCAGATACGCGCGTGCCTCGACGTCGGCGCTGCGGTCGGCGCAGCTCAGGGCCGAGCTCGCGTAGCCCCAGACCAGCCCGAGCGCCGCGGGCTCCCGACGCGCGTTCCAGGCCGCGCGCAGCACGAGGTACCAGAGGCGATAGCCGAGGTAGTGAGCGGCGGCCCCCTGGTTCGCCCGCGCCCGCCACGCGCCTCCGTCCCGGGCTCCTTCGCGGCGGTGGTGCCTGAACGGAATGTCCTCGAACGCCGCCGTCCGCCACCCGCGCGCGTTCGCCTTGAACTCGTCCACCCCGTCCCAGGCGATGCGCTCCTCGAGCGGCAGGAGCTCCTGGAGGCACTCCCACCGATACGCGCGCGACGCACCCCAGACCGTGCTCCCGGTGACGAAGCGCTGCTTCCAGGCGCCGCCGTGGAGCTCGAACGCGCTGCCGCTCGCGATCCCGAGCGAGCCGTCCGCGTCGAAGCGCCCCAGCAGCCGCTCGAAGTAGTCGGTGTCCATCGAGATGTCCGCGTCGACGTTGACGACGATCCGCGGCGGGTCCGGAGCGAGCGCAGCGATCCCCGCCTGGAGCGCGCGAACGACCGGCGCGCCCCGGTCGGCGACGGTCGAGCCGGGAAGCGACAGGACGGAGATCCAATCGTGTCGAGCAGCGAGCTCGACCGCGACGGCAAGCGTGCCGTCGGTCGAGCCGTTGTCGACGATCGCCCACGAGCGTGGAGGAACGGTCTGCGCGGCCAGGCTCGCAGCGAGCCTCGGCAGGTTCTCCGCCTCGTCGCGGGCAGGGGTCACCACGGCGTACGAGAGCAGCATCAGACGGTGACGGGCTCTCGCGTCGGCGCGCCCTGCGCGAGCGCGCGCGGCAGGTACGACGACAACCAGACCTCGAGCATCAGCACCGAGAGCAGCACGTGGCCGTTCCGCGTGTCCGTACCGGCAGCATGGTTCTTGACGAGTCGTTCGACTGCGCCTCGGTCGAGCATGTCGGCGTAGCGCGGGCTCGTCCCGAGCAGGTAGTCGCTGATCGCGCCGCGCGACTGCGCCCGGAACCACTCGTCCACCGCCCGGTGGAAGAACCCGATCTTCGGTTTCTCGATGATCCGGTCGGGGATCAATCCACGGACCGCGTGCTTGAGCACGTGCTTCGTGTCCAGGCGCCTGATCTTGTGCCGCGGCGGAATCGTCGCGCAGAGCTCGACCAGCTCGTGGTCCAGGAACGGAACGCGGACCTCGAGCGAGTGCGCCATCGACGCGCGATCGAAGTAGTGGAGCATGTCGTCGACGAGCCCGAGCTGGCCGTCGAGGTAGAGGGCGGCCGGGAGCGGGTCGCCGCCGACGCGACCCAGCCGGTCGCGCACGATTCGCAGGGCGCCGAGACCGTCTCGCTCGGCGAGCGGGCCGCGAACGAGGTCGCGGCGCAGGTCTGGCCCGAGCCTCCCGCTGGCCGCGAGCAGGCGCTCGGCGGGATCCGCGGCGATCAGCGTCCGCGAGGCCCGGCCGACGCGTGAAGGCGCATGCCGGAGGAGCGCGTTCGCACCCGACCGCATCGGCCCGGGAACGCGCGACCAGGCGCCGGCGATCGCCGCGGCGCGATGCTTCCGGTAGCCGCCGAGGAGCTCGTCCGCGCCCTGGCCCGAGAGCGCGACGGTGACCTCGCTCGCCGCGAGCTCGGACAACGCGAGGAAGCCGAGCGACGAGAGATCCGCGAGGGGCTCGTCCATCGCCCAGACGAGCTCGGCGAGGTCGACGGTCTGCTCTGCGAACGAGAGCTCGAGCTCGTGGTGGTCGGTCGAGAAGTGCTCGGCGACGAAGCGGGCGTCGGCGAGCTCGTTGCCCTCCCCCGCCTCGGCGAAGCCGACGGAGAACGTCTTCACGGGCTCGGCCATGTGCCGTGCCATCAGCCCGACGATCACGCTCGAGTCGATTCCCCCGCTCAGCATCGCGCCCAGCGGGACGTCGCTCATCAGGCGCAGCCGAACGGACTCGTCGAGCCCTGCGAGCAGGCGCTCGGACGCCTCCGCCAGGCTCATCTCCGCGGGCGCGGGCTCCGGGTACTCCCAGTACGCCTCAACGCGGACGCTGCCCGGCTCCGCAACGAGCAGGTGACCGGGCATGAGCTTGCGCACGCCGGCGAGCGGCGTCAGCGGCCCCGGGACGAACCCGAGCGTGAGGAAGGCGTCGATCGCGTCGTAGTCGAGCTCCGCGTCGACGAGCCCGCTCGCGAGCACGCTCTTCAGCTCGGAGGCGAAGACGAGCACGTCGCCGGCCTCGGCGTAGTAGAGGGGCTTGACCCCCAGTCGGTCGCGCGCGATCACCGCGCGGCGCTCGCGGCCATCCCAGAGGGCGAGGCCGAACTTGCCTCGCAGCCGCTCGGGAAAACGGATTCCCGCGTCCTCGTAGACGTGCGGGATCACTTCGGTGTCGCAGCGCGTGCGGAACGTGTGCCCGCGGCTGGTCAGCTGCGAGCGGACCTCGTCGTGGTTGTAGAGCTCACCGTTCTGGACCGCCCAGACGCGGCCGTCCTCGTTGGCGATCGGCTGATGCCCGCCTGCCACGTCGACGATGCTGAGGCGACGGACCCCCAGTGCGATGCCGTCCGCGAGGTGCGTGCCCCGGTCGTTCGGACCACGATGCGTCATCGCGTCGGTCATCCGGTCGAGGACCTCTGGCGCGACGATTGGACGGGGCTCTCCCCGCAGCTGAACGACTCCGCAGATACCGCACACGGCTCACCGAACGCTATTGCCGAGCGGTTTCCGGGGCGACGGCCGTTCGGCCAGAGGCTCGGGCGGCGACCCTAGCCTCTCGGCTAGCTCTGGAGCGGTCTCGTCAGCGAGAGCCTGAGCGCCCGCGCGTGGCCGCGGCGCGCGGCCAGGCCGCCGCGGCTGACGGCGACGTGGCTCGCGGCCTCGAGGGCGATGCCGAGGCGCTCCAGGAACGACCCGAGCCGGCCTCGGTGCTTCGCCGCGTAGCGAATCCGGCTCTCTGCGAGCACCGGCAGGAGGGTCGCCCTCGGCACCGAGGCGCCGCCCTCGTGCTCGACCGTCGCCGCCGGCTCGAACTGGAGCTCGTAGCCGGCGCCGCGCAGGCGCTTGCACAGGTCGATGTCCTCCGCGTACATGAAGAACCCCTCGTCGAGCCCGTCCAGCGCTTCGAGCGCCTCCCGCCGAAGGAGGAGACACGCCCCCGACACCCAGTCCGGGGACCCGCGCCGCGCGTACGCCTGCTCGTCGCGGACGAGCTCGTCGGTCCAGTCCGCTCCGGGGAACAGCCGGTGCAGGAAGAGCGCGCGAGCGTAGGTGGAGCGGAGGCGAGGGTAGCGTCGCTGCGACCAGTCGAGCGATCCGTCGGCATCGAGGATCCGCGGCGCCGCGACGCCGAGACCGGCGTTCTCCTCGAGCGCCCGCACGAGCACGCCGATCGAGGGCCCGTCGATCCGGGCATCGGGGTTCAGGAGCAGCACGTACGGCGCCGAGCCGGCGCGCCACCCGTGGTTCACGCCGTGCGCGAAGCCGCCGTTCGTCGCGAGTTGGATCGCGGTGAGCGGTAGGTCGCGCACCACCTCGAGGCTGTGGTCGGGCGACGCGTTGTCGACCACGATCACGTGAACATCCGGCAGGCCGAGCAGAGGGTCCACGCACGCGCGGAGCCGATCGCGACTGTTGTACGAGACGACGACGACGTCGACCATGGTCACGCCCGCGCAGCGTAGATACCGGCGAGCTCCTTCCCCGCCGCGGCCCACGAGAGGTCGTGCGCCCGCTCAAGAGCCGTCGCGCGCAGCTGCTCCAGGAACACTCGATCTTGTGCGAGGCGGCGCAGCTGCTTCGTGAGCGTCGCGACGTCCCCCGGTCGGTGCACGAGCCCGTCCACGCCGTTCTCGCAGCGCGCGCCGGCCGCCTCGGAGACGACCAGTACGCACCCGCACGCTCGCGCCTCGTAGGTCACGAGCGCGCTCCCCTCTTCGATCGAGGGGAAGACGAAGACGTCGCTGTCACGCATGACCGCGGAAGGGTCGGCGACGAAACCGTGAAGCTCCACGCTCGGGTGCGCGAGCAACGGTTCGAGCACGCGCCTGTAACCGGGCTCGAACGCACCGCAGACGATGAATCGCCCCGACTCGGCGGCGCCGGAGTCGATCCACGCACGGAGGGCGTGGTGCAAGCCCTTTCTGGGCTCACACCGGCCGACGAAGATCGCGGTGAAGGGTCGCTCGCGCGAGCTCCCCCCGCCGTTCGGTGCGAAGAAGCGGTCCCCGTCGTAGCCGTAGCGGTGGACGACGAGCTTCTCGCGCGGGACCCCGCGCTCGAGAAACGTGCCGAGCGAGTACTCGGACGGAACGAGCAGCGCATCGGCGAGCTCGTACTCGCGCTCCTCCCGTGCCAGCGCATCCGCGTCGAAGGTGTGCGAGTGCCCCGCCGCGGAAGGAAGCCCGAGCAACTCGAGCTCCTTTGCCACGACCTCGTAGGCGTGAGCCGTGTGCGTGTTCGGCACCTCG
>JAICPI010000112.1 GCA_025929895.1 Thermoleophilia bacterium
AGGCCCGATGCCGCCGAAGATGTCCCCGCCGCCGCCGACGCCGAGCAGCCCGTGCGCGCGGTAGCGCGAGTGGAGCTTGTGGCGCAGCTGCTCGCGCAGCGGGACATCGCGTCGCACCAGCTCCGCCGGGAGCAGGCGCTCGAGCAGGTCGTAGTAGCGCCGCGTGCCCTCGCGTCGGGCGAGCCCGAGCACGCCCGTGAGCGTGTACGCCTCGAGCAGCGCGCGCACCGTGTTGGTCGGCATCCCGAACCAATCGGTCGTGCTCCCCTGCTCTCGCTCGAAGTCGCGCGACGACAGCGGCCCCTCCGCACGGATCCGCTCGAGCACCCGCTCGGCCACTTCGGCGTTGTCCTCGAGCTCTGGCGGCGGCTTCGCCCGCGACCGCGCCCGGAACCACGGGAACTCGCTCGCGATCACGAACGAGAGCCCCTTGTTGACCGCCTCGAAGATCTCGCCCTGCTCGTAGAGCTGGTCGCACCACGCGGGGTCGTAGTCGGCGACGCGCGCGTGCAGCATCAGGTCGTGCGTGCGCCCGGCGACGTCGATCGGGTCGAACTGGATCGACCCGTACCGGCGGAACACCTCGAGCACGGCGTCGCGGCCGCCGTCGAGCGACCGCGCGGGAGCGAGCAGGTGCCGCGCGACGAGGAACCGCCGCGCGGCCTCGGCTGGGACCTTCACCTAGCTCGCTGGTAGATCAGGACGATCACGCCGTCCGGCCCCACCGGCTTCGCTTCGGCGAGCCGCCAGTCCGTCTTCTCCGTCGTCTCGCCGAACAGCCGCCGCCCCGTTCCGAGGATCACCGGGAAGACCATCAGGTGGAGCTCGTCGACCAGATCGTGCTCGAACAGCGTCTCCGTGAGTCGGAGGCTCCCCGGGGTCTGGACGATCCCGTCGATCTGTTCCTTGAGCTTCGAGACCTCGTCGAGGACGTCGCCCTTCAGGACCGTGGTGTTGTTCCACTCCGGACTCTGCAGCGTCGACGACACGACGTATTTCGGCATCGTGTTGAACTTGTCGGCGAACTCGCCCTCGCGGGTCGGCCAGGCGCCAGCGAAGCCCTCGTAGGTCTTGCGCCCGAGCAGGAGCGCCTCGGTCTCGAGCGTCTCGTCGAGCTTGAACTGGTTCCCGTCCTCACCGCGGTCGAAGGCGAAGCTCCACCCCGGGTACTTGAAGTCCTCGCCGCCCGGCGCCTCCATCACGCCGTCGAGCGACACGAACTCTGTAACGACCAGCTTGCCCATCGAGTCTCCTTTGTCTTGCGGTCCTCTCCAAGACCTCGGGGGAGAGTCAATCTCATCGGCCCTTCTCAATCCGGCAGCAGCGGAACGGACAGCCCATGGTCGCGCCCGAGCAACACCGCTCGGACGACCGCGCTCTGCCCGAAGCGCTCGCGGATCTCGTCCAGCGCCTCGTCGAGAGCGACTCCGTCGTGGCCTTCGAGCGGGAGCACGAGCTGGAGGACGCCGTCGTCGTCGAGGTTCGCGACCGAGATGCCGACGAGCGTGACGCCCTCGCGCTCGATCGTCGGCATCGCCGAGGCGAGGAGCTCGCGCGTCGTGTCGAGGATCGTCCCGGTGTGGGCGGTCGGGCGCGGGAGCGTGTGCGAGCGCGTCGCGCGGGAGAAGTCGTCGAAGCGCAGCCGCAGCACGACGGTCCTGCCCACGCGGCCGGCCCGCCGCATCCGGCGGGTGACGCGGTCGACGAGGCCGACCGCGACGGTGTCGAGCTCGGATGGCGACTTCGGCGAGCGGCCGAGCGCGCGCTGCGAGCCGATCGAGCGGCGCCGCCGGCGTGGGTTCACCGGACGCGGGTCGCGGTTGTGGGCGAGCGCATGCAGATGGCGGCCCTGGGCGCGGCCGAGCATCGCCTCGAGCGCCTCCTCCGGGACGCGGGCGAGCTGGCCGACGGTACGGATTCCGCGGCCGCGAAGCTTCTCGGCCGTCACCGCGCCGACGCCCCAGAGGCTCTCGACCGGAAGCGGGTGGAGGAACTCGAGCTCGAGGTCGGGCGGGACGAGGAGCAGCCCGTCGGGCTTCGCGACCGCGCTCGCGACCTTCGCGAGGAACTTCGTCCGGGCGACGCCCACGGTGATCGGCAGGCCGACGCGCTCGCGGACCGCGCATCGCAGCCGCTCGGCGATCTCGACGGGCTCGCCGGCGATCCGGCGCATGCCGCGCACGTCGAGGAACGCCTCGTCGATCGAGAGCCCCTCGACGAACGGACACATGTCGTCGAAGACCCGGTACGCCGCCTTGCTCGCCTCGGAGTACGCCGCCATCCGCGGCGGGACGACGACCGCCTGCGGACAGAGGCGCCGCGCCCGGCCGAGCGGCATCGGCGTCCGCACCCCGAACGCCTTCGCCTCGTAGCTCGCCGCGAGGACGACGCCGGCGCCGACGATCACCGGCCGCCCGCGCAGGCGCGGCTCGTCGCGCTGCTCGACCGACGCGTAGAACGAATCGAGATCCGCGTGGAGGATGGTCGCCTCCATGCGAACATATGTTCGCACATCTCGGCGCCCGCTAGGCCCGAAGGGAGGCCCGCTCCCGGAGCCACGTCCACAGGCCCGCGACCTCCAGGGCGAGCGGCGCGACGAGGAGCGTGAGGAACCACTGGAGGGGCGAGTACTCGAGGTCTCGGTCGATCGGGTGCTCGCCGTCGGTGAGGAACGCGAAGCTCCACGGCAGGTGCACGACGAGGAACACGCCCGCTGCGACCGCCAGGAAGACGAGACCCTTGCCTCGCCGGAGCCTCCAGAGGCCGAGCAGCAGCGCGAGCGGATAGACGACCCACGACGGCGTCACGCCCTCGTCGAACCACGACACCGGCGCGCACAGCACGTTCACGATCGCAAGCGTCGCCACCAGTCGCCGCGGCGTCATCCGGCCGCTTCTCGTCCTCGGGGTCGCACGCGGCGCGAGCCTATCGCGCCCGAAGCGGCCCGTTGACGCGGCGGCGGGGCGCATGGCAACCTCGCCTCGTGGCGGAGGATCCTCGGGCGTTCGTCGTCCTTCCCGGCGAAGGACGGGTCATCGACCTCGGCGAGTTCGGCATGACCGTGAAGGCAGACGCCGGCCGCACGGCGGGCGTCGTCTCGGTGCTCGAGGCGGATGAGCCTCCCGGCTTCGGCCCGCCCGTCCACGTCCACCACGACACCGCCGAGGTGTTCTACGTCCTCGAGGGCGAGTACGTCATGTACCTCGACGACCGTGAGGTCGTTTGCCCCGCCGGCTCGTTCGTCTTCATCCCGGTCGGCGCCCCGCACGGCTTTCGGGTGGGGAACGTCCCGAGCCGCAAGCTCAACTTCTACTTTCCCGCGGCGATGATCGGGTACTTCGACGATCTGGCGGTGGCGCTTCGGCGAGAAGAGGTGGGGGATGACGAGCTGGCCGAGATCGCCGACACGTACTCGATGGAGATCGTCGGTCCGCCGTCCGAACGCTATGTCTAGCGACGCGCAGGACGCGACGGTGCCCGAGTCCCGTCTCGACCCGACCGACCACGGACTCGTCCCCAAGGGTGACGGCTGGTTCGTCCTCAACGCGCGCGAGGCGCGCTGGCTCCACACGCCCGGCCGTTCCGCCATCTGCGAGTTCGAGGGACATCAGGAGGGCGAGCAGGACTTCCACCAGCTCGGGATCAACCTCAGCGTGCTCCAGCCCGCCGAGTCGATGGGGATGTACCACTGGGAGGCCGACCAGGAGGACTTCCTCGTGCTCGCCGGCGAGGCGCTCCTGATCGTCGAGGGCGAGGAGCGCCCGCTCCGGCAGTGGGACTTCGTGCACTGCCCTCCCGAGACGAAGCACATTATCGTCGGC
>JAICPI010000074.1 GCA_025929895.1 Thermoleophilia bacterium
AGCCTGATGTGCGGAATCGCGGGGATACTCGACCTCGGTGGGCGCCCCGTCGCCGCCGCCGAAGCAGAGCCGATGGCGGCGTCGCTGCAGCATCGCGGCCCGGACGACCGCGGCGTCGTCGCGGACGGGCCCGCGGCGCTCATCAGCACGCGCCTCGCGATCATCGACGTCACCTCCGCCGGGCATCAGCCGATGACGAGCGACGACGGGCGGCTCGTGCTCGCCTACAACGGCGAGCTCTACAACTACCGCGAGCTCTCCCGCGAGCTCGAGACGCTCGGGCACGTCTTCCGGTCTCGGACCGACACCGAGGTCGTCCTGCGCGCGTGGCAGGAGTGGGGCGCGTCCTGCCTCGACCGCTTCGACGGCATGTTCGCGTTCGCGGTCTGGGACTCGGGCGCCCGCGAGCTGACCCTCGTGCGGGACCGCTTCGGGATCAAGCCGCTCTACTACGCCGAGGCGGGTGGGCGCCTGCTCTTCGGTTCCGAGGTGAAGGCGCTGCTGGCGGCGGGGCTGTCGGCCCGTCTCGACCCGAGCGCGCTGCGCGAGTACTTCACCTTCCAGAACCTCTTCTCGGACCGGACGCTCTTCGGAGGCGTGCGGATGCTCCCCGCGGGCCACCTGCTCCGCGCGTCGTCCGACGTCGGGGCGCCGGCCCGGTACTGGGACCTCGTCTTCGAGCCGGACGAGTCGGTCGGCGAGCGCGAGTGGGTCGAGCGGATCCGCACGGCGTTCGAGTCGGCGGTCGAGCGTCAGCTCGTCTCCGACGTCCCGCTCGGCAGCTACCTCTCGGGCGGGATGGACTCGGCGTCGATCGTCGCGGCCGCGAGCACGAAGATCCCGCGGTTGATGACGTTCACCGGCGGGTTCGACCTCTCGTCGGTGAACGGCCTCGAGCTCGTCTTCGACGAGCGGTCGGACGCCGAGCGGGTCGCGAGCGGGTGCCGGACCGAGCACTACGAGATGGTCATGCATGCAGGCGACATGGCGTGGGTGCTGCCCGAGCTCGTCTGGCACCTCGAGGACCTTCGCGTCGGCATGTCGTACCCGAACCACTACATCGCCCGCCTCGCGTCCAAGTTCGTGAAGGTGTCGCTCGCGGGAACCGGCGGCGACGAGCTGTTCGCGGGCTATCCGTGGCGCTACGACCTCGTTCGCGACGCGGTCGACGCGGACGACTTCGATCGGCGCTACTACGAGTACTGGAGCCGCCTCGTTCCCGACGCCGAGCACGGCGCGTTCTTCACCGGCGGTGTCCGAGAGTCGTTCGAGGGCGAGCCGTTCGACGCGTACCGAGCCGTGATCGAGCCGGTGCGCACGCTCGACCCGGTCGCGAAAGCCCTCTACTTCGAGGCCAAGACGTTCCTGCACGGGCTGCTCGTCGTCGAGGACCGCGTCTCGATGGCGCACAGCCTCGAGGTGCGCGTGCCCTTCCTCGACAACGAGCTCGTCGAGCTGGCCCGGCGCATCCCGTCGCACCTGAAGCACGCCGACGGCGGCGGCAAGCGACTCCTGCGCGAGGCGATGCGCGGGCTCCTGCCCGAAGAGATCCTCGACAAGCGGAAGCAGGGGTTCAGTCCCCCCGACGAATCGTGGTACCGGGGGCCGTCCATGAGCGGGATCCGCGAGCTCCTGCTCGACCGGCGCACGCTCGAGCGCGGGTACTTCGAGCCTGCGTACGTCCGCCGGGTCCTGGACGAGCATCGGGCCGGCCGCCACAACCACCGGCTCCTGATCTGGTCGCTCCTCTGCTTCGAATGGTGGAACCGGCTCTTCCTCGACGGAGAGCCGACCAGCCGACACAGCGCCTGGCACGCCGCCACCGTCCCGTGAGGCGCATCGTCCGGCGCACGGCACACGCGGTCGGCGTCGTCGCGATGCTCGCGCTCTATCCCGTCGTGGCGCTCGTCGCACGGCGGCGAACAGGTCGGCGCCGCGCGGGCGGGGAGCTTCCGAGGATCCTGCGCGGGCCCGTCCCGATCGTCAGCATCCACTACGCGGCGCGAGCCGACCGGCTCCGGGGCTACGACAGCGAGACGCTCGTCTACCGCACGTACCGCATCTCGGCGCGCGGGCACTTCGACCGCGACCTGAGCCGGTTCACGCGCGTACCGCTCCTCGGGCAGCTCGTCCCCTACGCAGCGTTCCTGTGGGCGCTGCCGCGCTACGACCTGTTCGTCTTCTTCTTCGATGGCGGCCTGCTCGGGGAGACTCCGGCCTGGCGGCTCGAGCTGCCGCTGCTCCGCCTCGCGGGGAAACGCGTGATCGTGCATCCCTACGGGGGCGACGCCCGCCTCGCCTCGAGGACGCGCAGCCGGGGCGGCTGGAACGCGTACAGCGAGATCGAGCCGGGGCACGAGGACCGCGACGAGGCCGACGTACGGACGCGGGTGCGCGTGCTGGGGCGGTGGGCGAACGCCGTCCTCGGCTCGGCCGACCTCGTCGAGGACCTCCCGCGGCTCGACGGCCTGTTCTCGTTCCCGATCGACGTCGCCGAGTGGCAGCCCGTGCCGGTGGAGGAGGGCGACGTCGTGCGCGTGCTCCATGCTCCGAACCATCCGGCGTACAAGGGAACGCGCCACGTGGAGGCGGCGGTCGAGCGCCTTCGCGCGGAGGGCGAGCCGGTCGAGCTCGCCCTCGTGCAGGGCCTTCCGCTCGACGACGCCCGCCGACTCTACGAGCGGGCACACGTCGTCGTCGACCAGCTGTTGATCGGTGCCTACGCGCAGTTCGCGATCGAGTGCATGGCCCTGGGGCGGCCGGTGGTCTGTTACCTGAACCCGCGGTTCGCCGCGCAGCACCCCGAGTGGGCCGAGGCGCCGATCGTGAGCGCGACCCCGGACACGATCGTCGACGAGCTGCGGCGGCTCGTTCGGGACCGCGCGCTCCGCGAGGAGCTCGGGGGCCGAGGCCCCGACTACGTGCGCCGCCACCACTCGCTCGAGGCGGTCGGAGCCCAGCTCGCTTCGGTCTACGCGTCGCTCTGGCGCACAACGTGAGGTTGCTCGCGAGGCAGGTGGCGGTCTACGGGTCGGGTCGGCTCGCGCTCCAACTCGTCAGCTTCGTGACGCTCCCGATCCTCACGCGGATCCTGACGCCCGACGAGTACGGCGTGATCGAGACGGTGACGACGCTGTTGGCGATCGTCGCCCTCGTGGCGTCGCTCTCGCTCGAGTCGGCGGCACAGCGAAGCTACTTCGACTACACGCCCGAACAGGAGCGAGAGCGGCAGGTCGTGCTCAGCTCGGCGTTCTGGCCGATGGTGCTCTGGGCCGCGGTGCTCGCCGGGGTGACGGCAGCGCTCTCCCGGCCGCTCTCGAACCTGCTGTTCGACACCCCGAGCTACGCGGTCGTCGTCGCGCTGGCGGTGGCCGCACTCCCCGTCGCGGTCGCGACGACGCTCTTGCTCGAGGTGATGCGTCTTCGGATGCAGCCGATCCGCTACGTCCTCGTCAGCTGGTTCGGTGCAATTCTCAGCGTCGCCCTGATCCTGTATCTGGTCGCCGTCGCGGACCGTGGGCTCCGCGGCTTCTATCTCGCCGGCGTGATCAGCGCCGTCCCGACGTTCGTCGTGGCGGCCTCGGCCGCGAGAGGCGCGATCCGTCGAACCGTCAGCTGGCCGATCCTCAAGACGATGCTCCTCTACGCGCTTCCGTTGATCCCGGTCGCGGCGAGCAACTGGATCGTGCAGTTCGTCGATCGGCTCTTCGTTCTCCACTTCGCCGACCTCCACGAGCTCGGGCTCTACGCGCTCGCGCTGCGGCTCTCGAACGTGCTGCTGCTCGTGGTGACGGCCTTCGCGTTCGCGTGGTCGCCGTTCATCCTCGATCTCTTCAGCCGCGACCCCGAGCGCGAGCGTGTCGTGCGTGCGCGAGCGCTCACGTACGTGGCGTTCGCCACCGCCTTCGTCGCCGTGTGCCTCTCGGTCTACGCCCGTGAGTTCTTTCGCACGATCACCGATCCGGCGTTCGCCGACGCGCACGAGCTCGTCGGGATCCTGTGCGCCGGGGTCTTTGCGCTCGGACTGAACGCCGTGACGATGACGGGGATCACGATCGAGCGACGCACGAGGTACTTCGCGCAGTACGCGGTCTACGCCGCCGTCCTGAACGTCGCGCTGAACTTCGCGCTCATCCCGCCGTTCGGCATCCTCGGCGCGGCGACGGCGACCTCCCTCACGTTCGCGGCGCTTGCCTGGTGGTACTACCGCCGTGCCCAGCTGTTGAGCCCCGCGCCGTTCGACCTCCGCCGGATCGCCTTGATCACGGCCGTTGCCACCGTGGTGATCGTCGCGGGGACGTTCCTCACCGTCGAGCCGCTCTGGCTCGGCGCGCTGCTGAAGCTGCCGCTCGTGCTCGCTCTGCCGGCGCTCGCGTGGTCCCGAGGGTGGGTGCCGCGACAGTGGGTCGCGTCGCTCCGCGGAGCCTGATCGTGCGGGTCCTGCACTTCGGGAACGTCGCCAACAACGGCTACAACAACGCGAAGCTCCTGCGCCGCCTCGGCGTTGCGGCCGACGTCCTCTGTGACGAGTCGTACGCGCTCGCCCAGCCCGAGTGGGAGGACGCGGAGTTCGACCGGGCCGTCGACCCTCTGGCGCCCGTGGACGAGCTCCGCAGTGCGGTGTCCTGGGAGCGGCCGTCCTGGGTGCTCCAGGTGGCGGACCCGTTCACGCAGCGCCGTTTCAGAGGGCAGTTCAGGCTGGAGCGGGCACTCGTCCGCCTGCGGGATCGGTGGACGGTGCGCCGCATCCACGACGACCTGGAGGCCGACTACGCGCCGTTGCAGGCCGTGCTCGGTGCGCCGTTGACGCTCGACGACGTTCTCGAGGCGCGGAGAGCTGCGTGGATGCACGGACTGCTGGTGGGCGGACTGGAGCGTCTGTTCGGGCGCTACGACCTCGTCCAGGCGTATGCGACGCATCCGAGCTTCGTGCTGGCGACTGCGCCGGACGCACCGGCCGTCTGCTTCGAGCACGGCACGCTTCGCGAGCTGCCGTTCGAGGACAGCTGGCGAGGCCGGATGCTCAGCCTCGCCTACCGGCGCGCAGCCAAGGTGATCATCACGAACGCCGACGTGATCGGGTCTGCGAGGCGGCTCGGGCTCGAGAACACGGTGTTCATCCCGCACCCGGTCGACGAGACGAAGTACACACCCGGGTCGTCTCCGCTCGGAGAGGAGCTTCGGGCCGCGGGGTTCGGCCCGATCGTCGTGGCTCCGGCACGCCAGGATTGGCGCGACAAACGGAACGACGTGATGGTTCGCGCGCTGGAGTCGCTCGTCCGCGGTCGCTTCCCGAGGGCGCTGCTCGTGCTCGGCGACTGGGGCGGGGATGCGCACCGTACGCATGCGCTCGTCGAAGAGCTTGGGCTCGAGGAGAACGTGCGGTGGACGCCGCCGGTCCCGAAGCTCCAACTGATCGACCTCTATCGCGCCGCGGACGTCGTGCTGGACCAGTTCGAGTTCGGGACGTTCGGCGGGATCGCACCGGAGGCGATGGCCTGCGCGCGGCCGGTGGTGATGGCGTTCGACCGCGCGCTGCACGAGTGGTGCTTCCCGGAGCCGCCTCCGATCGTCGACGCCCGCGACGAGCGCTCGCTCTCGCAGGTGCTCGAGCAGCTCGCCGGCGACCAGGCCGAGCGCGAACGGCTCGGGCTTGCCGGGCGCGCCTGGGTCGAACGGCACCACGGCTGGCGGCTCGTGGCCGGGCGCCAACGAGCGATCTACGAAGAGCTGCTGGCGCCCAGTGCCTGAGGCAAACGTGACGCGCGTCCTCCACCTGGGCAACGTTGCCCAGAACGGCTACAACAACGCGAAGCTCCTGCGCCGCGTCGGCGTCGACGCCTACGCCGTCTGCGACGAGGCCCAGGCGCTCGCGCAGCCGGAGTGGGAGGACGCGCAGCTTCCACCCGGGATCGACGCGATGTCGATCTGGGACGAGTCGGCCGCGGCGACCGTGGAGTGGCGACGACCGGACTGGGTGATCGCGCCGCAGGCGCCGCGGCCACGCGTCAGCGGGTACTACCGGGCCGCCTACGCGATCGCGCTGCGGCGTGCGGCGCCGCGGCTCGAGCGCCTCTTCATGTCGTTGCGCGACCACTTCGAGCCGCTGCGCAAGCCGCTCGGGACGGAGCTCGAGTACGAGGACATCGTCGCGGCGTTCCGCCAGACGTGGATGCACTCGCTCCTCCTGGGCGACCTCGGTCGTCTCTTCGGGCGCTTCGACCTCGTCCAGGGGTACGCGACGCACGCGATCCTGCCGCTCGTCGTCTCGCCCGGGCGGCCGTTCGTGGCGTACGAGCACGGGACGCTGCGCGAGCTGCCCTTCGAGGACAGCTGGCGCGGGCGCCTGCTCAGCCTCGCGTACCGGCGGGCGGCGCGGGTGATCATCACGAACGCCGACGTGATCGCCTCGGCCCATCGGCTCGGGCTCGAGAACACGATGTTCGTGCCGCACCCCGTCGACGAGTCCAAGTACACGCCGGGCGAGTCCGAGCTCGGCCGGGAGCTCCGCGACGCCGGCTACGGCCCGATCTTCCTCGCGCCCGCGCGCCAGAGCTGGCGCGACAAACGCAACGACGTCGTCGTCCGCGCGCTGGCCTCGCTCGTGCCCGAGTATCCGGGCGCCTTGCTGCTCCTCGGCGAGTGGGGCGGCGACGTCGAGCGGACGCGGTCGCTCGTCGCCGAGCTCGGCGTCGAGCGGAACGTCCGCTGGACGGCACCCGTCCCGAAGCTCAGCCTGATCGACCACTACCGCGCCGCCGACGTCGTGCTCGACCAGTTCACCTTCGGGACCTTCGGCGGGATCGCGCCCGAGGCGATGGCGTGCGAGCGGCCGGTGGTGATGGCGTTCGACCCGTCGCTGCACGAGTGGTGCTTCCCGGAGCTGCCGCCGATCGTCGACGCGCGGGACGAGCGCACGGTCGCGGAGGCGCTGCGCCGGCTGGCGGCGGATCCCGGGGAGCGCGAGCGGCTCGGCCGCGCCGGCCGGGCCTGGCTCGAGCGCCACCACGGCTGGCGGCTCGTCGCCGAGCGGCAGCGCGCCGCGTACGAGAGCGTGCTTGCGCCTAGCGCCTGACGCCGCGCACGGTGAAGCCCGCCTCGTGCACGTCGAAGCGGGTGATCTCGAGGCCCGCCTCCTCGTACCACCCGCGCACCTCGTCCTCGGTGTGGCGCCACGCGTAGCGCGGCGCGTACCAGTCGAAGTTCAGGTGGTTGTTCTCCTCGAAGCTCATGTGCTCGTTCCAGAAGAGCTTCGCGACGTGCCAGTAGACGAGCCGCTGCACGTCGTAGCGGCCGGCGGGGATCTCGAGCAGCGGCACGTCCTCGGGGACCTCGACTTCGACCTCGAGCTCCGCGAGCGCCTGGCCGAGGCGCGTGAGCGGGCGCAGCGCCTCCCAGGCCTCCTCCGGGCTCAGGTCGGCGATCCGCGCCCGCACGTAGTCGTCGGTGAACTCGCGGATCGGGGCCTTGCGACGGTAGACGTAGATCATCAGCTCGCCGCCGTCGGCGAGCAGCGGGACGAGCGCGTCGAACGACCCCTTCGTCGAGGGCGTGTGGTGGAGCACTCCCTCCGAGAAGACGACATCGAAGCTCCCCGGCGCGAACGGCGGTCGCGCGACGTCGCCCTGCACGAAGTGCGTGCCGGGAAACTCGCCGAGCCGCTCGCGCGCCACGTCGACGGCGCGGGAGATGTCGAGCCCGACGAACTCGCCGGTCCATCCGTCGTCGAGCCAGGCGGACGCCGCGACGCCCGCGCCGCACCCGGCGTCGAGGACCCTGCCCTTGGACGCGAAGTGGTCGCGCATCGCCGTGCCGTTCTCGAAGCCGTAGCGGTCGAGCAGCCAGGCGTGCAGCTCTCGGTTCATCCCTTCCGAGCCGAAGGAGTCGCGCTTCGTCCACTTGAACCCGAAGCTGGCCTCGGTCTGCGCCTGGCCGGCGTCGTCCGTTCCGGTGAACCGCGGGATGCCGTCGACGACGGGGTACGTGCGGTCGCCGTTTCGCAACACGTTTCCGTCGGGCGTGAGCCGCGACCCGTCGACCGGATCGACGAGCACGTCGAGCAGCGTCTGGTCCACGCCCGAGAGCCTAGAAGCCCAGGTAGAGGAAGGGCGTCGAGACGGCGGCCCGCGCGTCGGCGAGCGCCGGGTCGCGCGTGTGCACCCAGACCGTCGTCAGGTCGTCGCGCGGGATCATCCCCGCCAGCCGGCACGCGCGCGCAAGGGCGTCGTCGTGCGGCGCCCACGGCTGGAAGCGAAGCGTGGCGGCGCCGTGCGCCCGAGCAACGCGCCCGGCCGCGGCCAGCAGCCGGAGCGCCGAGCGCGTGCCGGGGGCGCGCGAGCGCCAGCCCGCGAGCCGGAGCGGCTCGTGCGGCGATGCCGGCAGCTGCACGAGCGCGCGCGAGGTGCCGACGACGAGCACCCGCACGTGCGGCGACTCGCGGTACCAGTCCCACGCCCCGCGGGCGACGATCGCCCAGCGACCCTCGTCGACCCGGTCCACGGCGACGAGGTCCTCGTCCGACCCGGCCGCCGCGCGCAGGGACACGCCACGAAGCGGCACTGCCGCCGCCTCCCGGGCGGCACGCTGGACGAGCGCGAGCGCCCGCGTCGGGACCGACGTCCCCGCGACCGCGCCGACGAGGCTCCGCTCCCCGACGGGGTGCAGCGGCTCGAACGCGATCACCTTGCCGATTCGCGGTGTCGCGAGCGCGTGCACGAGCTCGACGTCGTTCGCGTCCGAGAAGTCGTAGAGCGTGTCGAGCAGCCGGCGCACGACCGTCTCGCCCCCGGCGCTCCGGCCGCGGTGCGACTCCTCGATCCAGAGCGCTTCGAGCTTGCCCGCGGCGAGCGCGCTCGCTCCGAGCAGCGCGGGTGTCCGCACCACACAGCAGTGGCCGACCGGGCGATCTCCGTCGACCGCGAAGGCGTGCAGGCTCGGCCCGACCGGGTTCCGCCGGAACAGGTGCTCGAGGTACGGACGCTCGCGGTACTTCGGGTCGGCCTGCCCGTACAGCCGCCGGACCCAGTCGAGGCGCTCGTCGTCGAGTCCCGCGACGGTGAGGATCTCGGTCACGCGGCGCCCAGGATCGCGCGCTCGCGGTCGCGCCACCACTCGTCGAGACCGGCGACGGACGTGACCCAGGCGCCGGACTCGGCGGCCCGGTCGAGCGTCCACTCGTAGAGCGACCTCCAGTCGGGCCGCAGGAGCTTGTCCGGATGGAAGACGACGGTGAGGACTCCGCCGACGCCCGCGACCTCCTCGAGCAGCTCCTCGACGGCGGCGCGCGTCGCGTGCCCACCCGCACGGACGCCGATCGGGCCGAGGAGCGCGGCGTCCTGGACTACGAGTGGCACCTGGACGACGTCGAGCGCCCGCCGCCCGGCGAGGTCGTACTGCCGGAAGGGCAGCGACGTCCCCGCGCGGAAGCCGACGTTGCGGTTGTAGCCGAG
>JAICPI010000058.1 GCA_025929895.1 Thermoleophilia bacterium
CCGTCGGCGTCCGCCAGCTCGGCGGCCTCCCGGCGCGCGAGCTCGAGCAGGTCGCGGTCGCCGCGGAGCGAGGCGAAGCGCAGGCCGAAGGCGCCGGACTGCCGGGTGCCGAGGAGCTCTCCCTCGCCGCGGATCTCCAGGTCGCGCTCGGCCAGCTCGAACCCGTCGGTGGTCTCGACCATCGCCTCCAGGCGCGCCCGGGCCGTCTCGGTGAGCTCGTCCTTCGCGCGCGAGACGAGCAGGCAGAAGGACTGCTCGCCCCCGCGCCCGACCCGGCCGCGGAGCTGGTGGAGCTGCGCGAGCCCGAAGCGGTCGGCCTCCTGGACGATCATCACCGTCGCGTTCGGGACGTCGACCCCGACCTCGATCACGGTCGTCGCGACGAGCACGTCGAGCTCGCGCGCCTTGAACTGGGCCATCAGCTCGCGCCGGGCCGCGGGGCGGAGCCGGCCGTGCAGGCACCCGACGCGGAACCCCTCGAGCTCGGCGCGGCGCAACCGCTCGGCCTCGGCCTCCGCCGCCCGTGCCTGCCGCGTCTCCGACTCCTCGATCACGGGGCACACGACGAACGCCTGGCGCCCCTCTTCGAGCAGCCGCCGCAGCCGCGTGTAGGCCTCGGAGCTGCGCTCCTGCGGGATCCAGCGCGTGACGATCGGCTTGCGGTCGGCCGGCGGCTTCGCGATCTCGCTCACGGCGAGGTCGCCGTAGAGCGTGAGTGCGAGCGTCCGAGGAATCGGCGTCGCGGTCATGTGCAGCACGTGCGGCGTCCTCCCCTCGACGAGCGCCTTGCGCTGCTCGACGCCGAACCGGTGCTGCTCGTCGACGACGGCGACGGCGAGGTCGGTGAGGTCGACTCCCTCCTGGATCAGCGCGTGCGTCCCGACGACGATCTGCGCGTCGACGACGCCGCCCTTGACGCTCCCGGTGAGGAGCGCGGTGCGCACTCCCAGCTGCGCGCAGAACGGCTCGATCGTCAGGAAGTGCTGCTCGGCGAGCGTCTCGGTCGGCGCCATCAGCGCGCCGCGGTAGCCGCGCTCGACGGCGCGCAGCAACGCGTACAGCGCGACCACGGTCTTGCCCGATCCGACGTCGCCCTGGAGCAGCCGCTGCATCGGCGCGGGACGCGCGAGGTCGTGGTCGAGCTCGGCGATCGCGCGCTCCTGATGCTCTGTGAGCGTGAACGGCAGCACGTCGCGGTAGCGCGCGAGCAGCTCGCCGGGCTCGCCGAGCGCAGAAGCCTCGGCGCCCTCGCGCTGCCGCCGCGCGAGCGCGAGCGCGAGCTGGAGCTCGAGCAGCTCGTCGAACGCGAGGCGCCTCCGGCCGCGCTCGGCCTCGTGCTCGGAGCGCGGCCGGTGCAGCGCGACGAGCGCGTCGCGCACGATCGGAAGCTCGAGTCGCGAGCAAAGATCCGCAGGAACGAGGTCCGGGAAGTCGCCCGCGTGCGCGAGCGCGGCCTCCGTGAACGCCCGCAGCCGCTTGTTCGTCACGTCCTCGGTCGCCGGGTAGACCGGCGCGAAGTCCGCGGTCTGGGCCGCCTCGCCGAGGTCATAGCTCTTGACGACGAAGTCGTTGCCGCGCCGCTGGCCGCGGAGCCGAACCTTCGTGCCTGGCGTGAGCTTGTCGACGAGCCAGTCCTGGTTGAACCAGACCGCGTCGATCGCGCCGGACTCGTCCGCGACCCGGGCGGTCACGAGCGTCACGCGGCGCGCCCGCCGCCTGCGCGCGCTGCGCACGACGCCGCTGATCGCGGCCTCCTCCTCGCCGAAGAGCTCGGCGATCCGCAGCTCGGGCGCGGCGGGCTCGTAGCGGAAGGGCGCGTGCCGGAGCAGGTCGCCCACGCTCCGGAGCCCCAGCTTCGCGAGCCGCCGCGCGACGGTGACGCCGATTCCGCTCAGCGAGTCGACGGGGCGCTCGAGCCGCTCGGGCCTCGGCGTCGACCGCGAGGGTCGCCAGGCCGCGGGCGGGTCCACGCCCGAGAACCCCACCGGGGTGCGGATCGATGCCGCCACGACGACCAGACCGGGACCGAGTATAGGAAGGCGGTCCGGACGCTACGCGTCGTCCGCGAACCAGAAGAGCCCGACGGTCCCAGGTCCGGCGTGCGTTCCCACGACGGCGCCCAGCGTCGTCACGATCTCGACCTCCGCGTGCGGGCGCTCGCCCACGACCATCTTGCGCAGCTGCTCCGCGCGGTCCGGGGCCTCGGCGTGCGCGATCCCGACGCGCAGCGACTCGCCGTCGGCCGTTTCCCCGGTGAACTGCCGCTGGAACTCGGCGAACGCCTTCGCGGCGCCGCGCACGCGCTTGAGCGGGACCACCTCGCCGTCCTCGATCGTGAGGATCGGCTTCACGTTCAGCAGCTGCCCGGCGAACTTCGCGGCGCGCCCGATCCGGCCACCGCGCTGGAGGAACTCGAGCGTGTCGACCGTGAACAGCAGCCCCGCGCGCTCCTTGAACCGGTCCACGAGCGCGTCGACCTCCTCGTCGGTCGTGCCGCGCTCGAGCCGGCGCTGGATCGCGAAGCCGAGCATCGCGATCGCGGCCGACGCGGTGCCCGAGTCGATCGGGCGCACCTTGTCCCCCAGCTCCTCCGCGGCGACGCGCGCGCTCTGGATCGTGCCCGAGAGCGTCTGCGGGATGTGCACCGAGAAGATCCGCTCGTACCCGGCGAGCTCGGCGTAGGCCGCGGCGAAGTCGCCCGGCGTCGGCTGGGAGGTCGTCGGGGGTATCGGGGCCACTCTGAGCCGCTCGTAGAAGTCGTGCGGGCCGAGCTCGACGTAGTCGCGGTAGCTCTCGTCGCCGAAGCGGACGTAGAGCGGGACCATCCGCCAGTTCGGGAACCGCTCGGCCGCCTCCGGGAAGTCCGCCGTCGAGTCGACGACGATCGCGGTGTTCTGCGCGGTGAGGTCCATCAGGCGGCCGCGCGCAGGATCGCTCCGACGATCTCGTCGAGGTCCTGGTCCTTCGTCAGGCACGCGACTGCGCCGGCCTGCTGGAGGGCGTCCATCTCGCGCACGTTCGCAGATGCGGTCAGGACGACGACGGCGGTGGCGGGGAACGCGGCGAGCACCGCCTTCGTCGCTTCGACGCCGTCGAGGCCCGGGAGCCGGTAGTCCATCACCACGACGTCGGGGCGATGCTCGACCGCCGCCGACACCGCATCGTTGCCGTCCGCGACCGACGCGACGACGTCGATGTCGTCGCGCAGGCCGAGCAGGAGCTCGAGCGCCTCCCGGAAGACCTGGTTGTCCTCGACGAGGAGGACGCGGACCGGCGGCGGCGTCACTCTGCGGACAGGAGCAGCGGGTAGTGGGGCTGGCCGCCGTCCTGCACGTCGACCTCGACGTCGGGGTGCCGCTCCGCGATCGCGGCGACGAGCGCGTCGACGTCGGGTGCGTCCTCCCCGCGGAGCATCGTCAGGATCCCGCGCGGTTCCGCGAGCAGCCGCTCGACGACGTCGGTCACGACCTGCGCGAAGTCGTCGCCGACCGAGACCGCCTCCCCGCCGGCGAGCCCGAGGTACGCGCCCTTCGGCACGGCGAGCCCGTTCAGCTGCGCGTCGCGGGACGCGACGGTGACCTCACCCGTCGCGACCGCGTCGAGCACCTCGCGCATCTCGGTCGCGTTCTCGGCCGCGCCTCGCTGCGGGTCGAACGAGACGATCGCCGCGAGACCGGCCTGGAGCGAGTCGCTCGCCACCACCTCGACCGGCTTGCCCGCGAGTGTCGCCGCCTGCTCCGCGCTCATGATCACGTTCGAGTTGTTCGGCAGCAGCACGATCTCGGGCGCGCCGGTCCTCTCGACGGCCGCGACGAGGTCGGCGGTCGACGGGTTCATCGTCTGGCCGCCCTCCACGAAGCTCGTCGCGCCGAGGCTCTCGAACAGCTTCCGGTTTCCCTCACCGACGACGACCGCGACCACCTCCGACACGAGGTCGGGCACGACGTGCAGGAGGCGCTGCTCGCGGCCGTGCGTCTGGGTGTGCATGTTGGCGATCTCGACCCCCGCGATCGTCCCGCGCGTCGTCCCGATCGCGAGCGCGTCGCCCGGTGCGTCGGTGTGGACGTGCACCTTGTACGCGGTCGGATCGCCCACGACGAGGAGCGAGTCGCCGAGGCGCTCGAGCTCGCGCTCCAGCTCCTCGCGCACGAGCCCCTCGCCCTCGATCACGAAGGTCGTGCAGTAGCGGAACTCGGACAGCTCCTGGTGGATCGCGTCGATGCTCAGCTCCGGCGCGGGCGGCGCCTCGGGGATCGGCTCGCCCGCGGCCGTCGCGGCCAGGCCGCGCAGGATCTCGACGAGCCCCGCGCCCCCGGCGTCGACGACGCCCGCGTCGCGCAGCACGTCGAGCAGGTCCTGCGTCCGCGCGAGCGACTCCTCCCCGGCGCGAACGAGCGAGACGAGGAACGCCGCCGGCGCCCGCGTCGAGTCGGAGCGTTCTGCCGCCTCGGCGACCTCTCGGATCACCGTCAGCATCGTCCCCTCGACCGGCCTGCGGACCGCGCGGTACGCCGCGTCGCTCGCGCCGCGGAACGCCCGCGCGAGCGTGGGCGTGTCGATCGCCCCCGCCTCGCCGAGGACCTCCGCGAAGCCGCGCACGATCTGCGACAGGATCACGCCCGAGTTCCCGCGCGCCCCCATCAGCGCCGCGCGCGTGAGCTCCTTCGCGATCGCGGCCTGGTCGTGCGCGGTCGAGCCCTCGAGCGCCTCGACGATCGCGCGGCAGGTCAGCGTCAGGTTCGTGCCGGTGTCCCCGTCCGGCACGGGGTAGACGTTCAGGTCGTCGATCCGCTGCCGGCTCTGCTCGAGCGAGGCGAGCGCGCCGCGCGCCAGCTCGAGCCCCGTCACGAGGCCTTCACGTCCTGGATGTGGACCTCGACCGCGGCGACGGGAAGGCCCGTCAGCCGCTCGACGTCGTACTGGACCCGGTTCCTCAGGCCCGACGCGACCTCGGCGAGGTTGAGCCCGTACTCGCAGACGACGTAGAGGTCGACGGTGACGCCCTCGTCCGTGCGTCCCACGACGACGCCGTGCCCCGGCCGGTCGCGCGAGAGCAGGCGGCCGACGAGGCCGCGGGCCGACATGCCGACCACCCCGTACGACTCGAGCGCCGCGTGACCCGCGATGTGCGCCACGACGTCGGGCGCGATCGTGATCTTCCCGAGCGGTGCGGAGAGGGAATGGGCCGCCTCCACGACGGGATTAGACCGCAACGAGGCGCCGCGGGTTGCTAGAGCGCCTTGGTGACCTTGCCGGCCTTGAGGCAGCGGGTGCAGACGTACGCGCGCTGGGCCTTGCCGCCCAGGTTGACGCGGACGCGCTGGAGGTTCGGGTCGAAGCGCCGCTTCGTCGCCACCATCGAGTGGCTCCGGCTGTGCCCGAACGACGGCTTCTTCCCGCAGACTGCGCAGATCTTGGCCATGGCGGCGCGCAGTGTAGCCGAACCCAAGTGACAGACTGGTACTTGCTACCGGGCCTGCGCTGCGCTCGCGCGCAGCTGCGAGAACAGGTCGGCCATCTCGAGCGCCGTCCGCGCGGCCTCCGCGCCCTTGTCGAGGCGCGCCTCCGCCTGCTCGGCGCTCTCGGTCGTGAGCACGCCGAAGGACACGGGCACGCCGGTCTCGATCGCGGCGAGCTGGAGCCCCGACGCCGCCTCGCCCGCGACGAACTCGAAGTGCGCGGTCTCGCCGCGGATCACGCAGCCGAGCGCGACGATGCACGAGTAGCGCCGCGTCTTCGCGAGCGCAAGCGCGGCGAGCGGCAGCTCGAAGGCCCCGGGCACGGGCACGACGGTGACCGCTTCTCGCGCGACGCCGGCCCGGTCGAGCTCCTCGAGCGCGCCCGTCAGGAGCCGCGACGTGATCTCGCCGTTGAACCGGGCCACGACGACTGCGATCCCGCGGCGACCGCCCTCGGGCGAGCCCTCGAGCACCTGCACGCCGTCGGGGATGTCGAGGGCACCCTCGGCGTGCTGGTCGGTCGTGCGGAGCTGCGGCAGCTCGGCGGGCTCGGTCATTGGGCGTCCTCGTCGAAGCGGCGGTCCTGGTGGTGGAGCTTGTGTCCGAGCCGCTCCCGCTTCGCCGCGAGGTAGCGCTCGTTCTCGGGGTTCGGCTCGACCTCGATCGGCAGCTGCTCGGTGACGGTGAGCCCGTAGCCCTCGAGGCCGGTGATCTTCTTCGGGTTGTTCGTCAAGATGCGAATCGTCGTCAGGCCGAGGTCGGCGAGGATCTGGTTGCCGATCCCCCACTCTCGCGCATCGGCCGGATAGCCGAGCTCGATGTTCGCGTCGACGGTGTCGAGCCCCGCCTCCTGGAGCTCGTAGGCCTGGAGCTTCGAGAGCAGCCCGATCCCGCGTCCCTCCTGCGACATGTACAGGAGCACGCCGCTGCCCTCGCTCTCGATCCGCTGCAGCGCGTGCTCGAGCTGTTCCCCGCAGTCGCAGCGGAGCGAGTGGAAGACGTCCCCGGTCAGGCACTCGGAGTGGACGCGGACGAGGACGTTCTCGGCGCCGGCTACCTCGCCCTTGACGAGCGCGACGTGAGGCTTGCCCGTGAGCGTCTCGCGGAACGCGATCGCCGCGAACTCTCCGTAGGCCGTCGGCAGCCGCACCTGCGCCACGCGCTCGACGAGCTTCTCGTGCGCGCGCCGGTACTCGATCAGGTCGGCGATCGTGAGCAGCTTGAGCCCGTGCCGCTCGCAGAAGACCGCGAGGTCGGGCACGCGGGCCATCGTCCCGTCGTCGTTCATGATCTCGCAGACGACGCCGGCCGGGTTCAGGCCGGCGAGCCGCGCGAGGTCGACGGCGGCCTCGGTCTGGCCCGAGCGCTCGAGCACGCCGCCCGGGCGCGCGCGGAGCGGGAAGACGTGACCCGGGCGCACGAGGTCGTGCGGCCCCTTCGAGGGGTCGATCGCGACCTGGATCGTGTGCGAGCGGTCGCTCGCGGAGATGCCGGTCGTCACGCCCTCGCGCGCCTCGACCGAGACGGTGAACGCGGTGCCGAGCGGCGTCTCGTTCTCGCGCGCCATCTGCTCGAGGCCGAGCTCGTCGCAGCGCTCGGGGGTGACGCAGAGGCAGATCAGGCCGCGCGCGTGCGTGGCCATGAAGTTGATCGCCTCGGGCGTCGCGAACTGGGCGGCGATCGTCAGGTCGCCCTCGTTCTCGCGGTCCTCCGCGTCGACGACGACGACGAAGCGGCCCTGCCGGATGTCCTCGATCGCCTCCTCGACCGTCGCGAACGGCGCCCGCGTCTCGACGGAGGTGCTCACTCCGGAAGCCTAGCCCCCACGAGCCGCTCGACGTACTTGGCCAGGACGTCCGCCTCGAGGTTGACCGGGTCGCCGGGCCGCAGCGCTCCAAGGGTCGTGACCTCGAGCGTGTGCGGGACGAGCGCGACCTCGAGCGCGTCCGCGTGGAGCGCCGCGATCGTGAGCGAGACGCCGTCGATCGCGATCGAGCCCTTCTCGACGCAGTAGCGCAGCAGCTCGTCCGGCGCCTCGACGACGAGCCGACCTCTGTCCAGCGAGCGCACGCGGCCGACCCCGTCCACGTGACCCTGCACGTAGTGGCCGCCGAGCGGCTCGCCTGCGCGCAGCGCCGGCTCGAGGTTGACCTCGTCGCCGAACGGCTTCACGCGCGAGGCCGTCTCGGCGACCACGTCGAACGCGAGCGAGCCGTCGCGCGCGTCGACGACCGTGAGGCAGACGCCGTCGACGGCGACCGAGTCTCCGACCGCCGGCTCGAGGGTCGACGCGACGACGAGCCGCCCGTCGTCGAACGAGGCGACCCGCCCGCGCTCGCGGACGATCCCGGTGAACACACCGCAAGGCTACGGGCCGGCCGAAGCTCACGGCTCGTGGATGTACGCCTCGACCAGCAGGTCGGGGCCGACCGCGCGCACCGTCATGCGGCGGAGCCCGACGCTCCGCTCCAGGTCGCGGACGAAATGCGGGCCGTCGCCGCCGAGCGTCGGCGCGACGAACACGAGCAGCTTGTCGACGAGGTCGCGCTCGAGGAACGCCGTCGCGAGCGTCGGGCCGCCCTCGAGCAGGAGCGACTGGACGCCCTCGCGGGCGAGCGTCCGTAGCTCCTCCTCCGGCACGCGCGCCCGCAGCTCGAGCTCCGAGCCCTCGGGGAGCGGGCCGCGCCCGAACGCGAGCCGGCGCGGCTGGCGCGAGGCGTCGACGTCGCGCGCGTCCAGGCGGGGTGCCTCCGCACGCACCGTCCCCATCCCCACAGCCACGGCGTCGGAACGCGCGCGCAGCTCGTGCACGAGCCGCCGCGATTCCTCGCCTGTGACCCAGCGCGAGCCGGGCACGGCCACGCGCCCGTCGAGCGTGACGGCGACCTTGTACGTCACGAACGGACGCTCCAGCCGAGACCACGTCAGCCACGCCTCGTTCTGCCGGCGCGCCTCCCAGAGGTCGAGCAGCTCGACCTCGACCCCGAGCTCGCGCAGCCGGTCTGAGCCGAGCTGGCTCGGGTCGCGCGTGCCCACGACGACCTTGGCGACGCCCGCTCCGACGATCGCGTCCACGCAAGGCGGCGTCCGCCCGAACCGCGCGCACGGCTCGAGCGTGACGTGGAGGGTCGCGCCCTTCGCCCGCCCGCCCGCAGCGCGCAGCGCGACGACCTCGGCGTGCGGCCCGCCCGCCCGCTCGTGCCAGCCTTCCCCCACGACCGTGCCCTTGGGCGTCGTGACGACCGCGCCCACGACCGGGTTCGGATGCGTCGTCCCGCGCCCTCGCTCGGCGAGCTCGAGCGCCCGCTCCATGAGTGGGTCGCGCGGTGCCCCCCTCCGGGCTTCCGACCCGCGATCAGACTGCGCCACGCCGCGTCCTCAGTCGCGCGCGTACCACTGGTACGCACGCTCCCTGCGTCCTTGCCTGGCTTGCTGCTCGCGGCCCGGAACCGCGGCCAGGGCACCACACGACCCACCGCTCACGCCAAGGCTTGTACCAAGCGGCGGTAGGCCCGGGGCAGATCCTCGCGCGAGAAGATCGCGGAGGCCGACACGAGCAGGTTCGCCCCCGCCTCGTTGGCCGCGCGGATGTTCTCCTCGTCGATCCCGCCGTCGACCTGGAGCTGCACCTCCGGCGGGAGGTGCTCGCGCGTCCAGCGGATCCGCTCGAGCGAGCCCTCGAGGAACTCCTGGCCGGAGTAGCCGGGCTCGATGCTCATGCAGAGTGCGAGATCGGCGCCCGGCGCCGCGGCGACGGCGTCCTCGACGCGCGTGGCCGGCTTGAACGCGATCCCGACCTGGAGCCCGTGCTCGCGCGCGGCCTGGATGCAACCCTGCACGTCGCGCACCGCCTCGAGGTGGAACGTGACGGAGTCCCCACCGGCGCGCGCGATCGCGCCGAAGTGCTTCGAGGGGTTCGCGACCATCAGGTGGCAGTCGACGACGCCGCCCTGCGCGTGGATCCGCTCGGAGATCGACTGGAGCACGATCGGGCCCATCGTGATCGGCTCGATGAAGTGCCCGTCGCCGACGTCGAAGTGGAAGACGCGCGCCCCCGCCGCCAGGAGCGAGTCGATCTGCACGCCGAGGTTGGCGAAGTCCGCCGCGTAGAGCGAGGGCTCGACCTCGACCGTGCGCACCCACTCCCGCCAAGACATCGTGCGGATCTTGCCTCAGGCGCGAAGCCGGGCGATGAAGAAGCCCGACGTGCGGTGGACGTGCGGCAGCGTGAGCAGGAACTCGGGCCGCCGCGGGTGCGCGAAGGCGGGCCACTCCTCCCCGAGCTGCTCGGGCTCCAGTCCGAGCTCGTCGACGACCGCCTCGTTCTCGTCGGCGTTGATCGCGCAGACGGAGTAGACGAGCCGGCCGCCCGGCCGGAGCCGCTCGGCGGCGGCGCGGAGCAGCGCGAGCTGGAGCTCGGGCAGCGGTCGCGCGCGCCAGCGGAGGTCGGGTCGCTGGGCGAGCACGCCGATCCCCGAGCACGGCGCGTCGACGAGCGCGCGGTCGAAGCCGTCGAGCTCGGGAGGGAGCTTCGTCGCGTCGGCCTCGACGACGTTCACGTTCGTCGCGCCGAGGCGGGCGGCGTTCTCGCGCAACTCGCGAGCGCGCCCCGGGTTGACCTCGACGGCCGTCACCTCGCCGGCGAGCATCGTCGCCTTCCCGCCGGGCGCGGCGCACGAGTCGAGCACGCGCTCGCCCTCGCGCGAGCGGACGACGAGGCCGGCGAGCTGCGAGCCGCGGCTCTGCGGCCAGATGCGCCCCTCGGCGAGCGCCTGCTCGTCGACGCGCTCGACGCGGTAGGCGTTCGGGAGGTCGGTCGGCTCGCCGATCGGTTCGCCGCGCACGAGCCGGACCACGGTCTCGAGCGGCTCGTTCTGCGCGCGCATCAGCGCGAGCGCCTCCTGCTCGCCGAGGTCGCGGCGCCAGACGTCGTGGATCCAGTCGGGGTAGGAGTGCTTGAGCGGCCCCTCCGGCAGCGAGCCGAGGAAGCCGCGGAGCTTCTCCGTCAGCCGGCGGAGGACCGCGTTCGTGAACGGGACGGCGCGCTCGAGCCGCGCGCGGCGGACGAGCTCGACGCTGTCGTCGACGACGGCGTGCTGCGCGAGCTCGGTGTAGCCGAGCTGGTACGCGCCGAGCCGCAGCGACGCGAGCACCGGCGGGTCGAGCTTGGCGACGGGCCGCCGGCCGATCGCGTCGATCGCATGGTCGAGCGTGCGCTTGCGCTGCACGGTCCCGTAGGCAAGGCGGTGCGCGAGCGCGCGGTCCCGGTCGTCGAGCCCCTCGACCGCCGTGCGCAGCGCACGATCGGCGTAGGCGCCGTCCTCGAACACGCGGCGCACGACCTCGTACGCGGCGCGTCTGGCCGGTGCGATCATCGCAGGCCCCGGAAAAACTCCTCGTACGTCATCCTCCGCCTGCCGTCCGGTTGCACCTCGAGCGGGACGAGCGCGCCGTCGTCGATGCGCGCGCGCCAGATCGTCACCGGCCGGCCGTCGAGCTCCGCGCGCGCCCCGATGTGCGGCGAGAGCGCGCGGATCCGGCGCAGCGCGTCCTCCGGCCGAGCGAGATCGACGACACGATCGCGCGCGGTGATCTTCTCCGCGTAGGTCGGCTCCCCCTCCTGCTCGCGGAACGTCGGCGACTCGAGCGCCTGCTCGAGCAGCTCCACGGCGAGCTCGGCCCCGCGGGCGTACACCGCGCCCGCGTCGTCGTCGGCACCGACGGCGAACGCGCGCTGCGCGGCGATTGGGCCGGCGTCGAGCTCGTGCACGAGCCTGATGATCGAGACGCCGGTCTCCTCGTCGCCCGCCAGCAGCGCGCGCTCGACCGGCGCGGCGCCGCGCCAGCGCGGCAGCAGCGACGGGTGCACGTTCAGCCAGAGCGCCGCGTCGAGCAGGTCGTCCGGGATCAACACGCCGTACGCGACGAGCACGATCCGGTCGACGCCCGCGACGTCGCCGAGGGAGGGTCGCTCCGGCTGGCGCACCTCGAGCCCGAGCCGCTCCGCGGTCTCCTTCGCTGCGGGCGGACGCTCCTTGCGGCCGCGCCCGGCAGGCCGGTCCGGCCGCGTCAACACCCAGGCGACGTCGTGGCGGGCGGCGAGCCGCTCGAGCACGTCGGCTCCGAACGGCGCCGTGGCGGCGACGCCGATCCGCGTCAAGCCAGCGAGAGCTGCGCTCGCAGCGTGCCCATCGCCTCACGCCGCGCCTCCGGCGTCGTGCGGTCGATCATCAGCACGCCGTCCAGGTGGTCGATCTCGTGCTGCGCGACGCGCGCGGCGAGGTCCTCCAGCTCGAGCTTCACGTCGTCGCCGTCGACGTCCTTGCCCTCGACCGTCACGCGCACGCTCCGCTCGACGGGCACGAGCACGCGCTGGAGCGAGAGGCAGCCCTCCTCGTCGGTCTCCAGCTCGGCGCTCTGCTGCACGATGCGCGGATTGACGACCGCGCGGGGCTCGGCGTCGTCCTCCTGGAACACGAACACCCGCTGGAGCACGCCGACCTGCGTCGCCGCGAGCCCCACCCCGTGCGCGTCCACCATCAGCGACGTCATCCGCTCCGCGAGCCGCCGCAGCGAGTCGTCGAACTGCTCGACCTCGCGCGCGGCCAGGCGCAGGGCGGGGTCGGGGTACTGCCGGATCTGCGCCAGCGCGACCCGTCGCCGCGCGAGCCCCTCGGCGTCGAGTTCGCCCGTGTCGCGGAGCTGTCCGGCTTCGTCGGTCACGGCGCCAGTCTACGCCGGGCCAGCGTTTGCTCGTCCTCCGATCGGTGAGAAAGTGCCCGTGGAGACAACGTTCGCGCACCCGATCGAAGCCGAGCTCGCCGCGCTGCTCGACGAGTACGCGATCCGCTGGAGCTACGAGCCACACCGCTTTCGGCTCGACGAAGGCGAGTTCGTGCCCGACTTCTACCTCTCGGACCTCGGCGTCTACGTCGAGTGCACGGTCGCGGGGTCGCGGCGGTCCACGCGCAAGAACGGAAAGGCGCGCGAGGCCGGCGAGCGCTACGGGATCATCGTCAACGTGCTCGGGCGCGACGACTTCGAGCGGTTTGCGCGCGAGTACGGACTCGACTCAGAGGCTCTGCGGGTCGACGTCGACGACGGCGGTGAGACCGGCGCGGCGCATCGCCGGCGCGCCGGCCGCGAGCAGGCGGCCCGCGCGCGAGGCAACGCGCCGTGGCTCGTCCGTCTTCGCGATCAGCTGCGCGCGGTGGCGTCCGCGCAGACGAAGTAGCGGCGCCGGGCCGAGCAGGTCCGCGCCCTCGAGCCCGGCCGCGACCTCGCGGAGCGCCGTGAGCGGCGCGTCGGGGTCCGGCCCCGCGACGACGACCCGTACGAGGTGCCGGAAGGGCGGGTAGCCGAGGTCGCGCCTGCGCTCGAGCTCGCCGGCGAGGAAGCCGGCGACGTCGTGGCGCGCGGCGTAGGCGACGGCGCGCGCGTCCGGCTGAAAGGTCTGGACGATCACGCGCCCGGGAGCGTCGCGGCCCGAGCGCCCTGCGAGCTGGGTCAGGAGCTGGAACGTGCGCTCCTCGGCGCGGAAGTCGGGCAGCGAGAGCTGGGAGTCCGCGTCGACGACCGCGGCGAGCGCGACGTCGGCGAAGTGGTGGCCCTTGGCGACCATCTGCGTGCCGAGGAGGACCGCGCGGTCGGTCGCGGCGAAGTGCCGCAGCGCGTCCGTGACCGCGCCGCGCTCGTCGACGACGTCGGCGTCGAGGCGGATGCGCTCGAGTCCCGGCACGCGCTCCGCGAGCTCACGCTCGAGCTTCTCGGTGCCCGCGCCGATCCGCGCGAGCTCGGGCGAGGCGCACGCCGGGCACGCATCGGGCGAGGGCGCCGTGTGCCCGCAATGGTGGCAGTGGAGGCGATCGTCGCGGTGGAGCACGAGCGCGACGTCGCAGTTGGGACAGCGCAGCGTCGTGCCACACGCCCGGCAGTGGAGCGCAGGGGCGATCCCGCGACGGTTGAGCAGCAGGATCGCCTTGCCGCCCTGTTCGGCGACGCGCTGGAGCTCGGCGAGGAGCGGCGCGCTCAGCGGGTAGCCAGCCTCGCGGCGCAGGTCGACCACGCGGACGGGCGGGAGCTCGCCGACGAGGCGGCCGCCGAGGTCGAGTCGCTCGAGGCGCTCCCAGCTCTCGGGCCGTGGGGTCGCGCTGCCGTAGACGGCGACGGCGCGCTCCAGCGCGGCACGCTTCGCGGCGACGGTGCGGGCGTCGTAGCGCGGGTCGGACTCCTGCTTGTACGAGGCCTCCTGCTCCTCGTCGACGCAGATCAAGCCGAGGTCGCGAACCGGGGCAAAGATCGCGGAGCGCGCGCCGACGACGATGCGAGCCTCCCCGCGGGCGATCCGGCCGCGCTCGTCGCGCCGCTCTGCGTCGGTGAGGCCCGAGTGGAGGATCGCGAGCCCGTCGCCGAAGCGGGCCGCGAAGCGCCCAGCCGCCTGCGGCGTGAGCGCGATCTCGGGGACGAGCACGATCGCGCCGAGCCCGCGCGCGAGCGCCGCGGCGCACGCCTGGAGGTAGACCTCGGTCTTGCCGCTCCCGGTCACGCCGTAGAGGAGGAAGTTCCCGCCCGAGCCGAGCGCGCCCGTCAGGCGCTCGACGGCCGCGCGCTGCTCGTCCGTCAGCCGCTCAGGCACGGGCTCGCCCGCGAGCCCCTCGCGCAGGAGCGGCGCCGGCGAGTCCTTGCGACGCTTGCGCACCCTCGGCGCGACGAGCGGAAGCGTCCGGCCGGGCGTCGAGCCGTAGTACTCCGCGAGCCAGAGGGCGAGGTCGATCAGCGCCGGGGGAAGCTCCTCGACGACGCGCTCGATCGACGCGACCTCGATCCCCTCCGGCGCTTTGCCGTTGACGTCGACGACGACGCCGCGGGCCTTCGAGCGCGCGAAGCGCACCTCGACCACTGCTCCCTTCTGCACCCCGTCGGGGACCTCGTACGTGAAGATCCGCGCGAGCGCCCGAGCCGGCACGAGCGGGTAGACGGAGGCGTAGCGAGGCACGCGGCCAGCGTACTGCCGCCCCGCGAGCTGCCCCGGGAGCCGCGCCCCAACCGAACAGGTCTGGTGCCAGGCACCGGACCTGTCCTGTCCCGCGCGAACTGCCTGCACGCGGCGACCTCGCTCGGCCGGTCTGGACCTGGCAGGTGCCTGGCACCGGGCATGCCCAACCCGGACCTGGCCCGCGGATGGCTGTAAGGTTCCCCTTACATGGCCTGCGGGACGATCTGCACGCACGGCGTGACGAAGCGCTACGGCGAGGTCGCCGCCGTCCTCGACAGCGAGCTCTGCGTCGAGCGCGGCGAGTTCGTCGCGCTGCTCGGCCCGAGCGGCTGCGGCAAGACGACGCTCCTGCGCCTCGTGGCCGGCTTCGAGCGTCCCGACGCGGGCGAGATCGCGATCGAGGAGCGCCGGGTCGTGGGCCCATCGACCTGGGTGCCGGCGCACGCGCGCGGAGTCGGGATGGTCTTCCAGGAGTACGCGCTCTTCCCGCACCTGACCGTGGATCAGAACGTCGGCTTCGGCGTCCGCCGCGGCGAGCGGCGCACGCGCGTGCCCGAGCTCCTCCGCCTCGTCGGCCTCGACGGGCTCGCGCAGCGGTCACCGCACGAGCTCTCGGGCGGCCAGCAGCAGCGCGTCGCGCTCGCGCGCGCGCTCGCCCCCCGCCCCTCGATCGTTCTCCTCGACGAGCCGTGGTCGACCATCGACCCGCTCCTGCGCGCGTCGATGCGCGCCGAGCTCGCGGACATCCTCCGCGGCATCGACGTGACCGTGCTCTTCGTCACCCTCGACCGCGAGGAGGCGTTCTCGCTCGCCGACCG
>JAICPI010000024.1 GCA_025929895.1 Thermoleophilia bacterium
CTGTGTCTGCTGGCGGGCCCTACCTCTGCGCCCCCACACCCCCCCCCCTCAGGGGGGTCGCGGGGCCCCCGCGGCCGCCACGGACCGGGTCGTACGGGCCGGAGCGAATGCGCCGGCCTCTTAGAGGGCAGAGCCTCAGGTTGCCGCCCCGGCGCGCTTCGAAACCTGAGGCGCGGCGCGCGCTAGTTGTCGCGCAGGAACGAGGGTACGTCGAGGACCTCGTCGGAGACCTCGAAGCCCTCGCGCACGCGGGGCTCCGGCACGGCCACGCCCTCCTCGCGGCGCCTGCGGCGGCGCTGCGGGCCGAAGCCGGTGGCGATCACCGTCACGCGTACCTCGTCGGTGAGCGAGTCGTCGATCACGGCGCCGAAGATGACGTTCGCGTTCTGGTCGGCGGCGCCCGTGACGACCTCGGCCGCCTCGTTCACCTCGAAGAGCCCGATGTCCGGCCCGCCGGTGACGTTCAGCAGGATCCCGGTGGCGCCCTCGATCGAGGCCTCGAGCAGCGGCGAGGACACGGCCGTGCGCGCGGCTTCCGCGGCGCGGTTCTCGCCCGACGCCACGCCGATCCCCATCAGGGCGGAGCCCGCGTCGCGCATGATCGTGCGGACGTCGGCGAAGTCGAGGTTGACGAGCCCGGGCACGGTGATCAGGTCGGTGATGCCCTGGACGCCCTGCCGGAGGATGTCGTCGGCCATCCGGAACGCCTCGACGATCGACGTGCGCTTCTCGACGACCTGAAGCAGGCGATCGTTCTCGATCACGATCAGCGTGTCGACACGGTCGCTCAGGTTGCCGATCCCGCGCTGCGCCTGCTCTGCGCGCCGGCGGCCCTCGAACGAGAACGGGCGCGTGACCACTCCGACGGTGAGCGCACCGAGCTCCTCCTTCGCGAGCTCGGCGACGATCGGCGCGCCGCCCGTGCCGGTGCCGCCGCCCTCGCCGGCGGTGACGAAGACCATGTCCGCGCCCTTGAGCGCCTCCTTCAGCTCGTCCCGGCTCTCGTGGGCCGCGGCCTCGCCGACCGCGGGGTCGGCGCCCGCGCCGAGCCCGCGCGTCGCCTTCGAGCCGATGTGGATCTTCACGTCGGCGTCGCACATGAGCAGCGCCTGCGCGTCAGTGTTGACGGCGATGAACTCGACGCCGGAGACCCCGGACTCGACCATCCGCGAGACGGCGTTCGTGCCGCCGCCGCCGACGCCGACGACCTTGATCACCGCGAGGAAGCTTCCTGGCTGTTCTCTCATCGGGCTAACGCTTCAGTCGAGGGTTGGGGCTGCTGCGAGGCAGATGCGTCCAGAGGGTACGCACGCTTGTCTGCTGTGTCAACGCGAACGGGGCCAGCAACGCTCTACCTCTACTCGAGCCTTAGCCCGACCCGTCGGCGACGGGACGCTCGGGAACCGCGACGTCGAGGTAGGTCGCGTCGCCGCCGAGACGGGGGAGCACCTGCGCGGCGACGGCGAGCTTGAGCCGCAGGTCCTGCTCGCGCCCGAGCCGCAGCTCGACGCCGGAGCGCAGCACGAGCGTGGTCTCGGCGGGGCCGAGCTCGACGACGTGGACCTGGGCGGGGACCTCCTCGCGCGCGAGGGCCAGGGCGCGGACGGCGCGACGCGCGGACGTGTCGGCGAGGGTGTCCCCCACGCGGACCTCGACGGTGCGCGGCACCCAGATGCGCGGCAGGCTGGGCTGGGCCCCGCGCTCGAGTGGACGGACGATGCGCGCACGAGCGGAGACGAGCCACGACTCCGCTCCCCGGCGGAGCACGAGCAGCGGCTGCTCGGGCAGGACGTAGACGCGCAGCGTGTGCGGGAACGCACGGTCGTGGGTCACGCCGACGACGTCGGGCAGCGCGGCGATCCGCCGGTCGAGATCCGCGGCCCCGAGCCCGACCAGGCTCGTGCCCTCGAGCTCGCTCAACGCGTCGTGCACCCGGTCGCGAACGTCCGGCGGAACGCCGACGACCTCGATCTGCCTGATCGCGAACAGCGACGTCTCGCGCGCGATCCCGTACGACGCGACCCCGAGCGCGAGCAGCAGGAAGCCCGCAACGAGCGACGGCCCCGAGGGCAGCAGCCGACGGAGCTCGAGCCCGCACCGCTCCGGCAGCTCAGCCGCGGCAGTCTTCGCGCGCGCGCGCGGACGCTCGTCCCGCGGGGCCACCGCGGCAAGTTCGCCGCGGCGCCGGGTGCTCCTACCGCTCGAGCGGCGGGACCGCGATCGGCCCCAGGAGCTCGACCTCGTGCTCGAGCTCGACGCCGTGCTCGGCCCACGCGCGCCGGCGCGCCTCGGCCATCAGCGCGAGCGCGTCCGCGGCTCGAGCGCCGCCGGCGTTCTCGATGAAGTTCGCGTGGCGCGGCGAGATCTGCGCGCCGCCGATCCGGAACCCCCGCAGCCCGCACGCCTCGAGCATCCGGCCCGCCGACAGCTCGTGGTCAGGGTTCTTGAACACGCTCCCGAACGTGCGCTTGTTCGTGGGCTGCGCCGCCTTCCGCTGCGACTGGAGCTCGGCCACGTGCGCCTTGATCTCCGCCGGATCCCGCGGAGAGAGCGCGAGCTCCACCTCGGCGACGACCTGCCCGTGCCGGAGATCGGAGTGCCGATAGCTCAGTCCGAGCTCGTCGGGCGTCAGCCACTCGGCGCCGCGGTCCGCCGAGACGACCAGCGCGCGCTCGAGGACCTGGGCGAAGTCGCCGCCGTAGGCGCCGGCGTTCATCCAGACGCTGCCGCCCGTCGTGCCCGGGATCGCGCAGGCGAACTCGAAGCCGCCGAGGCCGGCCGCGCGGGCGCGGTGCAGGACGACCGCGTTGGCGGCGCCGCCGCCCGCCCGGATCCGCGAGCCCTCGACGCGGGCCTCGGAGAGCCCGCCGCCGAGCTTGAGCACGAGCGCGTCGACCCCCTCGTCCGCCGCCAGCAGGTTCGAGCCGAGGCCGACCGCCGCGACCGAGAGCCCGGCGTCGTCGGCCCATCTCAGCGCGTCGAGCAGCTCGTCGGGCGTCCCCACCCGCGCGAACGCCCGCGCCGGGCCCCCGGCGCCGAGCGTCGTGAGCCGCGCGAGCTCGACGCCCTCCTCGACGTTCACGCGAGGCGCTCCGCGAGCAGCGCGGCGGCACGGTCGACGTCGCCCGCCCCGAGCGTGAGGACGAGGTCGCCGGGACGCACCCGCTCGAGGAGGAAGCGCACGCCGTCCTCGAGCTCGGGCGCCCATCCGACCACCATCCCGGGCCGGACCTCGGACAGCGCGTCGACGACGAGCTTGCCGGTCACGCCCTCGACCGGCTGCTCACGTGCGGGGTAGATCTCCGTGACGCACGCGACGTCCGCCGCCGCGAGCGCCGCTGCCAGCTCGCGCGCGAGGTGTCGCGTGCGCGAGTAGAGGTGCGGCTGGAAGAGGACGAGCACGCGGTGCGGCGCCAGCTCGCGCGCCGCCGCAAGCGTCGCCGCGACCTTCGCCGGGTTGTGCGCGTAGTCGTCGACGACGCGCACGCCGTTCGCCGCGCGCTGCTCGAAGCGCCGGCCCGCACCACGGAAATCGGCGAGCGGCCCGGACGCGGCGGCGCGGTCGTAGCCCGCGAGCTCGAGCGCGGCGAGCGCGGCGGCAGCGTTGCGACGGTTGTGCTCCCCCGGCAGCGCGAGCTCGACGTCGGCGGGCTCGAGCTCCTCCCCCCGCACGACCTTCGGAACGTGCGCGAGCCACTCGTCGAAGAGCGCCTCCACCTCGGCCCGCGATACGAACGTCGTGTGGTGATCGAGGTCGACGTTCGTGACGACGCCGATCTCCGGCCGGAGCGCCGCGATCGTGCGGTCGGACTCGTCCCCCTCGACGACGAGCCAGCCGCTGCCGGCGCGCGCGTTGCCGCCGAGCTGCGGGACCTCGGCGCCGATGAGGAACGACGGGTCGTCGCCGAGCCGGTCGAGCGCGAACGCGATCATCCCCGTCGTGGTCGTCTTGCCGTGCGCGCCCGCGACGACGATCGTGCGCTCGAGGGACACGAGCTCCGCGAGCAGCTCCGCGCGCGACCGGCCCTCCACGCCGCGGAACGCGGAGGAGACGACGGTCTCCCACCCTTCGCGCACGACGGGCTCGTCGGACAGCTCGACGTCGATTCCGGCTGCGCGCACGTTCGCGAGGTACGGCGTGTCGACGCGGTCCCACCCGGCCACCTCGCCGCCCCACGCGTGCGCGAGCAGCGCATAGCCCGACAAGCCGGCGCCGCCGATCCCGACGAACCAGATGCGCCTACCGTCGAACGGCTTCTGCAAGCTCGATCAGCTCCTCCGCGATCCGGGCGGCCGCATCGGGTTTCGCCGCGCGCAGCATCGCCTCGCGCATCGATCCGAGCCGTGCGTCGTCGTCGAGCAGCTCCGCCGCGAGCCGCGTCGCGCGTTCGAGCTCGGCGTCGGGGACGACGAGCGCCCCGCCGAGCCGCTCGAAGTGCGCGGCGTTCTTCGACTGATGGTCCGCGGTCGCGTGCGGGTACGGGACGAGCACCGCGGGAAGCCCCGCCGCAGCGAGCTCCCACACGGAACCTCCCGCGCGGGCGAGCGCGAGGTCGGCCGCGCCGAGCGCGGCTCCGAACGGATCGACGCTCGCACGCGCGACGTAGTCGCTGCGGCGCACCCTGGCTCGAACGAGCTCGAGGTCGCGCTCGCCGGTGAGGTGCAGGACGACGGGGCCGCGCTCACCGAACGCCGCCACGACGGCGTCGTTCAGCGACTGGGCCCCGGCAAGCGCGCCGGCGACGAGCAGCACCCGCGCGTCCGTGGGCAGCCCGAGCTCCCGGCGCGCCTCGTCGCGCGGGACCGCCCTCGAGGGTGTCGGGATCGGCCGCCCGACGACGCGCTCCTTCGGGCCTGCGCCGAGGGGGTACGCCGTGAAGATCCGGCGCGCGTACGGCGCCGCGAGTCGGTTCGCCAGGCCGAGGTGCGCGTCCGCCTCCGTGACGGCGGCCGGGATCCGGAGCGTCCACGCGGCGAGCACCATGGGGCCTGCGACGAACCCGCCGGCGCCGAGCACGACGTCGGGTCGACGTCGCCTGAGGATCGCGCGCGACGCCAGCGGCGCTCTCCCCGCCAGCCACCCGGCGCGCGCGAGCGCGAGGCCCGGGCGGCGCGGCAGGCCGCTCACCCTGAACGCGTCGAACGCGTAGCCGGCCTCAGGAACGAGCCGAGCCTCGACGCGCTCCGGCGACCCGGCGAACGTCACCTCCACCCCGCGCGCGACGAGCTCCTCCGCCACTGCGAGGGCGGGCAGGACGTGCCCGGCGGTCCCCCCGGCCGCGATCAGACACCGAAGCGAGCGCCTGCCCTCCACCGGACGCGATGTTAAGGAGGATCCCGACGCCGAGGAGCGTGACGACGAGGCTGGAGCCGCCCGCGGAGAGGAACGGCAGCGGGATGCCCGTGAGCGGGGCCAGGCCGAGCACGGCCGCGAGGTTGACGACGGCCTGGCCGGAGACGAGCGCCGTGAGCGCGGCCGCGAGCCGCTTGCCGAACGGGTCTCGGCACAGGAGCGCGACCCGCAGCCCGGCGTAGGCGAACGTGCCGTACGCGGCGATCACGAGCGTCGAGCCGACGAGGCCGAGCTCCTCGCCGATGATCGCGAAGATCATGTCGGTGTGCGCCTCTGGGAGGTAGAAGATCTTCTGGACGCCCTGCCCGAGGCCCTTGCCGAAGAAGCCGCCGGAGCCGAGGCCGATCAGCGCCTGCACGGGCTGGTAGCCCGTGTTCTGCGCGTCCTGCCACGGGTCGCGGAAGGCGAGGAGCCGCTCGTAGCGGTACGGCTCGCTCAGGATGGCGACGACCGCGACGCCCGCCGCGATCCCGGCGGCGGCCGCGAACGTCTTGAGCGGCGTGCCCGCGACGAGGAGGGCCGCGCCGAGCACGACGGCGATGCAGATCGTCGTTCCGAGATCCGGCTCGAGGAGGATCAGGCCGGAGAAGATCGCGGCGACGATCCCGATCGGCTTGAACAGCTCGCCCACGGTCTGCGGCGCGGGGCGGCGGGCGAGGTACGCGGAGGCCCAAAGCGCGAGCGCGACCTTCGCGAGCTCCGACGGCTGGAAGACCGCCGGGCCGACGGAGAGCCAGCGCTTGGCGCCGTTGACCTCGTTTCCGACGACGAGCACGAGGATGCAGAGCACGAGCGTGACCGCGAGCAGCGTCGGCGCGAGCCTCCGCCAGACCTGGTAGTTCGTCCTCGCCGCCGCGGCGAGCAGGCACACGCCGATCAGCGCGTACACGCCCTGCCGAAGCAGGTAGCGCGTCGGGTCGCCGCCGCCGAGCGCGGCGGGCGCGGAGGTCGCGCTGTAGACCATCACCAGGCCGAACGCGACCAGGGCAAGGGTCACGAGCAGGAGCACGTGCCATTCGAGCTGCGCCTTCTTCATCTCTCCCCGGCGCCTGTTCGACGCCGGGGCGCCGACCCCTACGGCAGCGCCCGGACGAGGCGCCGGAACTCGTCGCCGCGCTCCTCGTAGTCCCGGAACTGGTCGTAGCTCGCGCAGGCCGGGGAGAGCAGGACGACGGAACCGGGAGCGGCCGCCGCGGCCGCCCCGCGAACGGCGCGCTCGAGATCGCCGCTCCGCTCGTGCGGCACGTCCGCGAGCGCTTCGGCGAGCTCGTCGGCGGCCTCGCCGACGAGGTACGCCCGCTCGACGCGTCCGCGGGCCGCGTCCGCGAGGAGCCCGAAGCTCTCCCCCTTCGCCCGCCCGCCGAGGATCAGGTGCAGGGGCGCGTCGTACGCGGCGATCCCCCGCAGCGCCGCCGCGACGTTCGTCGCCTTCGAGTCGTTCACGTATCTCACTCCCGCGTGCTCCCGCACGAGCTCGAGGCGGTGCTCGACGCCGGGGAACTCGCGCAGGCCGCGCGCGATCTCCTCCTCGCTCGCACCGGCCGCGCGCGCCGCGACTGTGGCCGCCGCCGCGTTCTCGCGGTTGTGCGCGCCGGGGATGCGCGGCTCCGCCGGAAGGGGATCCTCGGCGTCGAACGTCGCCCGCCGGGCTGCGCCCGGGATGCCGCCGAGGCCGCGCGGAACCACTGCGACGTCGCCGAGCTCCTGGTTCTCGAACACGCGCAGCTTGGCCGCGGCATACGCATCGAACGATCCATGCCGGTCGAGGTGGTCGGGCTCGAGGTTGAGCAAGACCGCCACGCGCGGGCGGAAGTCGTGGACGTCCTCGAGCTGGAAGCTCGACACCTCCACGACGATCCACGCTCCCGGATCGACCTCGCCGTCGAGGTCGGTGAGCGCGCGACCGACGTTGCCGGCGACGGGCGCGGACAGGATCGCCCCGAGGAGCTCGCTCGTCGTCGTCTTGCCGTTCGTCCCGGTGACGGCGAGCAGCGGGTTGTCGAGCACGCGGAAGCCGAGCTCGACCTCGCTCCAGACCGGCACTTCGCGGCGCCGTGCCTCGGCGACGAGCGGTGCGTCGCCGGGCACGCCGGGGCTCTTGACGAGCAGCTCCGCGCCGTCGAGCAGCGAGAGCTCGTCGTCGTTGCCGCGCTCGCGGTCCGCGCCGGCAACGCGGACGCCGCGCCGCTCGAGCGCGGCGACGGCGGCCCGCCCCGACCGCGCGAGGCCGAGCACGACCGCGCTCCGCGGCAGGGTCACGGAGCGAGGTCCGGCCGGAAGCCGAAGAAGAACCGGTAGTAGATCGCGAAGGCGCCGGCGCAGAGGATCCCGGTGAGGATCCAGAACCGCACCATGATCTTCGTCTCGGACCACGCCTTCATCTCGAAGTGGTGGTGGATCGGAGCCATCAGGAAGACGCGCTTGCCGAGGTACTTGAAGGTGAACACCTGGATCATCACCGAGAGCGCCTCGATCACGAAGATCCCGCCGATCAGGAGCAGGAGCAGCTCCACGTTCATCAGCAGCGCGAACGCGCCGATCGCGCCGCCGAGCGCGAAGGAGCCCGTGTCGCCCATCTGCACCTCGGCGGGGAAGGCGTTGTACCAGAGGAAGCCGATCGTCCCGCCGATCAGCGCGGCGCCGAGCGTCGCCAGGTCGAGCGCGGCGATGCTCTCGACACCTCGCTGGCCGCCGCGGACGAAGGTGAACACGTTCATCGTCGTCACCGTGAAGAGCGCGATCATGCAGACGCCCGCCGCGAGCCCGTCGATCCCGTCCGTGAGGTTCGCCCCGTTCGCCGCCCCGGCGATGACGAAGAACGCGAGGCCGTACCAGACCCACGAGAAGGGCAGCTCGACGTCGAAGATCGGGACGTAGACGACGGTGGTCAGCTCGCGGTCGCTCGCGAGGTACCCGACGCCGGCGGCGATCGCGATCAGAGCGAGCAGCTTCCAGCGACCGGAGAGCCCGAGCGAGCGGCGGTGCGTGAGCTTGATGAAGTCATCGACGAAGCCGACGCCGGCGCACGCGACCGTTGCGAAGAAGACCGTCAGCCCCGCGGTCGAGTAGCGGCTCAGCGCGAGGAACGCGGCGGCCGCCGACGCGACGATCAGGACGCCGCCCATCGTCGGCGTGCCCTGCTTCGCGACGTGGCCCTCGGGCAATTCCTCGCGGATGAACTGCCCTAGCTCCTTGCGGCGCAGGAAGGCGATGAAGCGCGGGCCGATCAGGATCGAGAGGAGCATCGCCACGATCCCGGCGATGATCACCCGACTCAAACTCTGGCCCCCGCGAGCGCTTCCGCAACCGTCTCGAGCCCCATCGAACGCGAGGCCTTCACGAGCACGCAGTCGCCGGGCCGGACGAGCTCGTCGAGCGCCGCGATCGCCTGCTCCCGGTCGTCCACGTGGCGGACGGCCGGCAGCTCCGTCTGTCCCTCGACGTAGTGCCGCGCCAGCACCCCGACGGCGACGAGCAGGTCGACGCCGAGCTGGGCGGCGTAGCGGCCGATCTCGCGGTGGTAGCGGGCGGCGTCGGGCCCGAGCTCGGCCATGTCACCCAGCACGGCGACGCGCCGGCGTTCCCCGGCACGCGCGACGAGGTGCTCGAGCGCGGCGCGCATCGAGACGGGGTTCGCGTTGTACGCGTCGTTGATCAGCAGGCCGCCGCCGTCGAGCGCGAGCTCCTCCCCGCGCCAGGGCGAGAACGAGACCGACGAGGCGCCTTCGGCCGCGCGATCGAGCGGCAGGCCGAGCGCGTCGTAGGCGTTCAGCGCGGCGAGCGCGTTGAGCAGGTGATGTCGCGCGACGAAGTTGAACGTGAGCTCGACCTCGCGAGCGCCCACGGCGAGCACCGCGCGCGTCTGGTCGCCGTCGGTCTCGGCCTCCAGGACGTCCTGCGGCGAGAAGCGGCGCACCTCGACGTCCTCGCGCTTCAGGTAGGGCTCGAGCTCCTGCGCGTCCGCCGGGACGACCGCGACGCCGCCGGGTGGCAACGCGACGATCAGCTCCGCCTTCGCCTGCGCGACGGCGGCGACGGTGCCGACGAGCTCGAGATGGACCGGGCCGACCCCGGTGATCACGCCGACCTCGGGCTTCGCGATCCGCGCGAGCTCCTCGATCTGCCCCAGTCCTCGCATCGCGAGCTCGAGCACGCAGACGTCAGTGTCGGGCTCGAGCCGGCACAGCGTGAGCGGGACACCGAGCTCGTTGTTGAAGCTCGCCTCCGCCGCGACCGTCGACGCCACCGGCGCGCACAGAGCGGCCAGCACGTCCTTGGTCGAGGTCTTCCCGGTCGACCCCGTCACGGCGACGACTCGGGCGCTGCTGAGCGCGCGCACGACCGCGCCGAGCGTGCCGACGGCGGCGAAGGCGTCCTTCGGGACGAGCGTGGCCGCGGCCCCCCGACGCCGCGCCTCGTCGAGATAGTCCTGGCCGCGGCCGATCGCGACGAACAGGTCGCCCGGCTCGACTCGTCGCGAGTCGATCTGCACGCCCGTGATCAGATCTCCGTAGAGCTCGAGCCGGCCGGCGACGAGCTCCTCGAGCTCGCCGGCCTCGAGCGGGATCATGCGCCCACCCCGAGTCGGCGGAGCGCCTCGCGGGCGACGTCCCGGTCGTCGAACGGCAGCCTCCGGCCGGCGATCTCCTGCCCCTGCTCGTGGCCTTTCCCCGCGATCACGACTACGTCTCCCGGGCGTGCCTCCTCGAGCGCGCGCTCGATCGCGCGGCGCCGGTCGGGCTCGACCTCGAGGCCGCCGTCTCCTCCGGCGACGATCTCGTCGATGATCGCCTCGGGCCGCTCGGACCGAGGATTGTCGGAGGTCACGATCGCGACGTCGGCGTGCTCGGCCGCGATCCGGCCCATCACCGGGCGCTTCTCGCGGTCCCGGTCGCCGCCGGCGCCGAAGACGCAGAGCAGGCGTCCGCCGAGGTCGCGCGCCGCGAGCAGGACGTTCTCGAGGGCGTCCGGCGTGTGCGCGTAGTCGACGAGCACCGTGAACGGCTGCCCTTCGTCGACCTCCTCGAATCTTCCCGGGACGGCCACCACGGAGGCGAGCGCGCGCCTCGCGGTGCCGTCGTCGATCCCGAGCAGGCGCGCCGCCGCGAGCGCTCCGAGGGCGTTCTCGAGGTTGAAGCGACCGCGCAGCCGCAGCTCGATGCCGGCGAGCGCGTCGGGCCCGACCGCCGCGTCGTCGGCGAAGCCGTAGGTGAGCGCGCCCGGGAGCTCCTCGGCGAGCCGGCGGCCGTACTCGTCCCCGACGTTGACCGCGGCCGGCACGCCGGGCGAGAAGAGCCGTCGCTTCGCGGCGTAGTAGCGCTCGATCGTCCCGTGGAAGTCGAGGTGGTCCTGCGTCAGGTTCGTGAACACGAGCACGCGAAAGCGCACGTGGTCGAGGCGGTGCAGCTCGGAACCGTGCGACGTCGCCTCCATCGCGCAGCTGAGGTTGCCCGCGTCGAGCATCTCGCGGAACGTCCGCTGGAGGTCGATCGCCTCGGGGGTCGTGCGCACGGCGGGTCTCGTCTCGTCGCCGACGCGTGTCTCGACGGTTCCGATCAGCCCGGGGCGGCGGCCGGCGGCCGCGAGCACCGCGTGGAGGAGGTGCGCCGTCGTCGTCTTGCCGTTCGTGCCGGTGACGCCTGCCACGTCGAGGCGCTCGGTCGGTCGGCCGAAGAACGCGTCCGCGGCATCCGCCATCGCGCGGCGCGCGTCGTCCACGACGAGCTGCGGGACCGCGAGCTCGAGCGGCCGCTCGACGACGAGCGCGACCGCTCCGCGCGCGACGGCGTCACCGGCGAACTCGTGCCCGTCGCGGCGCGAGCCGGGGACGCAGAAGAACAACGAGCCCGGCCGCACGGCCTCGGCGTCGTACGCGAGGTCCGTCAGCTCGACCGGCGCGCGACCGACCACGGCCTTCGGTGCGAGCGCCTCGATCACGCGCTCGAGCTGCATTCCGCCGGATGCTATCCGTGGGTGATCCACATTCGTGACGGTTCGCGTCTGGATCCGTCACACCTGCGCGAGTAGGCTCGGGGGCGGAGCGAGGGTGGTGCGAAGCCCCCACCCGGGTGGGGCGTCAGGGGGTCTCGGTTGCCGCGGACGCGGGGTCGTCCGGCGGGACCTCCAGGTACTGGAGCGCGAAGCGGGCCAGCTCCTGGAACGCCGGCGCGGCGACGACGCCGCCCCAGATCGTGGTCGGCTCGTCCACGGTGACGAGGATGACGAGCCTCGGCCGGCTCGCCGGCACGAAGCCGACGAAGGAGGCGACGTACTTCGAGGTCGAGTAGCCGCTGCCGTCCGGGAGCGGCTTCGCGGCGGTGCCGGTCTTGCCGGCGACGTGGTACCCGGGGATCGCCGCCGCGGTGCCGGTGCCGCCTTCGGCGACGACGCCTGTCAGCATCGTCGAGAGCTGGGCGGCGATGTCCTTGCTCAGGATCCGCCTCCGCTCGACGCGCGCGCGCGCGCCGCCGACGACGTGGTCGACGAGATGCGGCCGCAGCCAGACGCCGTCGTTCGCGACGGCGGCGTAGGCGGCCGCCATCTGCACCGGGGTGACCGCGATCCCGTGCCCGATCGGGAGGTTGCCGATCGTGGAGCCGGACCAGCGCTCGAGCGGCAGCACGATCCCCTGGCTCTCACCCGGGAAGTCGATCCCCGTCGCCGCGCCGAACCCGAAGCGGTCGACCCACGACGCGAGGCGTCTCGAGCCGAGCAGCTGCGCCAGCGTGATCGCGCCGATGTTCGAGGACTGCGCAACGATGTCCGCGACCGTCATTCGCACCGTCGCGCGCGGCTCGTGCTCGCTGATCTCGCGGTCGGCCACCTTGATCGTCGTCGCGAGCGTGAACGCACTCTGCGGCGTGACGAGGCCCTCCGACAGGGCGCCCGCGATCGGGATCAGCTTGAACGTCGAGCCGGGCTCGTAGGTGTCGCTGACGGTTCGGTTGCGCTGGAGCTCGGGCTTCGTCTCGGCGAAGCGGTTCGCGTCGAACGTCGGCACCGTGGCCATCGCGAGCAGCCCGCCCGTGCGGGGGTCCAGCACGACCGCGGTCGCGGACTTGGCCCCCCACCGCCTGACGGTGCTGCGCAGGACGGCCTCGGTGTTCGCCTGGATGCGGTGGTCGAGCGTGAGGAAGACGTCGCGGCCCTGCCGCTCCTCGGTCTCGCTGAGCACGTCGACGACGCGGCCGAAGGGATCGCGGATCACCGTCTCGCGGCCGGGGGTGCCGCTGAGGACGTCGTCGAGCTGGAGCTCGAGCCCGGCGAGCCCCTTGTTGTCCGCGCCGGCGAACCCGAGCACCTGCGCGCCGACCGCACCCTGGGGGTAGCTGCGTCGCTCCTCGGTGTAGAACCCGACGCCGGCGAGGTCGCGCTGCCGCAGCGCTTCTGCGTCCGTACTGTCCGCCTTGCGCCTGAGGTAGACGAACGAGGTCGAGCGGTCGAGGAGCTTCGGGAAGAGCGACTCGGCGTCGAGCCCGAGGGTCTTCTCCGCCGCCAGCGCGACGACCCTCGGGCTCGAGACCTGCGTCGGGTCGGCGTAGACCGTCGTCGCCTGCTCGCCCAGCGCGAGCGGCACGCCGTTCCGGTCGAAGATCGTCCCGCGGCGCGCAGGCAGCTCGACCGTCTGGCGCTGCTGCGTCGCCGCGAGCTTCGAGAGCGGCGCGGCGCGAACGCCCTGGAGCCAGACTGCGCGCGCGAGCGTGCCGGCGAGCGCGAGCGCGAGGAGGACGAAGAGGAGCCGGATCCGGCGGTTGACGACCTTCGCCGTCACCGCTCGCGGCGAAGCTCGAGGTAGGTCGGGTCAGCGGCGGGCTCGAGGCCGAGCCGGGACCGAGCCTGCTGCTCGATCCGGTGCCGCGCCACCGCGCTCGAGATCTTCGACTCGAGCAGCGCGTTCTCGGCCTGGAGCTCCAGCCGTTCCTCGCCGAGCCGCTCGATCTGCATGTTCAGGCGAAGCACCGCGACGTTCAGCGCGACGACCCCGACGAGCAGCACGGCGAGGACGCCGATCCAGACGACGCCCCCGGCCGCGCGGCGCGGAGCCGCCTTCGCACGACGCGGCCGTGGTCTCGGGAGCGCGACCGCCTCGACCTCCGCAGCTCCGGTCCAGGCGGCCACTACGTCTTCACCGCGGCGCGAAGCCGCGCCGACGCCGCGCGCGGGTTCGTCGCGATCTCCTCGGCGCTCGGCCGGATCGCGCGGCGGTTGAGCGCGCGCAGCTCGGGCTTCCGTCCGCAGACGCAGACAGGGAAGTCGGGCGGACACGTGCAGCCGTGCTCGAGGTCGCGCATGAACCGCTTCACGATCCTGTCCTCGAGCGAGTGGAAGCTGATCACGGCGAAGCGTCCGCCCGGTCGCAGCATCTCGGTCACCGCCGGCAGCGCGGTCTCGAGCGAACCGAGCTCGTCGTTGACGGCGATCCGCAGCGCCTGGAAGACGCGTTTCGCGGGGTGGCCCTCCCCGAAACGCGCAGGCGCAGGGATCGACGCCTTGATCGTCTCGACGAGCTCCCCCGTCCGCTCGATCGGACGCTCGCGGCGCCGGCGTCCGATCGCGCGCGCGATCTGGCGCGCGTAGCGTTCCTCGCCGTAGCGCTTGAAGATCTGCTCGAGCTCGCGCTCGGACGACTCGTTCACGAGCTCCTGTGCCGAGAGATCGGCAGACGGGTCCATCCGCATGTCGAGCGGCGCGTCGGCGGCGTACGAGAAGCCGCGCTCGGGCCGGTCGATCTGCATCGACGAGACGCCCAGGTCGAGCAGGATCGCGTCGGCGCGCACGCCGTTGTCGGCGAGCTGGCGCAGCACGACGGAGAAGTCGCCGCGCAGGAAGCGTGCCTGCGCCCCCGCGCGACGCCGGAACCGCTCGAAGTACGGCCGGACGGTCGGGTCGCGGTCGATCGCGATCAGCTTGCCGCGGCCGTGCAGCTCCTGCGCCAGGAGCGCCGCATGACCGCCGGCGCCGAAGGTGGCGTCGACCACGGTCTCCCCGGGCCGCACGGCGAGGAGCTCGCGCACCTCGTGGGCGAGGACGGGGAGGTGGTCAGTCTCGTTTGGCCGCAAGACGCTCGGCAACATGGTGCGCACTCCCTTCCACTTGCTCGAGGTGCTTCTCCCAGGCGGCCCGGTCCCAGATCTCGAGGCGATCGAAGACGCCGGCGACGACGACCTCGCGACCGAGCCGCGCATGCTTGATCAGCGGGGCCGGGAGCATGATCCGGCCCTGCTTGTCGGGCTCCGCCTCGGCCGCGCCGGAGAAGAAGTAGCGACTCATCAGCCGGCTCTCCTCGAGGAGCGGGTCGAGCTCGGCCAACCTGCCCGCGACGAGGTCGTCCCAGGCCTCACGCGCGTACAGGTAGAGGCACCCGTCGAGGCCGCGCGTGACGACGCCCCCGCCCGCGAAGGAGTCGCGGAACTTGGCGGGAAGCGTGAGACGGTTCTTGTCATCGATCGTGTGTGCGTACTCACCGAGGAGCATCCGGGCCTCGTGGTTGATCTCCACTTTCCCCCACTCTAAACCACCCTCCCCCACTTGGCAACCCCTCCGAAGGGGGAGGAGCTCGGCTACGCGGTCAACTGGCCCTCGTAGGCGCCGCGGCCCGTCATCGCCGCCGCTCCGCAGCGGGAGGCGAGCTCCAGCGCCTCCTCCCGCTCCAGGCCCTGGGCGAGCGCGAACGTGAGCCCCGCGGCGAACGAGTCGCCCGCCCCGTAGGCGTCGGACACGGGCCCGGGCAGCGGCGCGGCGCGGTACGGCCCGCCCGGCTGGGTCCACCCGCCGAGCGGGCCCGCCGTCGAGACCACGAGCTTCGGCGCGGGTTCCAGCTCGCCGGGCTGGTACTGCTCGGAGAGGTCCTCTCCGCTCCCGACGAGCGCGTCGAGCTCGACCGCGCTGCGCCGGAGCGTCGCGAGCTCTCGCGAGGTGGCGACGAGCACCCGTGCGCTGCGCGCGGCCTCGAGCGCTCCCACGTCCCCGGCCGTGAAGTACGCGCCGTGGCAGCGGGCGAGGTCGAGCCAGGGCAGGTGGTGGCTCGGGCTCGGGTGCAGCTTCTCGCCGATCACCGTGATCGTCCGCTCGCCGACCGCGTCCACGAACGTGAACCCGCGCCGCGTCGGCCGACCGACGAGCTCCGACTGGACGTCGACTCCCTGACGCGTCAGCTGGTCGACCGCCCGCCGTCCGAGCTCATCGTCTCCGAGCAGCGTGTAGAAGGTGCACTGGCCGTTCAACTTGACGAGCTGGACGGCCGCGACCGCGCCGCCGCCGGCCGCCTCCTCCCACGTCTCCGCGGCGGTCACGATCTCGCCGGGCGCCGGGACGTGCTCGACCCGGGCGAACTCGACCCACTCGACGTGGCCGACCACCGCGAGCCTCATCGCGGGAGTCTCACATTCCGCGGCGGTCGCCCGTTGACCAGGATGATGGAGGCGATGGCCGTTCCCCCGCCGTTCGAGTCGTTCTACGTCGAGCACCGTGACGGCGTCTTCGGGTTCCTCGTTCGCCGCCTCGGCCGGGACCGGGCCGAGGACGCGTTCCAGGAGACCTTCCTCCGTGCGCTCCGGAGCTACGGCTCGCTGACGCACGCCTCGAACCTCCGCGCGTGGGTGTTCACGATCGCAGCGCGGGTCGCGGTCGACGAGCATCGCCGGCGCAGGCCGGCCGTGGCGAACGGCGAGCCGACCTTCGAGGAGCGGCGGCCCGCCTACGCCGAGCTGGAGCACCTGGCCGACGGCCTCCCGCCGAAGGAGCGGGCCGCCGTCGTGCTCCGGTACGGCTACGACCTCGAGTACGCGGACATCGCCTTCGCCCTCGGCTCGAGCGAGGAGGCGGCGCGGCAGGCGGCGTCCTCCGGCGTGCGCAGGCTACGACGACAAGGAGTGTCATTGTGAAGGTCTCCACCGATCTCGACCGCCGCTTCCGCGAGCGCGCGGCGGCCGACGGCTCGCTCGATCTCGCGTTCGACCTCGTCGACTCGCCGATCGGCACGCTGCTCGTCGCGGCGACGGGGGTCGGGCTCTGCCGGATCGAGTTCGATCCCGAGCCCGAGCGCGACCTCGAGCCGCTCGCCCGCGCGTTCGGCGCGAAGGTGCTGCGCGCGCCCAAGGCGCTCGACGAGCCCAAGCGCGAGCTCGACGAGTACTTCGAGGGCAAGCGCGAGCGGTTCGAGCTGCCGGTGGACGTGCGCTTCGAAGCGTTCCGCCTCCGGGTGATGGACGCGCTGGCCCAGGTGCCGTACGGCAGCGTGACGACGTACGGGGCGCTGGCCGCCCGCGCCGGCAGGCCGGCGGCCGCGCGTGCCGTCGGGACGTTCATGAACCGGAACCCGATCCCGATCGTGCTCCCGTGCCACCGCGTCGTCGGTGCGAACGGCAGCCTCGTCGGCTACGGCGGCGGCCTCGAGCGGAAGGAGCGGCTCCTGCAGCTGGAGGGCGCATCGCTTACCCTTCCCGGGTGAGCTGCGTCCACTGTGGCAGGGACGTCCAGCCGGCGTTCCGGTATTGCCCGTGGTGCGGCGCGACGCAGCGCCGCAAGCTCGTCGAGTTCTTCCTCGGCCACGAGGGCCGCGCGCTCCGCGTCTCGCGCTACTTCCGGACGGTCGACCAGGAGCCGCAGGTGCGCGTGAGCGTCTGGAACGAGCACGGCGAGGCGCTGGCGGCGGTCTCGCTCGACGAGCCCGAGGCCGCGCGGCTCGCGGGGTTCCTGCGCCCGGCGCGCGCGCATCGCTCGGCGGTCACCCGCCTACGGGAAGCAGTCGGTACCCGACGCCCCACACGTTGAGCACGTAGGGCCCTCCGCCGGCCTCCGCGAGCTTGCGTCGCAGGCGCGAGGCGTGGCAGTCGAGCGTGCGCGTGCGCGCGGCCGAGCGGAAGCCCCACACGTCGCGGAGCAGCTCGTCCTTCTCGAAAACGCGCTCGGGATCGGTCGCGAGCCTGGCGAGCAGCTCGTACTCCTTGCCCGACAGGTCGACCGGTCGACCGGACACGGACACGCGCCGCGTCGCCTTGTCGACGACGATCGGGCCCGCCTCGAGCACGTCGCGCTCCGGAAGCGCGCGGCGGAGCACAGCGCGGATGCGCGCCAGCAGCTCGTCGTAGACGACCGGCTTGAGCAGGTAGTCGTCGCACCCGCGCGCGAAGGCCCGCACCCGGTCGCTCGCGTCGGCGTCGGGATTCCCGAGCACGATCAGCGGAACGTCTCGATTCCAGGAGCGGCCGGGCTCGCCCTCGCGCAGGCGCCGGCAGAGCTCGAGGCCGCTGGCATCAGGGAGAGGGGTGCCGACGAGGACGAGGTCCGGCCGCGCGCGCTCGACGAGCTCGAGCGCCTCGCCGCACGCGCGTGCGCCCACGACCTCGAACCCGTCCGCAACGAGGTGACGCTCGAGGAACCCGCGCACCGACGGTTCGGACTCGGCGAGCAGGAGAGCCGCAGGCATGGCGGCGAAGCTAGCATCGAGGTTCGAGGCGGTCGAGATGTCCTTTCGCGCAACTCTGCGTCGAGCTTTCGACAGCCGTCCACTGCGAACGGCGCTCTTCGCGGCGCTGCTCGTTCCGGCGGTCGCGTCGTCGGGGACCGTGCGCTGGCAGAGCGGCGAGGCGCTCCCGGTCCCGCGCACCGAGGTCGCCGCGGCGCGGCACGGCAACGAGCTCGTCGTCGTCGGCGGGTACCTCCCCTGGGGCGACAGCTCCGACCAGGCCGACGCGTACTCGCCGGCGACGCGACGCTGGCGCCGCCTGCCCACGCTCCCCGTCGCCGTGAACCACGCGATGGCGGCGACGTGGCGCGGCCATGCGATCGTCGTCGGCGGCTACGTGGGCCGGGGCGAGCCGAGCAGCCACGCGTTCGTGCTCGGAGCGAACGGCTGGCGCGAGCTCCGGCGCATGCCTGCGGGGCGCGCCGCGGCCGGTGCGGCCGTGATCCGTGACACGCTCTACGTCGTCGCCGGTGTCGGCCCGCGCGGTCTCGCGCGCACCGGCTACGCGCTGAACCTGCGCACGAACCGCTGGCGCGCGATCCCGGGGCCTACTCCGCGCGAGCACCTCGCGGTCGCGGCGACCGGCGGCCGCCTCTACGCACTCGCCGGACGAACGGCGGGCATCGACACGAACCTCCGTGTCTTCGAGTCGTGGCGACCCGGCGCGCGCCGCTGGACGACGCTCGCACGCGTTCCCGCCTCGCGCGGCGGCACCGGTGCCGCCGCCGTCGGCCGGACGATCGTCTCGGTCGGCGGCGAGGAGCCGCGCGGCACGATCGCGAGCGTCTACGCGTACGACACGCGGACGCGCCGCTGGCGGCGGCTTCCTGACCTCCCCACGCCTCGCCACGGCCTCGGCGTCGTCGCGGGCGGACGAACGGTCTACGCGATCGCGGGCGGCCCCGTGCCCGGCCTGACGACGAGCGGCGCGGTCGAGTTCCTTACGCTCCCGTGATCGTCGAGGCCGCGAGCCTTCGTTTCCACGCGCTCGCTCAGGGACCGGAGGACGGTCCACTCGTGCTCCTGCTGCACGGCTTCCCGGAGCTCTCGCGCTCGTGGCGGCACCAGCTCCCCGCACTCGCCGCGGCCGGGTACCGCGCGGTCGCGCCGGATCTCCGCGGCTACGGCGGCACCGACGCGCTGGGCCCGTACGACGTCCGCACGCTCGCGCGCGACGTCGACGCGCTCATCGGCGCACTCGGGCGCGAGCGCGCGACCGTCGTCGGCCACGACTGGGGCGGCGTGATCGCGTGGGCCGCCGCGCACCTCCACCCGGATCGCGTCGAGCGGCTCGCGATCATGAACGCGCCGCATCCGGTGCTGATGAAGAAGGAGCTGACCGCGAGCGGCGACCAGCGCCACCGCTCGCGCTACATCCTCCAGTTCCAGGTCCCGTTCCTGCCCGAGCGCCGGCTGTCACGCGATCGCGGCGCCGCGATCGCCCGCGCGCTCCGCGGCGGCTCGTACGTCCGCGACGCGTGGCCCGACGAGGAGCTGGAGCACTACCGGCGTGCGTTCGACGAGCCGCGCAAGCTGCGCGGCCCGCTCGCGTACTACCGCACCGCGTTTCGCAACGCGCTGCTCCGCCGCGGCCCGCGCCTCCCGGGCCGGATCGAGGTGCCGACGCTCGTGCTCTGGGGCATGCGCGACCGCTTCCTCGCGCCCTCGTTCGCGGACCCGCAGGCGCTCGAGCGCTTCGTGCGCGACCTGACGGTCGTCCCGATCGACGACGCGGGCCACTTCGTCCAGAACGAGGCGCCGGAACGCGTGAGCGACGAGCTCGTGCGCTGGCTACAGGCGTCCGGAGCGCAGCACGCCCCAGAACAGCCAGACGCCGAGCACTGCCGAGAGCACGAAGCCGAGCACTGAGACGATGTGCAGGCCGAGGAACTCCGGCCCCGTCTCGGCGAAGATCCCGATCAGGCTCGAGCCGATCAGCCCGCCGCTGACCACGAGCGCCATCACGAGCCGGTTGAAGACGATGTCGATCCTGTGCATGAACTCGTCCAGCCCCTTGTGGACGAAGCCGATCTCGATCTGCCCGTCGCGGATCTCCTCGAGGATGTCGTGCACCTGGTACGGGAAGTCGAGCGCCATCTGGCCGAGCTGGATCGACTCGCGTCTGGCTCGCCCTGCGACACGGGAGGGCGTGAAGCGCTCGAGCAGCATCGCGCGCGCGTACGGCTTCGCGACCTCGAACACGTTGAAGTCCGGGTAGAGCTCGACGCCGACGGACCCGAGCGTCGCGACCGCGCGGTCGAGCAGGAGGTACCTCGACGGCAGGCGCAGGTTCATCGAGTAGATCAGGTCGAACGCGTCGCGGATCACCTCGAGCGGGTCGATCTCGGCGAGGCTCGCGCCGTAGTAGCGGTAGTAGAGGTCGTTCAGCCGCGCGCGGAACGCATCCTCCCGGTCGGCCGGGTAGCGGACGCCGAGGTCGGCGAGCCGGCGCGGGAGGAGGTCGACGCGCTCCTGCGCCGCGTCGATGAAGAGCCGCGTCAGCTTCGTCATGTCCTCGTCGGTGAGGCGGCCCACGGCGCCGAAGTCGACGAGCCCGATCCCGTCGTCCAGCACGAGCACGTTGGCCGGATGCGGGTCGCCGTGGAAGAACCCGTGCCTGAAGATCATCGCCATCCACGCGTCGGTCATCTGATACGCGACCTCGCGGCGGCGCTCGAGCGGCCAGTCCGCGGGCAGGTCCGCGACCTGCATCCCGTCCAGGAACTCGAGCGTGAGCACGCGCTCGCGCGAGTAGCTCCAGTAGACCTTCGGCACGTGCACGCGCTCGTCGTGCCGGAAGTTGCGGCGGAACGCCTCCGCGTTCCGTCCCTCGCGGGTGTAGTCGAGCTCGCTCCGGATCTGCTGCGCGAACTCGTCGACGAGCTCGCGCGCGTCGATGAAGTCGAGCGCGCGGACGCGCTCGCGGATCACGCGGGCCGCCTGGTAGAGGAGCGCGAGGTCGGCCTCGATCTGCCGCGGTGCATCGGGCCGCTGCACCTTGACCGCGACGCGGTCGCCGTTCGGGAGCACGGCCCGATGGACCTGGCCGATCGACGCCGCCGCGATCGGCTGCTCCTCGAACTCGACGAACAGCTTGTCGAGCGAGAGCTCGAGCTCCTGCTCGATCACGCGCTCGACGGCGGCGAACGGCACCGGGCGCACGTCGTCCTGAAGGCCGCGGAGCTCCGCGATGATGTCCGGCGGCACCACGTCGGGACGCGTCGACAGGAGCTGGCCGAACTTGACGAACGTCGGCCCGAGCTCGTCGAGCAGCTCGCGCAGCCGGACGCCGCGCTGCGAGCGCTCCTCGACGTCCGCGGGGCGCTCCCCCCACGGGAGCAGGTCGGTCAGCCGGTGGCGCTCGAAGAAGTAGCCGAAGCCATGGCGGACCGCGACCTGCGCGATCTCAGAGAGCCGACCGAGGTTCCGTGTCGCCGGCTGTGCCATCGCCCGCAAGTGTGACAGGCGCGGGTGCGCGCTCCAGCAAGCGGAGCCGGTGCTCGAGCTGAGCGACGCGGAGCTCCAGCTGCTCGTACTCGCCCTGGGTCACGAACCCCAGCTCTCGCAGCACCGCGCCGACGTTCTCGGACGCGCGCTCGCCGACGCGCCCGCTCTCGTCGCGCGCCCACGCGAGCAGCGCCTCGGCGACGTTCCGCGCCGCGCTAACGGGCTCGGCCATGCGGCCGCGCCTTTCGTCGCTGACGCCGGCGGTCGCGCTTGCTCGCGGCGGCCCCGTCGCCTCCACCCGCACCGTCGCCGGTGGGCGCGAGCAGCGGGATCTCGCCGACGGGCTCGGCGGCGGCGAGCGCCTCGGCGTCCTCGAGCAGCTCCTCCGGGTGGTCCTCCGCGACCGTGGGCTTGCGTCGCCGGTACTCCGGATGGCGCTCCATCAGCACGGCGAGGAACGGCGCGGCGATGAAGATCGTCGAGAAGGCGCTGATGCCGATGCCGACGAGGATCGCGAACGCGAAGTCCTTCAGGGTCTCGCCCCCGAAGACGAACAGGACCGCGACCGGGAGCAGCGTGATGAACGTCGTGGCCAGCGAACGTGGGATCGTCTCCCACAGCGAGACGTTCGTGATCTCCTTGATCGTCGCGCGTTTCATGATCCCGAGGTTCTCTCGAACGCGGTCGAAGATGATGATCGTGTCGTAGATCGAGTACCCGATGATGGTCAGGAACGCGGCGACCGTCGCGGCGCTCACCTCGCGGTCCGAGATCGAGTAGACGCCGAGCGCGATCAGGCCGTCGTTCGCGATCGCGCGCAGGATCGGGACCGCGAACCGCCACTGGAAGCGAATCGTGATGTAGAGCGTGATCAGGATGAACGAGATCACCATCGCCCAGATCGCGCTGCGCAGGATCTGGTCGCTGAAGCTCGCCGAGACCGTGCGTGCGCCCTCGACCTGAGCGTCGAAGTTCTGCTCGAGGTCGCTCGTCAGGCCGCGGACGTCCGCGTCCGTCAGGGTCTCTGCTCGAATCTGGAACTCGCGGTAGCCCTCGCCGGTCTGCGCGCCGACGCCCTGGATCTGCGCGCTTTCGTGGCCGATGCGCGCCGCTTCCGCGCGGACGTCCTCGATCGCGACGGCCTGCGGCGTCGTGAAGCCGATCTCGGTGCCGCCCTCGAAGTCGATGCCGAGGTTCAGCCCCTGGAAGACGAGCGACCCGATCGAGAGCGCGATCAGCACGGACGCGATCGAGAACCAGATCCGCCGCCGCCCGACGATGTCGACCCGCTGCCACGGCGGGATCGGCCGCGGTTTCGCGCCCATGAAGGCGGGGCTGTCGAACCACTTGAAGCCGGCGAGCAGCCCGAGCATCGCCCGCGTCGCGAAGACCGCGGTCACGATCGAGATCGCCGTTCCAATCAGGAGCATGAGCGCGAAGCCCTTCACGCCTGCGGTCGCGAGCGAGAAGAGCACGAGCGCGGTGATCGCGGTGACGACGTTCGCGTCGATGATCGTCTTGAAGCCTTTGCCGTAGCCGGACGAGATCGCGGCGCGGACCGACTTGCCCGCGCGCGACTCCTCCTTGATGCGCTCGAAGACGACGACGTTCGCGTCGGCTGCGACGCCGATCGTGAGGATCATCCCGGCGAAGCCCGGCAGCGTCAGCGTCACGTCGAAGAGGAGCAGGACCGCGTAGAGGAAGGCCGCGTAGATCCCGAGCCCGATGACGGCGACGAGGCCGAGGAAGCGGTAGAAGACGAGCAGGAAGATCGCGACCGCGATCAGGCCGGCGACCGCGGCCTGCCAGGCCTGGCGGAGCGAGTCCTCGCCGAGCGTCGCCGAGATCTCGGTTTCCTGGAGCGTCACGAACTCCACGGGCAGGGCGCCGGTCTGGAGCACGATCGCGAGGTCGCGCGCCTCGTCGAGACCGGCCATGCCGGTGATCTGCGCGCCGTTCGATCCCTGGATCCCGTTCGGGTTCTCGTTGAAGTCGATCGACGGCCACGACCGGATCTCGTCGTCGAGGACGATCGCGAAGTGCTGGAACTGCTCCTGGCCGCCGAAGCTCAGGCGCTTCCCGCGGAGCGCGAGCTCGCGGGTGATGTCGCCGAACTTGTCCGCGCCGTCGTCCGTGAACTGCATCAGCACGATCGGCTCGCCCGTGTTCGGGTCGAAGTCCTGACGCGTGCCCTGGAGCCGGAGGTCGGTGCCCGTCATCTCGGGGACGGGCGCCTCCTCGTTCCACGGCTGGTACTCGAAGAGGTAGTAGTAGGTGACGCCCGGAACCGGAGCCGACGCGCCCGGCGGGCAGACGACGGCGGTGTCGATCGAGCAGGTGAGGACGATGCGGTTCCTCGGGACGCCCAGCACCCGCGCGTTCTCGGCGCCCAGCTCCTGGTAGCGGTCGCTGTTCTCCGCAGCGGCCTTGGTCGGAAACGGCCCGGCGACGACACGTCTCGATTCGCGGTCGAAGACGCGCCACTGCTTGCCGCCGCCCTCGAGGATCGACGACTGGATCGGCGCGAGCAGGTCGAAGCGGTTGTCGATCGGGACCGGGACGTTGCGCGAGATCGAGGGCGGCACGAGGTCGCCCTCGAGGTCGTAGAACTGGAGCTCGGCGGTCTTGCCGATCAGGTCGCGGGCGCGCTCGATGTCGGTCACGCCCGCGAGCTGGACCGAGATCTGGTCGTCACCCTGCCGGCGCACCTCGGGCTCGGCGACGCCGAGGCGGTCGATGCGGTCGCGGATGATCGTCTCCGAACGGCGGAGGTCGCTCTCTCGGAGCGGGCGGCCCGCGGGCGGGCGTGCCTCGAGGACGACCTCGAGCCCGCCCTGGAGGTCGAGGCCGAGGATCGGGGCCTTGTAGAGCGGGGACTGCGGCAGCGCGATTCCCGCGACCCCGATCAGCCCGACGAGGATGAGCGCGAGCAGGAAGAGGTGCTGCCGGCGGTTCGACAAAGCGGCTCCAGGTTACCCGGGATTTTCGGGATCGAGCCGGGCCGCGATCGCCCGTTTGTCCAGCCGGACGACCGTTCCGGGGGCCAGCTCGAGGCGAACGTCGTCGCCCTCGATCCGCTCGATCCGGCCGTAGAAGCCCGCGGACGTGAGCACCTCCTGCCCGGGCTCGAGCTGCGCGACGAGCTCCGCCTGCGCGCGGCCGCGGCGCCGCTGCGGCCGGACGATCAGGACCCAGAACAGCACCGCGAGCGCGGCGAGCGGGAGGAATTCCATGGGTCTCTCAAGCCCCTTTCGTTGCCGAGCCTGCGGCGAGCCGGTCGAGAGCGTCCGCGCGGAAGGAGGCGAGCTCGCCCCGCTCGATCGCCGCACGTGCACCCGCGGTCAGGTCGATCAGGAACCGCAGATTATGAAGGCTGAGCAGCCGGTGGCCGAGCAGCTCCTGCTGGTTGACGAGGTGGCGGACGTACGCGCGCGAGAACCGCGAGCAGGCCGGGCACGTGCAGCTCTCGTCGAGCGGGCGGGAGTCCCGCGCGAAGCGGGCGTTCCGGAGGTTCAGCCTCCCCTCCCACGTCAGCGCGCTCCCCGTGCGCGCCGTTCGCGTCGGCAGGACGCAGTCGAACATGTCGACGCCGCGGGCGATCACCTCGATGATCCCCTCGGGGTCGCCGATCCCCATGAAGTAGCGCGGCTTGTCCGCCGGAAGCAGCTCGGCGACCCACGCGGTCGTCTCGAACATCTCGTCGCGCCGCTCGCCGATCGCGAGCCCCCCGATCGCGTTGCCGTCGAGGTCGAGCTCGGCGATCTCCTCCGTGGAGCGGCGCCGCAGCTCGGGGTCGACCGCGCCCTGCGCGATCCCGAAGAGCAGCTGGCCGGGCGCGCGCGGCGCGGCGCGCTGGCGGCGCGCCCACTCCGTCGTCCGGCGGACTGCGACTTCGAGCTCGGCGCGCGGCACGCTCGGCGGCAGGACGACGTCGAGGCACATCGCGACGTCGGAGCCGAGCGCGGCCTGGATCGCAGCGGCGTCCTCGGGCGTGAGCCGCTCCGCCTCGCCGTCGTAGACCGAGCGGAACGTCACGGCCTCGTCGTCGACGGCGAGCAGCGTGTCCCGGAGCGAGAACACCTGGAAGCCGCCCGAGTCCGTGAGGATCGGCCCCTCCCAGCCCATGAACGCGTGCAGCCCGCCGAGCTCCGCGATCACATCCTCGCCCGGGCGGAAGTGCAGGTGGTACGTGTTCCCGAGGACGATCGACGCGCCGAGCGCGCGCAGCTCGTCGGGGTCGACGCTCTTCACCGTCGCCTTCGTCCCGACGGGCATGAACGCGGGCGTCGGCACGTCGCCGTGCGCGGTGGCGAGCACGCCCGCGCGGGCGGCGCCGTCCGTCGCGACGACCTCGAAGCTCACAGGATCAGCATCGCATCGCCGAAGGAATAGAAGCGGTAACGCTCCTCGATCGCGACGCGGTAGAGCTCGCGCATGCGCTCCACGCCGGCGAACGCCATCACGAGCGCGAGGAGGGTCGAGCGCGGCAGGTGGAAGTTCGTCAGCAGCGCGTCGACGCGGCGGAACTCGAAGCCGGGCGTGACGAAGAGCGACGTGCGGCCGGCCAGCGGGGCGCCGCGCGCGAGCGTCTCGAGGACCCGGACCGTCGTCGTGCCGACGGCGAGCACGCGCTCGGCCTCGCGGATCCGCTCCCACGCTTCCGGGCGGACCTCGTAGCGCTCGCCGTGGAGCTCGTGCTCGGCGAGGTCCTCCGCGGTGACGGGCCGGAACGTGTCGAGCCCGACGTGCAGGGTCACCCGCTCGACGTCGAGCGCGCGTAGCAGCTCCGGGGTGAAGTGGAGCCCTGCGGTGGGCGCGGCGGCGGAACCGGCCTCGCGCGCGTAGACCGTCTGGTAGCGGGCGGGATCCGCGAGGGGAACCTCGATGTACGGCGGCAGCGGCACCTGGCCGGCGGGCTCGCCGTCCAGACGCACGCGCCAGCGCCCCTCCCCCAGGTGCTCGAGGAGCTCGACCGGGCCGTACCGCGCGCCGGCGCGGAGGCGCCGCGTCGGGCGCGCGAGCGCCTCCCAGACGCCCGCGCCGACCGGCTCGAGCAGCAGCACCTCGCCGCGCGGGTGCTCGATCGGGATCCGGGCCGGAACCACACGCGTGTCGTTCACGACGGCGAGCTCGCCGTGCAGCTCGTCGGGCAGGTCGCCGAAGCGCCGGTGGCGGACGTCCCCCGTGGCGCGGTCGTGGACGAGGAGTCGCGAGTCCCCCCGCCGAGCGGGCGGCTCCTGCGCGATCAGCTCCGGCGGCAGCTCGTAGTCGAGCTCCGTGGTGCGCATCCGACGGTGACGTTACCCTTGCGCTCGATGGATCAGGACGCGATCGAGCGCGCGCGGGAGCGAATCGCCCAGGCCGCGGAGGGCAAGCCCGACGCGGCCGCAGTCGACGCAACGCTCGAGCGGACGCGACAGGGGCTCGAGGAGCTCGCCGCGGCGGCCGCGGAGCTCGAGGCCACCCTCCCGGAGAAGGTCGGCGCGGCCGTCAGGGACGGCGTCGCCGCGGAGGCGCGCCCCGTCGCGCGCCAGCTCGCCGAGGTGCGCGGACTGATGAACCAGGTGGTCCGCCGCCTCGAGCGGCTCGAGGGCGACGTGCTCTCGGAACGGCACGCCCGCATCGACGACCTCGCGCTCCTCGTCGACCTCGTCGCGTCGGGCTGGAAGGGCGTCGACGACCGGCTCGCACGGCTCGAGCAGAATCTGCAAGCGGGCGGCGACGCAGTCGTCTACCGCATCGAAGAGCGCCGGCCCGCCTCCGGCGCGTAGGGCTACCCCGGCAGCACGAGCTGGAAGCGGCTGCCGCGACCGGGCTCGCTCTCGAGCTCGATCCGGCCGCCGAGGGCGACCGCGAGCTCGCGCGCGATCGCGAGCCCGAGCCCCGTGCCGCCGGAGCCGTCGCGCGAGACGAACGGCCGGAAGATCCGCTCGAACTCGTCCTCGGTGATGCCGGGCCCGTTGTCGTCGACCGCCACCTCGATGTTCCCGTTCGCCTGCTGGAGGCTGAGCTCGATCCGCCCGCCGTCCGGGGTCCACCGGAACGCGTTCGAGAGCAGGTTCGAGATGATCTGGAGCACGCGGTCGCCGTCGGTCACGATCACCGGCCGCGCGGTGACGTCGCGCCGGTAGTCGATCGCCCGTCGGCGTGCCTCCTCCGCGAACGAGCCGTACGCGCGCTCGGTGAGCGCCTCCATGTCGACCTCCTCCTGGAGGAGCGTGAAGCGGTGCGCGTCGAGCTTCGCGAGGTCGAGGATGTCGCCGACGAGCCTCGAGAGGCGGTCCGCCTCGAGCGCGATCACGTCCAGGGAGTCGCTGCGGAGCTCCGGGTCCTCGACGACGCCCTCGCGGAGCGCGTCGACGTGTCCGCGGATCGCCGTCAGCGGCGTGCGGAGCTCGTGCGACACCGACATGAGGAAGTTGCGCTCGCGCTCGTCCGCCTCGGCGAGCCGCTCCGACATCTCGCGGAAGCGGTCGGCCAGGTGGCCGATCTCGTCGCCCGACGGCACGTCGGGGACGTTCACGTCGTAGCGGCCCTCCGCGATCTCGTCGGCCGCCAGCGCGAGGCCGCGCATCGGCTCCGAGATGCGGCGCGAGAGGTACCACGCCAGCCCGCCCGCGATCATCAGGCCACCCGCGATCGCGACCGCGAGCCGCTGGAGTAGCTCGACCCAGCGCTCCTGCACGTCCGCGCGGGGCTTCGCGACGATGATCGCACCGAACCTCGTACCGCCCTCCTCGATCGGGCGCACCACCGCCAGGAACGGCCGGCTCTCCCCCGCCGGCGTGAACTCGAACGAGGTGTTGCGGCCGACCGGCAGCGCCGCGACGTCGACGATCTGCTGCTCGGGCGGGAGCCGCCGGAGGCCCGAGGTGTTCTCCTGGCCCGGGAAGATGTCGAGCCCGTCGAGCCCGACGTAGTAGATCCGGTCGCCGGTGGTCAGCTCGAGCGCGCCGGGGCCGTAGGGGATCTCGAGGTTCCCGGCCTCGTCGATGAACAGCTGCGAGAGGCCGATCGCCTCGCGGTTCAGCTCGCTTAGGGATTGCTCGCGCGCGTAGTCCTGGAAGAGGCGCAGCGCGACGACCGTCGCGACGAGCACCGCGAGCGCCATGCCGGCCAGGAAGATCGCCGGCAGCCTGAAACGCAGCGACCGGAACATGCCGAAAGGGTAGAGGGCTAGGCGGCGTCGCGGGTGGGCGCGACCTTGTAGCCGACCCCCCACACGGTCACGATCGGCGAGGCGTCGCCGAGCTTGCGCCGGAGCTGCCGGACGTGGACGTCCACCGTCCTCGTGTCGCCGGCGAACGTGTAGCCCCACACGCGCTCGAGCAGCTGGTCGCGCGTCAGCACGAGCCCCTTGTGGTCGAGCAGCTCCCAGAGCAGGTCGAACTCCTTCGGGGCGAGCTGGATCTCGTCCTCCCCGACGCGCACCTCGCGGCGCCCGGCGTCGATCCTCAGGTCGCCGTGCTGGAGCTTCGCGCTCTCCTGCTGGCGTCGCTCGGGCGTCGCGCGCCGAAGGATCGACTTCACGCGGGCGACGAGCTCGCGCGGGTTGAAGGGCTTCGTCAGGTAGTCGTCGGCGCCGACCTCGAGCCCGATGATCTTGTCGACATCCTCGTCGCGCGCGGTCAGCATCAGGATCGGGACGTCGGAGCTCTTGCGGATGCGCCGGCAGACCTCGATCCCGTCGACGTCCGGGAGCATCAGGTCGAGGATGATCAGCGACGTGTCGCCCCTGGCGGCCTGGGTCAACGCCTCGGAGCCCGTCGCCGCCGTGCGGACGGCGTAGCCGGCGTTCTTGAGGTACAGCGAGACGAAGGACGCGATCGACGACTCGTCCTCCACCACCAGGACGGTCTGCGTCTGCTGGCTCGCCATTACGGCCCGATCGGCGGAACGGGATGCAGCTGGGCGGTGAACGACACCCCGGGGATGACGTCGTGGCTCTCGCCGTTCAGGACGAACGTCCCTCCGGGCGCCGTGCCCTGGATCGCGATTCGGCCCTTGCCGACGATCGAGAGATCGACGTCGATACCGCGCCTGATCACCATCCGGAACGGAGTGTCCATGACCCGCCAGCGCAGGTCGCGGCCGATGAACCGCTCCTTCGCGCCGTCCTCGTCGACGTCGACGCCGCGAGCTCCGGTGACGAAGGGGTCGAGCTCGTCCTCCGAGACGACGCGCTCGTCGAGGAAGAGGTTGCAGCGGTCGCAGCGGCCGATCACGCCGCCCTTCGACCAGATCCGAACGGTGATCTGCCCGTCGAGATCGCGCACCGAGAGCGTCCCGTCGCCCTGCGCGCGGACGGCCGCGGCCGCCGCGAACGGGGTCGCGAGCGCAAGCAGGGTGACGAAGACGACGGTGCGCCGCATGAGCCGAGTATCGAGCGCGGAATTGTGCGCAAGCTGATCGTAGAGTAAGCAAACCGTTAGGGCCAGCCCCCGCCCGCGGTACGGTGGACGCTCGATGCGCCGGGCCCAGTTCCTCCAGGCTCTCGCCGCCGCGCTCGGGCTGCCGGCCGCCGCGCGCGCAGCACCGGCCGTTCCGCGCCTCGAGCGCCTGCGCGCGTCGAACGGCGGCCGCCCGTTCGCGGGCGACCGGGCGCTCCTGACGACGGTCAGTCCCGGCCGCCGCGGACGCGACCGGGCGATCGTCCGCTTCTCGCTCACCGGGCGCGCGCGCGTTCGCCTCGAGGCGCTCCGCACGGACACGATCCGCGTGGGCCGGCCGCTCGGGGAGGTCGTCTGGGCGACGGAGCGCGTGCTCGGCGCGGGCTCGCACGAGCTCGTCTGGCGGCCGAGCGCGGCGCTCCAGCCCCGAACGTACGTCCTGCGAGCGACGGTCCTCGCGGGCGGCAAGCGGCGTACCTACGGGCTCGATCGTCCCGGGCGCCGGATCACCGCCCCGATCGTCCGCGTGCTCGGCGTCGACGTCGCGCTCGCGCACCTGAGCTACGCCCCCGGCGAGACGACCGACCTGATGATCGCCACGGATGCTCCGTCCCTCGACGTGCAGGTCTTCCACTACGCGGGCGCGGCGCGGTTCGTCGAGCGGGACCTCCGCACCAACGGCGTGGCGGTGACGCCCTCGGCCAGGGTCGACTGGCGCGCGCATCGCGACAGGCCGGCAAGGCTCCGGTTCCTCCGCGCGGGCGACTGGCAGAGCGGCCTCTACTTCGTGCGGGCTCGCGCTGCCGACGGGCGGGTCGGGTACGCGCCGTTCATCCTCCGCCCGCGCCGCCTCGGCGAGCGGCGCGTGGCCGTCGTGCTCTCGACGAACACGTGGCAGGCGTACAACTTCCACGACGCCGACGGCGACGGCTGGGGCGACAGCTGGTACGTCAGCGCGGGGACGACGAGCGTCGACGTCGGCCGCCCATTCCTCGACTTCGGGGTGCCGTTCCGGTTCCGCGACTGGGATCTCGCATTCGTCGCGTGGCTGAACCGCACCGGCAAGCAGGTCGACTACCTCTCGGACGACGATCTCGAGAACGCGGGCACCGGCGACCGGCTGCGCGCGGCGTACGACCTCGTCGTCTTCCCCGGCCATGAAGAGTACGTCACGCAGCGCGCGTACGACGTCGTCGAGCGCTACCGCGCTCTTGGTGGGAACCTCCTCTTCCTCTCGGCCAACAACTTCTTCTGCCGGGTGCGGCGCGAGGGCCGTCGACTCGTGCGCGACGGGCTCTGGCGCGACCTCGGCCGCCCGGAGTCGTCGCTCGTCGGCGTGCAGTACGTCGCCTCGGACTACGGCCAGCGACAGGGGCCGTACGTCGTTCGCGGCGCCGACCTCCTACCGTGGGTGTTCGAGGGCACCGGCCTGGCGAACGGGTCGACGTTCGGCCGGTACGGGATCGAGCTCGACGCCCGGACGCCCGCGTCGCCGCCCGGCACGATCCTGCTCGCGGAGATCCGCGACCTGATGGGCCTGCAACGCTCGGCCGAGATGACGTACTACGAGACGGACGCGGGCGCGAAGGTCTTCGCCGCGGGGGTCCTCAACTTCGCGGCCTCGATCGACGACCCGCAGGTGGCGCGGCTCGTCGAGAACGTCTGGTCGAGGCTGGCGGCCGGCTAGGCGGCGCGGCGGAGGGGCGCCACCTGCGGGTGCCGTTTCTCGGTCTCGCGCCAGATCTCGTCGGCGGCGTCGGCGGAGAGCAGGTTGAGCGCGACCGCGTTCATCGTCGCGATCGAGGCCGACTCGAGCAGTCGCCCGACGGAGTCGGCTGAGGCACCGGAGCGCTCGAGCGTCCGCGCGAGCTCCTCCAGACGGGCGACGAGGATGCGCTCCGTCCGCTCGGTGCGTGCCCGTCGCTTCATGCGCGCCCCGTTCGCGCCGACCCCCCTGCTTCCTGCCACGGCGCGTGACGGTAGCGAGGCCGCCGGACGCTATTGGTAGCGGTAGAACCCCTCGCCGCTCTTGCGGCCGAGCTTGCCCTCCGCCTGCATGGCGAGCAGCCGCTCCGGGGGCGCCATGCGCGGCTCGCCGAGCTTGCCGTGGAGCGCCGCCGACGCGTGCACGTGGATGTCGATTCCGACGAGGTCGACGAGCGCGCACGGGCCCATCGGCCAGCCGGCGCCGTTCGTCATCGCCTTGTCGAGATCCTCCGGCGTGACGTCGGCTTCGTCCAGCACGCGCACGCAGTCGTTCAGGAGCGGGATCAGAATCCGGTTGACGATGAAGCCCGGCGTGTCGTTGCAGCGCACCGGCCGCTTGCCCGCGCGCTCCGCCCAGGCGTAGGCCGCGTCCACGGCGGCCGCGTCGCTGTGCTCGGTGCGGACGATCTCCACGAGCGGAAGCACGGGCGCCGGGTTGAAGAAGTGCATCCCGATCACGCGCCCCGGCCGCTGCGTCGCCTCCGCGATCTCCGTCACGGAGAGCGCCGACGTGTTCGTCGCGAGAATCGCGTCGGGCGCGCAGATCCGGTCGAGCTCGGCGAAGAGCTCGCGCTTCGGCTCGAGCTCCTCGACGATCGCCTCGATCACCAGGTCGCACGCGGCGAGCTCGGCGAGGTCGGTGGTCGTGCGCAGGCGCCCGACGGCCGCGTCCTTCGCGGCCGCGTCGAGGCGGCCCTTCTCGACCGCGCGGCCGAGGAAGTGGTCGATGCGCCCACGGGCCTTCTCGTTCAGGTCCTCGGAGACCTCGCGCCCGACGACGTCGTTGCCTGCGAGCACCGCGATCTGCGCGATCCCGGCTCCCATCGTGCCGAGGCCGACGACGCCGACCGTCTGGATCGTGCGCGCCAAGGCGTCAGATGCGCTCGACGACGCCGGCGATCGCCATGCCGAACCCGATGCACATGCACGCCACGCCGTAGCGCTCGCCGCGGCGCTCGAGCTCGTCCACGAGCGTCGCCGTCACGCGCGCGCCGGTCGCGCCTAGCGGATGGCCAAGCGAGATCCCGCCGCCGTTCGGGTTGATGTCGGCCCAGCGCTCGGTCAGCCCCGTGTCGCGCATGAACTGCACGGCGACGGAGGCGAACGCCTCGTTCACCTCGATCACCGCGATGTCGTCCCAGCCGAGCCCGGCCTTCGCGAGCGCCTTGGCGCACGCCTCCGGGTTGCCGTGCAGCATCCGGTGCGGGTCGACGCCAGCGAGCCCGAAGGAGACGAACCGCGCGCGCGGCTCCAGCCCGAGCCGCGACGCAGCGCTCTCGCTCGCGATCAGCACGGCCGCCGCGCCGTCGCAGATCTGGCTCGAGTTGCCCGCCGTGACGACACCGTCGGGAAGGAATGCGGGCGCGAGCGCTGCGAGCTTCTCGGCGGAGGTGTCGCGGCGCGGCGTCTCGTCGACCGCGAACGTTCGCGTCGCGATCGCGGCTCCGGCAGGCTGGAGCTCGCCCGGGAGCTCGATCGGCACGATCTCACGCTCGAACTTCCCCTCGTCGATCGCCGCGATCGCCCGCCGGTGGGACTCGAGCGAGACCGCGTCGAGCTCCTCCCGCGAGATCCCCCACTCCTTCGCGATCACCTCGGCGGAGATCCCCTGCGGGACGATCTGCCAGCGCTCGTGCAAGCGATCGGAGAGGTCGCCGCCGTTCGAGCCCATCGGGACGCGCGACATCATCTCGACCCCCGCGGAGACCACGACATCGAGCTGGCCCGACCAGACGGCTGCGGCGGCGTTGAAGTTCGTCTGCATCGACGATCCGCACTGGCGGTCGACGGTCGTGCCGGAGACGGTCTCCGGCCAGCCGGCGACGAGCACCGCCATCCGCCCCACGTTCCAGCCCTGCTCCCCGATCTGGGTCACGCAGCCCATCTGGACGTCCTCGACCTCGCCCGGATCGAGGCCGGCCTGCTCGACGAGCCCGTTCAGGACCTGGCCGGCAAGCTCGTCCCCGCGGATCGCCGAGAGCGTCCCGTTCCGCCTGCCGATCGGCGAGCGGACGGCGTCGACGATCAACGCTTCGGACTTCCCCTGGGGCATCATCGAAGCTTAGAGCTCCTCCCACGGTCACGCTCGTCTCCGGAGTGCGCAGGGTGGTGCGAGGCAAGGACGCAGGGAGTGGGCGTATCGAGAGATACGGCCGCGACTGAGGACGCCGCATCGCGCCGCCCTGCGCGCTCCGGGGGCACAGACTTGATCGTGGGAGGAGCTCTGAAATACTCGTGGCGTGGAACTGCGGAAGAACGCCAAGCTGAAGCTCCTCAAGCGCGTCCCGCTCTTCTCCCGGCTGTCCGGCCCGGAGCTCGAGCAGATCTCGAAGGTCGCCGACGAGCTGGACTTCAAGGAGGGCAAGGAGCTAGCGAGGGAAGGCGCCGCCGGCCGCGAGTTCTTCGTGATCGTCGAGGGGACCGCCGAGGTCACCCGTGGGTCGCGGAAGCTGCGCACGCTCTCGGACGGCGACTTCTTCGGCGAGATCTCGCTGATCACCCGGCTCCCGCGCACCGCCTCCGTCACCACGATCTCCCCGCTGCGCGCGCTCGTGATCACCGACCGCTCCTTCCGGCGCATGATCGGGGACTCGCCGACGATTCAGCGCAAGGTGCTCGAGGCGCTCGGCGAGCGGCTCGACACGACGGCGCCGTAGGGCGCGTGGCTGCGACCGCGACCGAGCGGAAGCTCCTCGTCGGGGGCGAGTGGCTCGAGACGGGCGAGTGGATCGAGGTCCGCTCCCCGTACTCCGGCGACGTCGTCGGACGCGTGGCCAAGGGTGGAGCGACCGAGACGCGCCGGGCGGTCGACGCGGCCGCCGCGGTGCTCGGGCAGCCGCTCCCCGCGCACAAGCGGGCCGAGATCCTCGTCAAGGTCGCCGGGGCGCTCGGGCGCCGCCACGACGAGGTCGCGCGCCTGATCTCCGACGAGGCCGGCAAGCCGATGAAGGCCGCGCGGGTCGAGGCGGCGCGCGCGATGTCGACGTACACCTTCGCCGCGGTCGAGGCGAGGACGCTCGCGGGCGAGATGGTGCCGATGGACGGCTCGCAGGCCGGCGAGGGGAAGCTCGCGTTCACGCTGCGCGTCCCGATCGGCGTCGTCGGCGCGATCTCGCCGTTCAACTTCCCGCTCAACCTCGTCGCGCACAAGCTCGCGCCCGCGCTCGCGGCGGGGTGCCCCGTCGTGCTCAAGCCGGCGACGCAGACGCCGCTCTCGGCGCTGCTCCTCGGCGAGCTGATGGAGGAGGCCGGGCTGCCGCCCGGGTGGCTCAGCGTGATCGTCGGCGCCGCGTCCGAGATCGGCGACGTGCTCGTCGAGGACGAGCGCGTGCGGCTGATCACCTTCACGGGCTCGGGCGACGTGGGCTGGGGGATCCGCGAGCGCGCACCGCGCAAGAAGGTGAACCTCGAGCTCGGCAACGCGACGCCGGCGATCGTCTGCTGCGACGCGCCGCCCTCGACGGCCGAGAAGCTCGCGGCGAACGCCTTCTCGTTCGCGGGGCAGAGCTGCATCTCCGTGCAGCGCATCTTCGTCATGGACGGTGCCTGGGACGACTTCGTGCGCGACTTCGTCCCGAGGGTCGAGGCACTGAAGCTGGGCGACCCGGCCGA
>JAICPI010000030.1 GCA_025929895.1 Thermoleophilia bacterium
CGAGCACCTGCACGACACGAGCCACGGCGAGGCGCCGTTCTCGATGTACGGCGCGGTCGCCGTGCTCGCGGCGCTCTCCGTCGTCGGCGGGCTGATCCAGATGGCCGGGATCTGGCATCCGCTCTCCGACTTCCTCCACTCAGTTGCGGAGCCGAAGGTCGAGCCGTCGGTGCTCCAGGACTGGGTCACCTCGCTGATCGCCGTCGGCCTCGGGCTCGCCGGGATCTGGCTCGCGTGGACGCTGTACGTCAAGCGAAGCGTCGCGATCCCGCGCGCGCCCGAGCTCCGGCGGACGCTCGAGCACAAGCTGTGGTTCGACGAGCTGTACGACCTCGTCTTCTACCGGCCGTCCGTCGCGATCGCGCGCGCGCTCCGCCGGGGAGTCGAGGAGCCGATCGTCACCGGCTCGATCACCGCGACCGTCGAGGGCGTGCGCGAGGCGGGGCGCACGTCGACGCTCGTCCAGTCGGGCTACCTGCGCAACTACGCCCTCGCCCTCATGGCCGGGCTCGCGGTCCTCGCCGTCCTCTTCGTGGGCCTGCGATGAGCGGCACGCTGACGACGACGCTGATCTTCCTGCCGCTCGCGGGCGCCCTCGCGCTCTGGCTCCTGCCGTGGCCACGCGTGTGGGCGGGCGCCCTCGCGGCGCTCGTCGCGCTCGTCGAGGTCGGCCTCTGGATCGTCGCGCTCCTCGACTTCGACTTCGCCGCGGGGCTCCAGGGCGAGCAGCAGCGCTCCTGGTTCAGCGACCTCGGCGTCTCCTACCACGTCGGCATGTACGGCTTCTCGCTCTGGCTCGCGGGACTGACGATCGTCGCCGGCGCGGCCGCGATCGCGTACGCGTGGTGGGCGGGGCGCGACCGGCCGCGTGCGTACTTCGGGCTGATGCTCTTCCTCGTCGGCGCGGTCGTCGGGGTGTTCACCGCGCAGGACCTGATCCTCTTCTACGCCTTCTTCGAGGCGATGCTGATCCCGCTGTACGTGCTGATCGGCGTCTGGGGCGGCGCGGGCCGCACGCGCGCGACGTACCAGTTCGTGATCTACACGATGGCCGGGTCGCTGCTGATGCTCGCGGCGATCGTCGTCTTCGGGTACCGGCAGGGGACGTTCGACCTCGTCGAGTCGGGCACGAGCGACAACCCCTGGGTCTTCCTCGGCTTCGTGGTCGCGTTCGCGGTCAAGGCGCCGCTGTTCCCGTTCCACGGCTGGCTTCCGGACGCCTACCGCGAGTCGCCGCCCGAGGTGAGCGCGCTCCTGTCCGGCGTGATCTCGAAGGCGGGTGCGTACGGCCTGCTGCGGATCGCCATTGCGAAGCTCCCGGAGCCCGCGCAGGACTTCCAGGTGCCGCTGCTCGTCCTCGCCGCGGTCGGGCTCGTGTACGGCTCGCTGCTCGCGTTCCGCGCGACCGACTTCCGCGGCGTGGTCGCGTACTCGTCGCTCGCGCAGATGGGGCTGATCACGCTCGGCCTGTTCGCGTTCAACGACCAGGGCTACGACGGCGCGGTGCTCCAGATGGTCGTGCACGGGCTGCTCTCGACGATGCTCTTCCTGATCGCCGGCGGGATCGAGCGGCGCACGTCGACAGGAGAGCTGCTGCTGCTCGGAGGGCTGGCGCGCGGACGGCCGCTGCTCGCGACGATGCTGATGACGACCGGGATCGTCGCGCTCGCCGTGCCCGGGTCGGCCGCGTTCGCCGGGGAGTTCCTGATCCTGCTCGGCGTGTTCGACGAGCACTGGGCGTGGGCCGCGATCGGTGCCGGAGCGATCGTGCTGGCCGCGATGTACATGCTGCGGCTCATCTCCGCGGTGCTGCACCAGGAGCGCGGCTCCGCAGTCTCCGACGCGGCGCTCGACCTGCGCCCGGCGGAGCTCGGCATCCTCGTCCCGCTGCTCGCCTGCGTGCTCGCGCTCTCCGCGTGGCCCGCAGCGATCAGCGAGCGCGCGTTTCCGGGCGACGAGGCCGCCGAGACGGTCGAGGAGCAGTTCCGGTGATCCAGACGCCGTCGATCGACTGGGTCGCGCTCTCGCCGACGCTGGCCACGCTCGCGGCCGCGGGCCTCGCGCTCCTGCTCGCGGTGCTCGTCCCGCGAAGCGTCCGCCGCCCCGTGGCGGCGTTCGTCGTCGGCGTGGGCTTCCTCGTCGCCGGGAGCCTCGCTGCCTACGTCTACTGGAAGTCGCCCGAGGCGCAGAGCCTCGTCGGCGAGGCGGCGACGCGCGACCGTCTCGGCTCGCTCGCGCAGATCCTGATCGCCGGCGCCGGCTTCCTGACCGTGCTCGTCGCCTACTCGGACCGGCCGAGGCAGGAGCACGTGGGCGAGTACTTCGCCCTGCTCGCGACCGCGGCCGGCGGGATGATGTTCTTCGTCTCCGCCGACAGCCTGATGACGCTCTTCCTCGGGCTCGAGTGGTTCTCGATCAGCCTCTACATCCTCTGCGCGATCGACGTCGACCTCGAGACGTCGCTCGAGTCGGGCCTGAAGTACCTGATCGTCGGCAGCTTCGGCTCCGCGATCCTCCTCTTCGGCTTCGCGCTCGTCTTCGGTGCTACCGGCGAGCTCCAGCTCGCCGCGATCGGGGAGGCGGGCGCCGCGCTCGACGACGACCCGATGATGGTCGTGGCGCTCGCGATGGTGCTCACCGGGCTCGGGTTCAAGGCCTCGGCCGCGCCCTTCCACATGTGGACGCCCGACGTCTACGAGGGTGCGCCGACCCCCGTGACCGCGTTCATGTCGGCGGCGACGAAGGTGGCCGCGCTCGTCGTCGCGCTGCGTTTGCTCACCTCGGCGTTCCCGGCGCACGACGACCTCTGGACGGCGGCCGTCGCCGCGCTCGCCGTCGCGTCGCTCGCGATCGGGAACCTCGCCGCGCTCGTGCAGCGCGACGTGAAGCGAATGCTCGCGTACTCGTCGGTCTCGCACGCCGGGTTCATGCTGATCCCGATCGCCGCGGCGAACGAGCTCGGCGGCAAGGCGCTCCTCTACTACCTGATCCCCTACGGCGCGGCCTCGCTCGGCGCCTTCGCGGTCGTGGCCGCACGCGAGCGCGAGCTCCGGGCGCCGGTGACGCTCGACAACCTCGGCGCGATGGGCTGGGAGCGGCCGTTCCTCGGCTTCGCGCTCGCCCTGTTCGCCTTCTCGTTCGTCGGACTGCCGCCGGGCGGGCTCTTCACCGGGAAGCTCTACGCCTTCAGCGCGGCGGTCGACGCGGGCTGGACCTGGCTCGTGATCGTCGGAGTGGTCGCGACGGCGGTCAGCGTCTACTACTACCTCTCGATCATCCGCGCGCTCTACCTGCGCTCCGAGGCCGAGGTGCAGCTCGCGCCCGCCGGGGGAGCACCGCCGCGCGAGCTGCTGCTCTCGCTCGCGGTGGCCGCGGCGATCGCGGTCGTGATCGGCTCGTTCGTCTTCGTCGAGCCGCTGATCGACCTCGCGGGCGACGCGGTCGAGTCGCTCGGGACGCTAGCGAGCGAGTAGCCGGACCGCGCCCTGCGTCGCGAGCAGCGCGAGCGACGCGACGAGCGCGGAGAGCCCGACCGCGGGAACCGACCCGTCGCCCAGAACGGGGGCACGGACGGCGGCAGCGACCACGACCAGGACGAGCGCGCAGAAGCCGAGACCGGCCTGGAGGCGCGCGGCCGCGAGCTCGGGCGACCGCCCGGGGAGCTCGACCAGGCGGCCGTAGGCGTCGAGCGCCGCGTGCGCGGTGACGACCACAGCCGCGAGCAGGACGTAGAACGCGAGCTCGTGCGCCCCGAGCCGGTCGACGGCGACGGCGGCGAGCAGCACGAGAGCGGCCATGCTCTTAGCTTCGCCGCCGAGGCGGCCGGTCCTGCGCGGTAGGGTCGCCGCATCCGCGCCGCCGTCTGGATCTCCGCGCTCGCGCTGCCGATCGCCGGCCTCGCGCTCCTGCTGGGATATCCGTCGCTCGACGTCCGCTGGGAGCACCACCCGTCGCACTTCTGGCTTGTCCTGCTCGTCGCCGCGGTGAACACGGCGCTCGGGGTCTCGATGAGCGAGGCGGCGCGCCGGCGGGGTGACCCGCGGATCGCGCTCGTGGGGCTGGCGTTCCTCGCGGCGGCCGGCTTCCTCGGGTTGCACGCGCTCGCGACGCCCGGTGTCCTGCTCGAGCAGGGGAACGCCGGCTTCACGATCGCCACGCCGATCGGGCTCCTGCTCGCCGCCGCGCTCGCGTTCGCGTCGTCGCTCGATCTCTCCGGCGGGTTCGGGGCGGCCGTGATGCGCCGGCAGGCGTGGCTCCGGCTCGCGCTGCTCGTCCTGCTGCTCGGGTGGGGCGCCTGGTCGCTCGCGTCGCTGCCGCCGCTCGACGGCAGGCTCACGCCCGACGAGGCGGAGGGCCCGTTGCGCGCGCTCGCCGTCGCCGGCGTGCTCCTGTACGCGATCGCGGCGTGGCGCTACCGGCCCCTCGCAGGTTCCCTGCCGCTCGCGGTGCTGACCTCCTGGGTCCTGCTCGCTGAGGCGATGGTCGCGGTGGCCTTCGGACGCAACTGGCAGCTCTCCTGGTGGGAGTGGCACGTGCTGATGGCGATCGCGTTCGCGCTCGTCGCGGTCGTCGCGCGCTCGGAGCAGCGGCGCTCCGGGCCGGGCGGGACGTTCGCGTCGCTCTACCTGGAGGAGACGCGCCGCCGCCTCGACGAGCGCTTCGGGATGCCTCTCGACGCTCCGCTCGGCGGCGAGGAACGCGAGGTCAGTGTGCTCTTCGCCGACCTCGAGGGCTTCACCGCCTACTCGGAGACCCGCCCGCCGGCGGAGGTGATCGCGATGCTGAACGAGTACTGGGGGACGGCCGTCCCGATCGTGCTCGAGCAGCATGGAGGCGTGATCGAGCACTTCGCCGGCGACGCCGTGATGGTGGTCTTCAACGCGCGCGGCGACCAGCCCGACCACGCGCGGCGAGCGGCTGCGGCGGCGCTCGACCTCCAGGCCCGCACGCTGGAGGTGTCCGCGGCGAGGCCCGACTGGCCGCGCTTCCGCGCCGGCGTCTGCACCGGCGCGGCGGCCGTCGGCTACGTCGGCGCCGAGCAGCAGCGGAACTTCGCGGTGATCGGCGACACGACGAATACCGCCGCGCGGCTCCAGACCGCCGCGAGGACCGGGGAGGTGGTGATCGCCGCGTCTACACGGGACGCGATCGGCGCGGACGCCGTCGTCGAGGCGCTCCCGCCGGTCGCGGCGAAGGGCAAGCGCGAGCCGGTCGCGGCCTTCCGACTGCTCGGGTTGCGCGGCCGCTAGGCTCCGGCACCGTGGTGAGCGTCACCTTCACGTGGCTCGGGCACGGCGGCTACCGGATCGACAGCGCGGGCGGGAAGCGCATCTACGTCGACCCCTGGCTCGAGAACCCGAAGTTTCCGGAGAGCGAGAAGCCGATCGAGCGCGCGGACATCCTCGCGATCACGCACGGGCACGGCGACCACGTCGCGAACGCGCTCCAGCTCTACCGGGAGCACTCGCCGAAGGTCGTCGCGATCTTCGAGCTCGCGAGCTGGCTCGAGTCGAGGGGCGCAGAGGGCGCGAGCGCGCTCGGGATGAACAAGGGCGGCACCGTCGAGGTCGACGGGATCGCCTTCACGATGACCGACGCGCTGCACTCGAGCGGCTTCCAGGACGAGAGCGGGATCACGTACCTCGGCGAGGCGGCCGGCTTCGTGATCGAGCTCGAGAACGGGCTGAAGCTCTACGCCGCCGGCGACACGGCCGTGTTCGGCGACATGCAGCTGATCGGCCGCCTGTACTCGCCCGATGTCGCGATCCTCCCGATCGGCGACCACTTCACGATGGGCCCGAAACAGGCCGCGCTCGCGCTCGAGCTGCTCGGGACGAAGCGCTGCATCCCCGTGCACTGGGGGACGTTCGGGCTGCTCACGGGGACGCCGGACGTGCTGCGCGAGCAGGCCCCGGGTGTCGACGTCCTCGACGTCGAGCCCGGGCAGACGATCGAGCTGTGAGAGAGCGCTGGTGGGGAGCCTCGGGGCGGCGCGTGCCCGAGATCGCGCTCGAGGGGGCGCTGCCGATGGACGAGGCGCTCGTGCTCGAGGAGCTCGACGAGGACGAGCTGAGGCGCGCCCACGAGGCGGGTACGCCGGTCGTCGTGCGCGCAGACTCGCCCGACGCGATCCTGCACGCCTTGGCGCGGCCCGAGGTCGCCGCCGTCGTCGTGCCGGCCGCGAAGCCGGAGCTGCTCGACCTCGACCTGACGAAGCTGACGTATGGCTGAGCCCGTCGTCGCGACCTACTCGATCGCGGCGTGCGACCTCGACGCGCAGCGGTGGGGAGTGGCCGTGCAGTCGAAGTTCCTCGCGGTCGGCTCGGTCGTGCCGTGGGCCGAGCCGCAGGCGGGAGCGGTCGCGACCCAGTCGTACGCCAACCCGCGCTACGGCCCCGACGGGCTGGCGCTGCTGCGCAAGGGGCGAACCGCGCAGGAAGTCGTCGACGCGCTCGTCGCCGCGGACGAGGGTCGCGCCGAGCGGCAGGTCGGCGTCGTCGACGCGCGCGGCGGTGCGGCGACCTTCACCGGCGAGAGCTGCCAGGACTGGGCCGGCGGCCGCACGGGCGAGGGCTACGCCGCGCAGGGGAACATCCTCGTCTCCGCCGCGACCGTCGACGCGCTCGCGGAGACGTTCGAGCGGACGGCGGGGCAGCCGCTCGCCGAGCGACTGCTCGACTGTCTGCGAGCCGCTCAGGCGGCGGGGGGCGACCGCCGCGGGCAGCAGTCCGCGTCGCTCCTCGTGGTCGAGAAGGACGGCGGCTACGCGAAGCTCTCCGACACGCTCGTCGACCTGCGGGTCGACGACCATCCGCTGCCGATCGAGGAGCTCGCCCGGATCTACGACGCGCATCAGCTCCTCTTCGGCGCGACCCCGCGCGAGTCGTGGCTCGACGTCGACGACGAGCTCCGCGCAGAGATCCGCGAGCGGCTCGACCGCCTCGGCCACGGCTCGCTCGCGGACTGGGCCGGCGTCGCGAACCTCGAGGAGCGCGTCGACGGCGAGGACGCGATCGATCCGCTCGTGTTGCGCGAGCTGCGGCGGGCGACGTGAGCGCGTACGAGATCAGGCGCATCGACGAGCTCGAGTCGATCGAGGTCGCCGGGGTGAACTGGCGGCCGATCCGCCGACCGCTCGGGATCACCGCGGTCGGCATGAACGCGTACACCGGCGCGAAGGGCGAGCACGTCGTCGAGCCCCACAGCGAGGAGTCGCTCGGCCACGAGGAGGTCTACGTCGTGGTCGGCGGCAGCGCGCGGTTCACGCTCGACGGCGAGGAGCGAGACGTCGGGGCCGGCGGGCTCGTCTACATCCGCGAGCCGAGGACGCAGCGCGAGGCCGTCGCCCTCGAGGACGGGACGACGGTGCTCGCCGTGGGCGGCAGGCCCGGCGCGCACGAGCCGTCGGCGTGGGAGTGGTGGTTCGCCGCGCAGCCCTACCGCACGCGCGGCGAGTACGCGCGCGGGCTCGAGCTCGTTCGCGAGGGCCTGGCCGCGAAGCCGGACGACCCGGCCCGTCACTTCCAGGTGGCCTGCTACGAGGCGTACGTCGGCAACCGCGACGAGGCGCTCGCCCGACTCCGCTACGCGGTCGAGCGGAACGAGGAGATGAGGGAGTGGGCGCGCGGCCACGCCGCATTCGAGTCGCTGCGCGGCGACCCGGAGTTCCTAGCGATCGCCGGGGAGCCGGACGCCGCCGGCGAGGGCGCGTAGCGCCGGCACGGGGTCGGCCTCCGGGCGCGCGACGACGAGCACGGCGCCGTACCCCTCGACGAGCGATTCGACGAGCAGCTGCGTCCCGAGCGCGAGTGCGAACGCCTTGTGCGCCTGGTCGCCTCCGAACGGGACGACGTCCTCCTCGCGCGCGACCCCGGCGATCACGTCTCCCCACGTCGCTCGCGCGGGCGAGACGTCGACGACGATGGGTCCGCCGTCGGAGCTCGGGATCCCGACCGCCAGCGGGTTGGTGCCTGCCAGCGGCGGGCCGCCGTCGGGATGCGCGAGCCGCGCGGGGGAGGTCGCGGTCAGCAACGCGACGAGGCCCCCGTCGGCGAGCTTGCGGACGTAGTGCCCGAGCATGCCGGTGGGGAAGCACCGCGAGGCCGCGACGACCCGGGCATGCCGAGGCGGGTCGGCGAGCTCGTCCTCGACGATCGCCGCGAGCGTGAGGTAGCCGAGGGCGCCGCGACCGTCCCAGGCCTTGTAACAGTCTGTTGCTTGCGTTCGCTCGGCCCGCGCGGACGGCTCGAGGTCTGGCAGCGTCTCGAGCCAGGGGATCCGTGCGTAGCCGTGCCCGCGCTTCCCGCGGCGCTCTGCGTCGTCGAAGTGGGCGAAGAGCGTGTCGCCGTCGGTCTCGGAGAAGCCGAGCGCACGGATCCGCTCGCGCGCCTCCTCAGGCCGCACGCTGCGTGAACCTCAGCACGGGCCACCCGCGCGCCTCGGCGACGCGGCGGAGCTCGCGGTCGGGGTTGACGACGACCGGGTTGCCCACGACCTCGAGGAACGGCAGGTCGGTGTGGCTGTCGGAGTACGCGGTCGATGCTCCCAGCTCGATGTCTTCCTCGGCCGCCAGCTCGACCACCGCGCGCGCCTTGTTCTCCCCGTGCAGCGACCGGATCCCGCGACCGGTGTAGACGCCGTCGGCGACCTCGCAGACGGTGCCGAGCGCGCCGTCGAACCCGAGCTCCCGCGCCAGCGCGTCGACGACCTCCTGGAGCGCCGCGGAGACGATGTAGGTCGGCTCGCCGCGCTCGCGGTGCCGCGCCGCCAGCGCGAGCGGCTCGCCGTACACGAGCGGGCGCAGCACGGGCTCGAGCGCCTCGGCGACGAGCGCCTGCATCTGCTCGGGCGAGAACCCGCGCAGGAGCATCAGCCCTTCCTCCGACGCAGCGCGCACGCGCTCGCGGCTCGTCCCGCGGAGGACGAAGAGCAGCTGCCAGAACGCGGCCTTCGCGACCTGCGCGCGCGTGATCACGCCGTGCCTCCGGAACGCGGGCGCGAGGGCGAGCGTGCTCGAGCGGCGGAGAAGCGTCCGGTCGAGGTCGAAGAACGCCGCCGCGCGGCCCACGCGCTACGAGAGGACCGGGAGCGCCTTGACGAAGCCGCCGGGCGCTTCGCCGCGCGTGGCCTCGACCGCCTCAGCGAGCGCGACGAACGACCGCGACGTCGCGGCCGAGGGATCGGCGAGGACGAGCGGTAGGCCGAGATCGCCCTGCTCGCGGACGAGCGGGTCGAGCGGGATCTCGGCGAGAAGCGGCACGCCGAGCTCGCCGGCCAGGGCCGCGCCGCCACCGTGGCCGAAGGTCTCGCCGACCATGTTCTCGACGACGCCGATCAGCCGCATGCCGGTCTTCTGCGCCATCACCGCGGCCCGGGACGCGACCTCCTTCGCCGCTGGCTGCGGCGTGGTCACGACGAGCACGTCCGCGCTCGGCAGCAGCTGGCCGAGCGAGATCGCGACGTCGCCCGTGCCGGGCGGCATGTCCACGACGAGCGTGTCGAGCTCGCCCCAGTGCACGTCGGAGAGGAACTGCTCGAGCGCGCGGTGGAGCATCGGCCCGCGCCACATCACCGGCGCGTTCTCGTCGAGGAAGAAGCCGATCGACATCAGCTTGAGCCCGTGGCGGACCGGCGGGACGATCATGCGGTCGACGAGCACGGGCCGCTGGTCGATCCCGAGGATGTGGGGGATCGAGTGCCCGTAGACGTCGGCGTCGAGCACGCCGGTCTCGCGCCCGAGCTGGGCGAACGCAGCCGCGAGGTTCACGGCGAGCGTCGACTTCCCGACGCCGCCCTTCCCGCTCGCCACGGCGATCACGCGGGTGCGGCGGTCGAGCGAGATTCCCTTCGAGCGCGCCGCGACGCCGCCGCGCAGACGGGTCGTCAGCGCAGTTCGCTCCTCGGGCGACATCACGTCGAACTCGAGCGTGACCCGCTCGACGCCCGCGACCGGAGCGAGCGCGTCCGCGACCTGTTGCTGGAAGCTGTCGCGCAGCGGGCAGCCCGCGATCGTGAGCGCGATCGTCACCGTGACGTCGCCGCCGTCGATCCGGACGCCGCGCACCATCTCGAGCTCGGTCACCGGCCGCCGGAGCTCCGGATCCACGACCTGCTCGAGCGCGCGCATGATCTCGTGGCGTGAAGGCTCCATCACGTCGAGCCTAGCAACGGCCCCACGAGCTGAGAGAGCGCGCGCCGGTAGGGCTCCGACTCGTAGTCGTGCAGGGGATGCGGGTCGAGCGGGCGCTCCGAGATCCGGTTCCGCTCGCGGACGTAGACCGCGGGGTAGATCGTGCCGTCGGCCGCCATCTCGACTGCGACCGCGACCGCGTCCGGCCCCGGCTCGTCGACGAAGACCTGGAGCGGGAGGATGCCGTCGTCGCTCAGGCCGTCGTCCGTGCGGTTGACGATCCGGCAGAGGTAGCCCTTCTGGATCCAGAGCTCGGGCGCGCGGGCGAGCTCGCGCAGGAGGTGCGGGACGAGCTCGTCGGGCGGGATCAGCGGTCGCTCCGGCTCGATCCCGAAGTGCTTCTCCGCGAGGTGGCGGACGAGCACGCGCGCGTTGTAGCGGAAGCCGTTGACCGCGGAGTTGCTCGGCGAGAGGCCCTGTTTGCGCAGGCCGGGCGAGCCCTGCGTCGCGTTGCCCGCAAAGTAGACAGCGGGCGCGGCGACGCTCTCCCAGAAAGCGGTGAGCGCGGGGATCCGCCCGTCGGCCACCGTCGCGACGCCGAGCTCGGGAAGGTCGAGGAGCGGCGTGCGAAAGCCCGTGGCGGCGATCACCTCGTCGACGTCGAAGGCGAGCTGCCCGTCCCACGACGTGCCACGCGCGTCGACGCGGAAGCCGTTCGCCGTCCGCTCCACGCGCTCGATCGAGGCGTCGACGATCGACGTGCCGAAGCCGCCGCGGACGTGCTCGTCGAGCGGTTGGAGGTAGCGGGTCCGAAGGGGCGAGTGGCCGAGCACATCGGTCCGGATCGGGCGAGGCGACGCGAGCACGATCCTGCTCGCCCACGGCAGCAGGCTGTTCGCGATCTCGAAGGCCGAGTTGCGCTTCCCGACGATGAAGACGCTGCGGCCCTTGTACTCGCGCGCCGGCCTCACGTCGACGTAGTGGGTCGCCTGCTCGAGCCCGGGGATCGGCGCCGTCCACGGAGTCGTGACGCCGAGCGCGAAGACGACCGCGCGGGCTCGATACTCCCCGTCGCTGGTCTCGAGCACGAGGTCGTCGCCCTCGCGGCGCGTGGCCTCCCAGCGGCAGCCGTAGCGGACGAGAAGCTCCGTCCGACCGACGAAGGACTCCAGCGCGGCCGCCATCTCGGCGCGCGAGGGGACGTCGTACGTTCGGTCCATCAGCTCCGGGACGCACGCCTGCCAGTGCGGCTCGTCGGCGACGAGGCTGTTGTGGTCGTACAGCTCGTACTCGCGCGTGCCGGGAGCGTGCGGCGCCTCCGGCTTCGTCCAGCTGATCAGCCGCTCGAAGATCGGGAGCCGCCGGAACATCCCGCCCGGCCCCTCGTCCGCGGAGATGACCGCGTGGTCGATCCCGAGCCGGGCGAGCCCGTAGCCCGTCTGGAGCCCGCCAGGCCCGCTTCCGACGACGACGACGCCGTAGCGCCCGGGCGGTGCTACGACCGCCACTCCAGCATGCCGCGCAGCCGGTTGGCCTCCGAGCGGAGCATCCGCAGCATCACGTGCGGGCGCTCGAGCAGGAAGCGCTCGACGTCGGGGCGCGGGATCACGAGGCACCGAAGGAGCGTCGCGGCGACGATGTCAGAGGTCGGCGGGCCGTCGGTCAGGATCGAGATCTCCCCGAAGAAGTCGCCGCGGCCGAGGCGGGCGATCTCCTCGCCGTCGCGCGTGACGACGGCGCTCCCGTCGAGGATGACGTAGAGACCGCTGCCCGAGAGCCCTTGCCGCAGCACCTTCTGACCCTCGCCGAAGGCCTCCTCGTCGAACTCGTGCGCGACCGCCTCGAGCTGCGGGCGCGTCAGGTCGGCGAAGAGCGAGGTCTGCGCGAGCGTGTCGACGAGCGACGCGACTTCCACGCCGCGGACCCTACGCGAGACCGAGACGGCTTTTCAGGCCGAGCGCGTTCCGGATCGCGTAGCCCTCCCAGTCGTTGTTGAAGTAGGCGTAGACGTCGTTGCCCTCCCGCCAGGCCGCGATCCGCGCGGCCCACTCGTCGAGCTCGCGCTCCGAGTAGTTGCCGCCGCGGCCGCGCCGGCCGTAGTGGAAGCGCACGAACGTCCAGTCGGCCGTCAGCTCGTGCGACTGGAAGGGGCGCTCGGGGTGGTCTCCGATCACGAGCGCGGCACCGCGCCGGCGCAGCGCGTCGTAGGTCTCGGGCACGAACCAGCTCGCGTCGCGGAACTCGAACGCGTGGCGCCCCGCCGGCAGCTGGGCGAGCGCCTCGCGCAGCCGCTCGTCGTTTCGCCGAAACGTCCGCGGGAACTGCCAGAGCACGGGCCCGAGCTTGGGCGAGCCGACGAGCGGCGCGATCGTCGAGTAGAAGAGCTCGAGCGAGGCGCCGAGCTCGCGCAGGCGCTTCACGTGCGTGACGTAGCGGCTCATCTTGATCGTCAGCAGGAAGCCGGACGAGGTCGACTCGACCCAGTTCGCGACCGCGCTCGGTCGCGGCAGGCGGTAGAAGGTCGCGTTCACCTCAACGGTGTCGAAATGCTGCGCGTAGAAGTCGAGCCATCGCTTCGGCGGCAGCCGCGGCGGGTAGAAGACGCCGTTCCGCCAGTGCTCGTAGTTCCAGCCGGAGCACCCGATCCGGCACTCGCTCACGACAGCGCGGAGGCGAGCCGCGCGCAGAGCTCCGGCGACCCGGCCGCGACGACGCGCGACCGGCCCTCGAGATCGAGCGGCGCGTCGTCGAACGGCGGGTGCTCGAAGAGGTCGATCGACAGCCCCACCTCGCGCACGAAGAGCTGCGCCGCGGCGATGTCGACCGAGCGCGCGGGCTTGAGCGAGCAGACGCCGTCGAGCCTGCCTGCGGCGAGGTTGCAGAGCGCGAGCGCGAGCGAGCCCATCACGCGCAGGCGATACGCGAGGCCGACGACGCTCGCGGCGTGCTCGGCGATCGACGAGGCGAGCGTCGCCTCGAACGCGAGCAGCTCGAGCTCGTCTTTCGGACGCACGGCACCGAGCCGTTCGCCGTTCACCCACGCGCCCTCGCCCCGGCGCCCCGTCCACTCCTCGCCCGTGCCGAAGTCGTGGACGTACCCGAACACGACGTCGCCCATCGTCGGGCCGTCCGCCACCGCGAGCGAGAGGCAGAAGTGCGGGACGCCGCGCTTTGCGTTCAGCGAGCCGTCGACGGGATCGAGCACGATCCAGGGGCGCCCGGCGCCGCGGACGACCTCCCCGATCTCCTCGGAGACGATCGTGTAGTCGCGGATCCGCTCGGCGAGCCTCGCGATCACGACGCGCTCGACCTCGTGGTCGATCGCGGTCGTCTCGTCGCCGCCGACGCCCATGCGGACGACCGGCTCGCGCTCCGCGCGCGTGGGCAGCTCCGCGAGCACCTCGCGCACGTCTGCGACGGCCTCGCGGCACACCGCGAGCCAGTCCGTCACAACGGGTGGAAGAGGAGACCGCTGACGAGCTTCGGGTAGAAGTACGTCGTCTTCTGCGGCAGCACCTCGCCGCGCTGCGCGACCGCGAAGACGTCCTCGATCCGCGTCGGGCGCAGCAGGAACGCGGCCTCGGCCTCCCCGCCGTCCACCGCCTGGATCGCCTCGTCGAGCGAGGGCGTGTACCGCACGTCCTGCGGCGCGAGCTGCTCGACGACCTGCGTGTCGAGCTGGCCGTACGCGCCGTGCGCGACGTAGGTGCCGGACCGCGTGTAGACGACCGCGGCCGGACGGTCGGGCAAGGACTCGAGCGCGGCGAGGGGATCGTCGCCGTCGGCGCGCAGAACCGCGTCGCTCGCGTCGTACCCGCCGACGAGCCTGTGCGTCGGGAAGATGGTCAGCCCCGGATCGCTCGTCGAGACCAGCACCGCCATCAGCCACGGGGAGCCGCCGCCCGCGGCGTACTCGACCGTCGTCTCGTAGCGATGGTGGCCGTCCGCGATCAGGAGCTGCCGCTCGCGGAACGCCTCCTCGATCGCCTCGTCCGGCGCGAGCGGCCACAACTTCGCGCCCGGCACCTCGAGCTCGGGGTCGCCCTCGGGCTGCGAGATCGGCGGGATGCCCTCGTAGAGCAGGAAGATCGGCTCGAGCTGCGCGCCGACTGCCCGCACGAGCCGCAGCCGTCCCTCCTTCGCCTCACTGTGCGTGCGCTCGTGCGGGAGCACGACGCCGGCCTCGTAGGGCTCGGCCTTCAGCGAGGCGACGATTCCCCGGCGCGTGCGGTCGACCCCGTCCGGGCCGACGTACTCCTGCTCGAGGAACCAGAACGACGGCGACTCCGGACGCACGATCCCCTGCTCGCGCCACGAGCGGAAGCTCTCCGCCGCCTGCTGCTCGGAATCGGGGAGCGTGAGGTGGACGACGTTGTACGGGCTCTTCGCGTGATAGGCGTCCCGGTCGTCCGGCGAGAGCACGTCGTAGGGCGGTGCCACGAGGTCCTCGAGCGGGCCCGCGGATTCCTCGTCGTAGCGCACGGCGGCGAACGGTCTGACCTCGGCCACGGCCGGAACCTACCCTAGGATCCGCAGAATGAACGCGATCGCCGACCTGGCCGAGGATCGGGTCGTCGAGGGGGTCTACGCGGTCGCGCGCAAGCAGCGGCTCCGGACGAAGGGCGGCGCCGCCTACCTCGCGCTCGAGCTCGTGGATCCGAGCGGTCGCGTCGATGCCCGCGTCTGGAGCGACGTCGACCTGCTCGACTCCCGCTTCGACGAGGGCGACGCCGTCCGGGTGCTCGGCCGCGTCGAGCGCTTCCGCGATCGCCTCCAGGTCGAGGTGCGCTCGCTCGAGCGCGCGACCGACGCCGACCCCGCCGCGCTCGCGCCCACGATGCGCCGCGATGGGGACGAGCTAGAGGGGTTCCTCGAGTTCCTCGCGGGCGAGCTCTCGCATCCCGGACTGAACGACGTCGTCGGGCGCTTCGTCGACGACGCCGAGCTGCGGACGCGGCTGCGGACCCTCCCCGCCACGCTCGACGGCCACCACGGCTACGCGGGCGGGCTACTCGAGCACACTGTCGGCGTGGCGACGATCTGCCGGGAGACCGCGCAGCTGCATCCGCGACTGCGCACCGACCTGCTGCTCGCCGCGGCGCTCCTGCACGACGTCGGCCGCACGCGAGAGCTCGGTTCCGCGCCGACGTTCCGCCCGTCCGAGGAGGGACGCCTCCTCGGCCACGTGCACCTCGGGCTTCGGTTGATCGAGGAGCGCGCGGGCGCGCTCGACGGCGCGGCGCGCGCGGAGCTCCTGCACGCCGTCGCGGCGCACCACGACCTGCGGTCGGCGCGGACCGCCGAGGCCGCAGCGCTCTACTACGCGAACCAGCTCGACGCGGTCGCCGCCACCAGGCCGGTCGACACGGCGTGATCGCGATCGTGCTCGCCCTCGGGGCGAGCGCCAGCTGGGGAGTCGGCGACTTCCTCGGCGGCCTGACCTCGCGCAGGCTGCCCGTGCTCATGGTCCTCGCCGTCTCGCAGGCGGCCGGCCTCACCGGGATCACGATCGCGGCGCTCCTGTTCGGCGGCGACGTCCTCACGAGCGTGGGCCTCGCTGCGGCGGTCGGCGCGGGCATCGCCGGTGTGATCGGGCTCGCCGCGCTCTACCGCGGGATGGCGATCGGTGCGATGGGCGTCGTCGCGCCGATCTCGGCGTCCGCCGCGGTCATCCCCGTCGCCGTCGGCCTGGCGCGCGGAGAGCGACCGGAGGCGCTCCAGCTCGTCGGCGTGGGGCTCGCGCTCGTTGGCGTGATCCTCGTCTCGCGGGAGTCGGGCGCGGAGAGCAGGCTCGCAGCCGGGGTGCCGCTCGCGCTGCTCGCGGCCGCCGGGTTCGGGTCGTACTTCCTCTTCATCGACCGCGCGAGCTCGGACGACGCCTACTGGGCCGTCGTGGTCGCGAGGGTCACGTCCTGCGCGCTCGCGCTTCCGCTCGCGTACTCCCGCGGTGCCCTCCGCGTGCCTCCTTCGGCGCTGCCGGTCCTGATCGCGATCGGGTTGCTCGACGTCGGCGCCAACCTGCTGCTCGCGCTCGCCCTGAACGAGGGGTTCGTCAGCCTCGTCTCGGTGCTCGCCTCGCTCTACCCCGTCGGCGTGGTCGTGCTCGCGATCGTCTTCCTGCACGAGCGGCCGGGGCGCTCGCAGGCGCTGGGCGGCGGGACCGCGCTCGCCGGCGTGGCGTTGATCTCGGCAGCCTAGAGAGCGGCGACGCGACGCTCGATCTCGTCGCGGATCGCGCGCACCTCGTCGACGGGCTTGCCCGCAGGGTCGGGGAGCTCCCAGTCCACGTAGCGCTTGCCCGGGACGTACGGGCACGCGTCGCCGCAGCCCATGGTCACGACGACGTCGGCCCACTCGACGTCCGCGCGGCCGAGCGCGCGCGGCGTACGCCCCGACAGATCGACGCCGCGCTCGCGCATGACCTCCACCACCTCCGGATGCACCGCCCGCGCCGGCGCGGTCCCCGCCGACCGTCCGTTGCCCGCGTAGAGCGCCTCGGCCATCTGCGAGCGCCCCGCGTTCTGCACGCAGACGAAGAGCACGTTCACGCCTCCGAAGGTACCTATGCTCCGCGCCGTGGACGAGCTGACGATCGAGAGCGAGGCGCTCCGCGGCAACCCGCTCGGCGACCCACACGCCCGCCCGGTCTGGGTCTGGACGCCGCCCGGGTACGACCCGGAGGGGTCGCGCGAGTACCCGAGCGTCTACGTGCTCCAGGGCTACACGGGCGAGCTCGGCATGTGGCGGAACCGCCAGCCCTTCCGCCCGACCTTCCCCGAGCTGCTCGACCGCGAGGCCCCGGAGTGCGTCGTCGTCCTCGTCGACGCCTGGACGTCTCTCGGCGGCTCGCAGTTCGTCGACTCGAACGGCAGCGGCCGCTACCACACCTATCTCTGCGACGAGCTCGTCCCGTTCGTGGACGCGCGCTACCGGACGAACGGGAGTCGGGGGCTCTCCGGGAAGTCGAGCGGCGGCTACGGCGCCGCGGTGAACGCGATGCTGCGCCCCGACCTCTTCCAGGGGTTCGCGAGCCACGCGGGCGGCGGCCTGTTCGAGGTGACGATCCGGCCGTTCTTCCGGCTCGCGGCGCGCGAGCTTCGCGACCGCTGGGACGGGTCGATCGAGCGGTTCCTCGAGCAGCTCCGCGGGCCGGCGCCGCTCGCCGAGCCTGGCGACGTGCACCTGCTGCTCCAGTGGGGCTTCGCGGCGGCCTACTCCGCCGACGAGGACGGCACGATCCGCCTCCCGTACGACCTCGCGACGGCGGAGGTTGTCCCCGAGCTCTGGGAGCGTTGGCTCGAGTGGGACTATCCGACGCTCGTACCGCGCCATGCCGAGGCGCTCCGCGGCCTCCGGGCGATCTACTTCGATGCCGGGCGGCGAGACGAGTGGTTCGTCGACCTGACGATGGAGTGGATGCGGCGCCGCCTGACGGAGCTCGGCGTCGCCGACCTGCACACCGAGCTCTTCGACGCGGCCCACGGCTCGATCGAGTACCGCTATCCGCTCGGGATCCGCTACCTGCTCGAGCGGCTCACACGTTGAAACGCACGTTCAGCACGTCGCCGTCCTGCACGACGTAGGTCTTCCCCTCGACGCGCTCGAGCCCTCTTCGCTTCGCCTCGGTGTGCGAGCCGGCGGCGACGAGGTCGTCCCAGCGGATCACCTCAGCACGGATGAAGCCCCGCGCGATGTCCGAGTGGACCTCCCGCGCGGCGTCGAGCGCAGTCCGCCCCTCGCTCAGCGGCCACGCCCGCGTCTCCTTCTCGCCCGCGGTGAAGAAGGTGATCAGGAAGAGCGTCTGCGCGAGCGTGCGGACGACCTCCGCGAGCGCGGACTCCCCCTCGCGGAACGCCGACGCCTCCTCCGGCGGGAGCTCCGCCAGCTCGGCCTCGAGCGCGAGGTCGATGCCGCCGGGGCCGTTGACGATCCGCATCATCGGCTTGACCGTCAGCAGCTCCAGCTCGGGCGGAATCTCGACGTCGCCGCCGAGCTCGCTGACCGCCTGGAGGTTCTCCAGATGCGCGGCGAGCCGTTCGAGGTTCGCGACCTGCGCGCGCAGCTTCGCATCGCCCGACTTCGCCTCCTTCGCGACACGGTCGATCCGCCGCTGCACGTGCTCGCGATCGGCGGCGAGCAGCTCGAGCGTCAGCTCCTCCTCGTCGGCCTGCGGGTCCCGCGTGCCCGACCAGCCGTCCAGCACCGCGAGCACGAGGTCGACCTGGCGCAGGTTCCCGAGCAGCTCGGAGCCGGTGCCGGGGACGTCGACGACCCTGATCGCCGCGGGCGTGACCTTCTTCGCGCCGACGGTCTCGGCGAGCTGCGCCAGCCGCGGGTCGGGGACGGCCGCCATGCCGACGTTGTCCCGGCCCGTGGTCGCGGCACCCGTCAGCGCACGGAACAGCGTCGTCTTACCCGCGTTCTGCAGGCCAACGATCCCGACCTGGAGCGCCACGTCAGTCCGACTGCATCTGCTTCTGCAACGACGCGAGCGCGCGATGCTGGAGCGACTTGACCGCACCCTCGGTCTTGCCGAGGATCGTCGCCACCTCCCCGTTCGCGAAGCTGAAGACGAACTTCAGCGTCAGCACCTGCTGCTGCTCGTCCGAGAGGTTCTCGATCAGCGCGAGCAGGCTCTGGCGGCCGATCGAGTGCATCGCCTCGAGCTCGGCCGAGTCCTGCTCGGCGCCGATCGGCTCGGGCACCTCCTCCTCCGGCTGCACGCGCTTCGTGGCCCGGAAGTGGTCCATCGAGAGGTTGTGCGCGATCCGGAAGAGCCACGCGGAGAACGGCGCGGCCTGGAAGCGGAACTTGCCGATCGCCTCGAGCATGCGAAGGAACGTCTGGGTCGTCAGGTCCTCCGCGTCGTGACGGTTCCCGACGGTCATGTGCAGGTAGCTGTAGATGCGGTCGAAGTGGATGAGGTACAGCTCCTCGAGCGCCTCCCTGTCGCCCTGCTGCGCGCGCTCGACGAGGCGCCTGATCTCGGCACCGCTCTCCTTCGGCCGCTCCGCCGTCCGCTCGGTCATCGCCCGTGGAGTGCCCGTCGCGCGTTCGGCGCTAACTAGGGACCCGGGTGGCCGAAGCCGACGCGAGACTCGCGCAGGAAGCGCTTGATGTACACGACACGCCGCAGGACGACGACGTAGCGCCCGTCCTCGGCCTCGACCGAGACGACGCCCTCCTCGCCGTTCGCCAGCCGGCGCTCCAGGTCGTCGGCCGCGCCGAGCGGCATCAGCGCGGTGAACGCCTGCCCGCCCTCGTACGCGACCTCGACGCGGACCTTGTCGTCAGCGGGCATCGCTCACCAGCTCCGCGAGCACCCCGTGCGCCGAGTCCGGGTGGACGAACGCGACCTGGAGCCCGAAGAGCCCCTCTCGAGGCTCCGGATCGATCAGCTCGGCGCCCTCCCGCTCGAGCTCGGCGAGCGACGAGCGCAGGTCCGAGACCTCGAAGGCGACGTGGTGCATGCCCGGGCCGCGCTTCGCCAGGAACTTCCCCACCGGCGTCTCCTCGCCGAGCGACGCGAGCAGCTCGACCCGGCCCTCGCCGACGCGCAACGACGCGGCCTCGACCCCCTGGGCGGGAACTCGGTCCCGATGCTCCACGAGCGCACCGAAGAGCCGCTCGTAGGTCGCGACGGCCGCGTCGAGATCGTCGACGGCGACGCCGAGGTGGTGGATACCGCGTGGCTGCACCGGCGCGAACCCTACCGGGCTACTCGGGCAGCGAGACCACCTTGGGGGTGCCGACCAGCTCTGACGCCGAGCTCTCGACCCCGATGTCGTGCAGCATCGTCTCGAGCTCGTCCTTGAGCAGCGTCTCCTTCTCGAGCAGCGCGCTCGCGATCCGGTCGAGCGGGGCGCGGTGCTTCTCCAGCAGCCTGATCGCCTCGGCGAAGGCCCCGTCGGTCAGCCGAGCCTGCTCCTGGTCGCGCACGCGCTTCGTCTCCTCCGAGAGCGCGTAGTTGTCGGCGCGCATCGTCCTCGTCATCACGACGTCGGACATCCCGAAGTCGAAGACCATCGCGCGGGCGATCTCGGTCGCCTTCTCGAGGTCGTTCGCGGCACCGTTCGTGACGCGGCCGAAGACGACCGCCTCCGCGGCGCGGCCGGCGAGCGTGATCTTCATCACGTCGATCAGCTCTTCCTTCGTGTGCATGTAGCGATCCTCGACCGGGAGGTTGAGCGTGTAGCCGAGCGCGTGACCGCGCGAGACGATCGTCACCTTGGTCACGGGCATCAGCTCGCCCATCAGGTGCGCCATCAACGCGTGGCCGGCCTCGTGGTAGGCGAGGATCCGCTTCTCCTTCTCCGTCACGACCTTGCGCTGCTGGAGGCCTGCGACGATGCGCTCCATCGCGTTGTCGATGTCGACCGCGCCGATGTACTGCGCCTGGCGGCGGCCGGCGAAGATCGCCGCTTCGTTCGCGATGTTCGCGAGGTCCGCGCCGGTGAGCCCCGCGGTCTGCTTCGCGACGGCGGAGAGGTCCACGTCGGCGGCGAGCGGCTTTCCGCGCGTGTGCACTCGGAGGATCTGCTCGCGCCCCGCGAGGTCCGGCGGCCCGACGAGCACCTGACGGTCGAACCGACCGGGGCGCAGGAGGGCGGGGTCGAGGTCCTGGAGCCGGTTCGACGCGCCCATCACGACGACCTTGTCGGCGGCGGAGAACCCGTCGAGCTCGACGAGCAGCTGGTTGAGCGTCTGGTCCTGCTCGCGGTTGAAACCGTGTCCCGTGCGCGCGGCGCCGACGGCGTCGAGCTCGTCGATGAAGACGATCGACGGCGCGTTCGCGCGGGCCTCCTTGAACAGCCGGCGGATTCTCGCCGCGCCGAGGCCCGCGAACATCTCGACGAACGACGACGCGCTCGCGGCGTAGAACTTCGCGCCGGACTCGTTCGCACATGCCTTCGCAAGCAGCGTCTTGCCCGTCCCCGGCGGCCCGTGCAGCAGCATCCCCTTCGGGACGCGCGCGCCCAGCCGCTCGAAGCGGTCCGGCGCGCGCAGGAACTCGACGACCTCCTCGAGCTCGGCGCGGGCCTCGTCGTTCCCGGCCACGTCGTCCCACGACACCGACGACTTCGAGTTCGCGTTCACGGTGGCCGGCTTCACCTGCGGCATCAGCTTCAGCATCCGCCACATCAGCATCACCATCAGGATCAGCATCAGAAGGAAGAAGACGGGCAGCCACAGGGTCACCCAGTCGCGGAAGGCCTCCACCAAGCTCATCGTTCGTCCATCGGCAGGAGCGGGCGCGGGCCTTAGCCGGCCTCTTCGAGCTCGAGGCAGGCCCGGAGCGCCGCCTCGGCGACCTCGAGCTGCTCGGCCGAGGGCTCCTCGGTGCCCACGTGGTGCTGGATCTCGTGCCCGGGCCGCGAGAGCGCCTGAGCGACCGGATGGCCCGGGTTCCGCACCATCCAGGCGAAGATCTCGGTCGAGACGCCGAGCGCGCCGACCGTCGCGACCGCGCGGGCGAAGGGGCGCGTCTGCGCCGGCGCCTTCGCGGCGATCGCCTGGCCGAACGCGGTCGTGACGAGGATCGGCCCGACGAGGTGCGAGCCGCAACGCTCGTGCTCCTTCGCGCGACGCTCGCCGTGCTCGTACGTGCCGATCGAGACGTGCTCGGCGCCGTGGTAGCCGGCGAGCTCGGAGCCGCGGAGCGCGAGCACGGCGGGCGCGAAGGAGAGCACGGCCGCGGCCACCTCCTGGGCGGGCGCGCTCAGGCGGCGCGAGCCGCGCACTGCGCGAACGGCCGCCGCGCTCGCCAGCATCGTCGCGAGCACCGAGCGCCGCTCGAACGGAAGCCGCGCCGCCGGGAGCGCCTTGCGCATCGCGGGCAGGACGGCCACGGCCTCGAGCAGCTTCAGCGGCCCGCGCAGGAGCGGCGGCGTCCGCTCGTCGGTGCGGAAGCGCTTGCGCTCGGCCGCGACCTCGAGCGTCCCGTCCGGCCGCCGGATCGCGCAGGCCCACGCCGTCGGCCCGTGCACGAGCACGCCGTTCGGAAGCGCCATCCCGCCGAGACGGACCTTGTCGGCCATCGGCCGACAGGCTAGCCGCAGACCCTCTGGGCAGCGTGGCGGTAGAAGTCGACCGCGAGCTCGAGGTCCGCGACCGGGATCCGCTCGTTCGCGGAGTGGACGAGCAGCGTCGCGACCTCCGCGGACATCGCGCGCATCGGGAAGAAGCCGTAGGCGACCGTGCCGAAAGCCTCGCGCATCCAGTGGCTGTCCGTGAACCCCGCGAGGCAGAGCGGGACGGGTCGCGCGCCGGGATCCGTTGCCTGCACCCACTCCTCGATCACGTCCCAGAGCGGCGTCGCGAGCTCCGAGCGCGTGCCGCCCGCAGCCTCGATCCAATCGAGCTCGTAGTCGCCGTCGCCGAGCACGGCGCGCACGATCGCCTCGGACTCGGCCTGCGTCATCCCCGGCAGGAGCCGAGAGTCGACCGTGATCTCGCACACGTTCGGGATCACGTTCCGCTTCTGCGAGGCCGTGGCCATCGTCGGCGCGTACGTCGGGCCGACGAGCGCCTCGAGGTAGAGCGCGAACATCGGGTGGAGCTCGCCGGCGCGCTCGAGCGCGGTCTCGACCGGCGGCACCTCGCCGAGCACGGTGCGGAAGAACGCCTCGGTCTCGGGGGTGTGCTGCGGCGGGTGACGGTAGGCGCCGATGCGGTCGACGAGAGCGGTCGTCTTGAGCAGCGCGTTGTCCGCGATCGCCGGCATCGACGCGTGGCCGCTCCGCCCGCGCGTCCGGATCGTGAACGGCGCGCTCATCTTCTCCGCCGTCGAGACGAGGTAGAACGGCTCGCCCCCGAGCTCGACACGATCGCCGGCGCCCTCGTTCAGCGCGTACTCCGCGCGCACGGCGTCCGGATGCTCGGCGCAGAGCCACGAGAGCCCGTAGCCGACGTTCACCTCCTCGTCGGCGGCGGCGACGAAGATCAGGTCGCCGCGCGGCTCGAAGCCGTCGCGCGCGAGCGACGCGAGCGCAACCGCGTTGGCGGCCGCCTCGCCCTTCATGTCGAGAGCACCGCGTCCCCAGACCTCGCCCTCGTGCAGGTCGCCCGACCACGGATCGCGCTCCCACTCCGTCGCGTCGGCCAGGACCGTGTCCGTGTGGGAGAGGAGCGCGAGCCGCGGCCCGCCGCCGGTCCCGGGGATCCGAGCAACGAGGTTGGCGCGGTCCGGGACCTTCGCGTACAGCTCGCACTGCACGCCGTTCGACTCGAGGTACTCGCGCAGCAGCTCGGCGGCCGCAGTCTCGTTCCCCGGCGGGTTGACGGTGTCGACGCGGATCAGCTCCTGGAGGAGCTCCGTCACCTCCGCGCGGAGCGTGGCCGTCGCGCTCAACGTCGCGTCCCGATCGTCAGCAGGTACTCGCGCGGCTGCCGAATCGTGTCGCCGTCGCGGTGCGACTCGAAGAACTCGAGGACGCGCGAACGGAACTGGTCGCGCCGTTCGCCCTCCAGGGACGCGTACAGCGTCTTCATGGGACCGAAGGACGTCGTCATGAGCGTCCACATCTCCTCCGACGACTCCTGCTCGTCGGGGGAGTTCCCCTCCTCGAACTCGAGCTCGAACGCGTCCCCGAGGAGCTGCTGCTGGTAGTCGCGGGCGCCCCAGGCGAGCGGCGAGCCCACACCTTCCGGTGGCGGAGGCTGAAACTCGGCGAGCATCCGGAACATGTCCGCGACACCTCCCTCCTGCGCCCAGCAGACGAGCCCGAGCCGCCCGCCGGGCTTGCAGATGCGGGCCAGCTCCGCGGCGGCCCTCGGCTGGTCGGGCGCGAACATGTGCCCGACGGCGGAGGTGACGACGTCGAACGACCCGTCCTCGTACGGCAGCGCTTCGGCGTCTGCGACGTCGTACTCGATGTCGAGGCCTCGCTCGGCCGCCCGCCCTCGCGCGGTCTCGATCAGCGCCGGGGCGAAGTCGCATCCCGTCACGCGCGCACCGCGGGCCGCCGCGCGCTCCGCGATGCCGCCGGTGCCGCAGGCCACGTCCGCGAGCACCGCCCCCTCGAGCGGGACGAGGCGGGAGACCAGGTCGTCGTGGATGTCGCCGAGGAGCCGGTCTGCGACGCGCTCGAACGGCGCGGAGCCCCACATCGCGCTCTGCTTCCGCTTCAGCTCTTCGAATGCCACTACCACTCCTCTTTCTTCGCGAGCTCCGTCAGTTCGTTGCGAACTTCCCACAGCTCCGGGTAGAGGCGGTTGTGGATCAGCTTGCCGAGCAGCTCGACCGGCGTGCCCTGCGTGCCGATCGCGCCCGCCCCGATGATCCGCTCGACCACCTTGAAGTGACGCACGCGCCACAGTGTCACCCGCTCGTCCCACTCGACGAGCGCCTCCGCGAGCTGGTACAGCTCCTCGTGCTGGCGCCCTTGCCGGTAGAGCTCGACGACGGAGAGATCAGCGTTGCGGCGAAGCCGATGGAACGCTTGGCCGAGGAGCGGCGAGACGCGACGCACGCCCCGGAAACCCGGCGAGTCGAAGCCGCTGCCGTGGCCGAGCAGCGGCCGGACGAACGCGGTGTACTCCCACGGCGACATGTGCTCGAGCATGTCCAGCGCGACGGTGGCGTTCTTCATGCAGTCGTGCGCACGGCGCAGGAGCCGGAGCGCGCCTGCGAGCTCGCCGCCCCCGAGCAGGTCGGCAGCGGTCTCGACCTCGAACGCCGCCAGCTTCAGCCAGAGCTCCGACGACTGGTGCACGGTCATGAAGAGCAGCTCGTCGCGATGCGTCAGCTCGTCCGGCGCCTTCTGGAGCGCGAGCAGCTCGTCGGTGCGGAGGTAGCGCTCGTAGTCGCTCGCAGCCGTTCCGGGCAGGACCGGCTCGAAGGAGTCCTCGACCTCGCTCAAGGCGGCCCGAGCATACTTCCTGCGTGGGAGACCTTTTCTCCGATGCGGCGCGCGAGCGGCTGCCGCAGGTCGCGCCGCTCCCGATCCGGCTGCGTCCGAGGACGCTCGAGGAGTTCGTCGGCCAGGAGCACGTGCTCGGCGCCGGCTCGGCGCTCCGCCTGGCGATCGAGGGCGACCGGGTCGGCTCGACGATCCTGTACGGCCCGCCGGGCAGCGGCAAGACGACGCTTGCGCGCATCGTCGCGAACGCGACCGGCGCCGCGTTCGAGGAGCTCTCGGCCGTCTCGGCGACGGTGGCGCAGGTGCGCGAGACGATCGCGCGGGCACGCGAGCGGCTCGGCGCGCACGGACAGCGCACGATCCTCTTCCTCGACGAGATCCACCGCTTCAACAAGGCGCAGCAGGACGCGCTCCTGCCCGCGGTCGAGGACGGCGTCATCACCCTGATCGGGGCGACGACCGAGAACCCCTACTTCGAGGTGAACTCGGCGCTCCTGTCCCGCTCCCAGCTCTACGAGCTCGAGCCGCTCTCGAGCGACGAGCTCGGCCTGATCGCACGTCGCGGCGCCGGCGAGCTCGGGGTCGAGCTGGACGACGAGCTCACGGCGCTCGTGGCGGAGCTCGCGGGCGGCGACGCGCGCAACGCGCTCTCGATCCTCGAGCTCGCCGTCCAGACCGCGCAGGCGGAGGGAACGAAGCTGGCGGTGCGCCACGTCGAGGACGCGTCGACCAAGCGGCCGCTCGTCTACGACAAGGGCGGCGACCGCCACTACGACACGATCTCCGCCTTCATCAAGTCGATGCGCGGCTCCGATCCCGACGCCGCGGTCTACTACCTCGCCTCGATGCTCGAGGCGGGCGAGGACCCGCGCTTCCTCGCGCGGCGGATGATCGTGCTCGCCTCCGAGGACGTGGGCAACGCCGACCCGCGCGCGCTGCTCGTCGCCGTCGCCGCGGCGCACGCGCTCGAGCACGTCGGGCTCCCGGAGGCGCGGCTCAACCTCGCGCAGGCGGCGATCTACCTGGCGCTCGCGCCGAAGTCGAACGCGAGCTACGCGGCGATCAAGGATGCGACCCGCGACGTCCAGGAGCGCGGGAACCTGCGGCCGCCGAAGTCGCTGCGCGACACGCACTATCGCGGCGCGAGCAAGCTGGGACACGGCGAGGGCTACGTCTACCCGCATTCCGACCCGACCGGCTTCGACGTCGACCACCTGCCCGACGAGCTGAAGGGCACGACGTACTATCGGCCGTCCGGATCAGGCGAAGAGAAGGAGGTCGAGAATGGCGGTTGAGCATCGTGCGCACACGACGTGGGAAGGCGATCTGGCGAGCGGCTCCGGGGTCTTCACGCTCGGGACGGGGGTGACGGGACCTCAGCAGGTGACGTGGCACGCGCGCGCGGAGGACGCCTCGGCGGGGACGAGCCCCGAGGAGCTGATCGCGGCCGCGCTCTCGAGCTGCTTCTCGATGGCCCTGTCCGGAGGCCTCGCCCGCGGCGGCAACCCGCCGACGACGCTCGAGACGGACGTCGTGTCCACGTTCGTGGGCGGCGAGGGGATCAAGAAGCTCGCCGTCACGGTCCGCGGCGACGTCCCGGGCATCGACGAGGCCGCCTTCCGCGAGGCGGCGGAGCAGGCGAAGGAGAACTGCCCGGTCTCGAAGGCGCTCGCGGGCAACGTCGAGATCACGCTGGACGCGGCGCTCGCCTAATCCGAGCCACGGAGGATCCGGTCGGCGAAGAACGGGCCGACCTCCGCGTCGAGCGCGCGAAACGCCGCGGCCGCACGCTCGACGTCGTACTCGACGCGCCGGAACGCGAAGTCGCCCTCCCACGTGGCCCACGCGGCGCGCGGGTCGCCGTCGAGCGGCATCCCGACGCTGCCGGGGTTGACGAGGTCGGTGCCGTTCGGGCCCGCGCGCCGGAACTGCTGGTGACTGTGGCCGAAGCCGATCGTGCGGTCGCGCACGCCGTCAAGCATGCGCTCCTCCTCGTCCTCCGGCTGCGGCGCGAAGCTCTCGACGTCCGAGAGCGGCGAGCCGTGCACGTAGAGGATTCCGTCGAGCTCCGCGCGCTCCGGCAGGGCGTGCAGGCCTCGCAGCTCGTCCTCCGGCAGGCCCGGCTCGAGCCGCTCGAAGATCGCCGTCAGATCGGGTCGGTCGGTCGGCGGCTCGAACAGCCAGCGCTCGCCGTTGCCGCGGATCCACGTCGCGTCAGGGAGCTCCCGCAGCAGCGCGAGCGTCTCCAGCGGCCACGGGCTGGGCGTGCCGTAGTCGCCGCCGAGGAGCCAGCGGTCGATCGGGAGCGACTCGGCGTCCGCGAGCGTCGCCTCGAGCGCGGGCAGGTTCCCGTGGATGTCGTAGAGGACGCCGAGCACCGCCGCGGACCGTAACGCCCTCGGTCTGATTGTGTAGGCGCATGCTGCACGTGCACGAATGGGGCGACCGCGACGCGCCGCCGGTCGTCTGTCTCCACGGCGTCAACGCGCACGGGCGGCGGTTCCGAAAGCTCGCCGAGGAGCGCCTCGCTCGTCGCTTTCGCGTGCTCGCGCCCGATCTCCGCGGCCACGGCCGCTCGACCTGGGAGCCGCCGTGGACGCTCGGGCGCCACGTCGCCGACGTTCGGGAAACGCTCGACGTCTGCGGCGTCGAACGCGCGACCGTCGTCGGCCACAGCTTCGGGGGCCGCCTGACCCTCGAGCTCACCGCCGCCGGGCTCGTCGAGCGTTCCGTCCTCCTCGACCCGGCGGTCTGGGTACCGCCTCCCGTCGCGCTCCAGCGGGCGGAGGCGCTCCGCGCCGACCATGTGTTCGCGACGGTCGATGAGGCGCTCGCCCAGCGGCGGCCACTCTCCCCGCTCGCGCCGCGAGAGCTCCTGGACGAGGAGCTCGCGGAGCACCTCGTGCCGGGCGAGGACGGTCGCCTCCGCTTCCGCTACTCGCAGGCCGCCGTGATCGCGGCCTACGGCGAGCTGGCGCAGCCGCCGCCGGACTGGTCGCTGCTCCAGGTCCCCACCCTGCTCGTCGTGGGCGCGGACACGGACGTCGTCCCGGCCGCGGTCGTGGACGCGCTTCGATTCGAGCTCGGCGAGCTGCTCGAGGTCGTCGCGGTCCCGGGGCGCCACATCGTGCTCTGGGACGCCTTCGAGGAGACCGCCGACGCGATCGAGCGCTTCCTAGAGGATGCGCGCGCCTAGCGCGCTCGCGACGAGCTCGACCGCGAGCGCCGCGGTCTCGTTCTGGCGGTCGAACACCGGGTTCACCTCGACGACGTCGAGCGAGCCGGCGAGCCCCGACTCGGAGACGAGCTCGAGCGCGAGGTGCGCCTCGCGATAGGAGAGGCCGCCGCGCACGGGCGTGCCCACGCCCGGCGCGACCTCGGGGTCGACGACGTCCATGTCGAGGCTGACGTGCACGAAGCCCGGCCCCGCGACGTGCGTCAGCGACTCGCGGACGGCGCGCTCGACGCCGAGGCGGTCGACATCGCTCATCGTGAACACCTTCACGCCGAGCTCGCGCACGCGCTCGCGCTCGCCCTCGTCGAGCGAGCGGACGCCGACGAGCGCGACGCGCCGGGGGTCGACCGAGGGGACGGGCCACGCCGTCGACGCGAATGCCGGGCCCGCGAGCCCGAGCACCGCCGCCAGCACCATCCCGTGAACGTTCCCGCTCGGCGTCGTCTCGGGCGTGTTCAGGTCGCCGTGCGCGTCGAGCCAGATGACGCCGCCGGGCCCGTGCGCCGATGCGAGCGCGCCGATCGAGCCGAGCGCGACCGTGTGGTCGCCGCCGAGCACGACCGGAACCGAGCCTGCGTCGACTGCCCGGCGCACGAGCTCCGCGATCCGCTCGCACGTGCGCAGCACCGGTGCGAGGAACCGCGCGCGCTCGTCGCCGACGTCGGACGCCTCGGCGACCGCCGACTCGACGTTGCCCCAGTCCTCCACGCGGCGACCGAGCTCGCCCAGCCGCGTGTCGAGGCCTGCGTAGCGGATCGCCGAAGGCCCCATGTCGACGCCGCGTCGACCGGCGCCGAGGTCGAGCGGTGCGCCGATCACTGCGACCGGCTGGCGTTCCTCGGCGGCCATGGCGAGGGAGTAGGCTAGCCCTCTTGGTTGGGGCGATCGTCCGGGTGCTGCTCGCCGACGACGACGAGGCGTTTCGCGATTCGCTGCGGTCCTTCATCGAAGGCCAGCCACACCTGACCGTCGCCGCCACCGCTGAGGACGGGCTCGCCGCGATCGAGCTCGCGGACGTCCTCGAGCCGGACGCGGTCGTGATCGACCTGCACATGCCGCTGCTCGACGGCGTGACCGCGATCGCGCGCCTGCGGCGCGACCATCCGAACCTCTGCCTGATCGCGCTCACCGGCGACGAGACGCCGAAGATCCACGCAGCGGTCCGCGAGGCCGGCGCCGACGCGGTCCTGCTGAAGCAGGACTTCGTCGAGACCCTGATGGAGCGGTTGCGGGCCGTTCGCGACCAGCCCGACGGGTGACCCAGCAAGGCGATTGGCGCCTCACCGGCCAAGAAGACATCCTCTCGCGCGCCACACTTGTCCGAAAGCCGTATCGGGCCCCAAGTGCGACCTGGGAGCACGACCACTGCGAGTTTTGCTGGGCGAAGTTCATGGATCCGAACTTCTCCGAGGAGCACCGTCTCTACATCGAGACTCATCCTGATGTCGCAACCGAAGGCTTCACCACCACGGATGAGCGCGCGAACGGAGCGGACTACTACTGGATCTGCGCCGACTGCTACGCAGACTTCGCCGATCGCTTCGGCTGGCGCGTCGCATAGTCCCCGACGACGAGTCGGCAGTCGCTCGCGGCGGAGGGCCGGCTTTGCCGGCCCGGAGCGAACGGGGCTCCATGGATCCAAGCCGAGA
>JAICPI010000094.1 GCA_025929895.1 Thermoleophilia bacterium
CCATCGACCAGGATACCGCCGAGTTGCTGATCGTGGAATTCGGGCACCGCATCAACCGCGTCAGCGAGGCCGATGTGGACATCGACACCTCGGTCGACGTCGATGCCGACGAAACTCTGCAGCCGCGTCCGCCGGTCGTGACGATCATGGGCCACGTCGACCACGGCAAGACCTCGCTTCTCGACGCCATTCGCCAGACGAACGTCGTCTCGGGCGAGGCGGGCGGCATCACGCAGCATATCGGTGCCTACCAGGTGACCTCGCCGCTCGGCGGCCAGATCACCTTCATCGACACGCCGGGCCACGAGGCGTTCACCGAGATGCGCGCACGCGGCGCGAAGGTGACGGACATCGCCGTCCTCGTCGTCGCGGCCGACGACGGCGTGATGCCGCAGACGAAGGAATCGATCTCGCACGCGAAGGCGGCGGAAGTCCCGATCGTCGTCGCGGTGAACAAGATCGACCTCCCCGACGCGAACGTCGACCGGATCAAGGCCGACCTCGCGCAGGAGGGGCTCCAGCCCGAGGAGTGGGGCGGGACGACGCAGTTCTCCGAGGTGTCCGCCAAGCAGAAGCAGAACCTGGACGACCTGCTGGAGCGCGTCCTGCTCGTCGCCGACGCCGAGCTCGAGCTGAAGGCGAACCCGAACACGGAGGCCTCGGGCCCGATCATCGAGTCGCGCCTCGACGTCGGCCGCGGTCCCGTCGCGACGATGCTTGTCCACCGCGGAACGCTCCGCGTCGGCGACGCGATCGTCGCGGGCGACGCCTGGGGCAAGGTGCGGGCGCTCAACGACTACAAGGGCGAGAAGCTGAAGGACGCCGGCCCCGGCGACCCGGTCGAGATCCTCGGCTTCGACCACCCGCCGCCCGCCGGCGAGCAGGGGCGGGTGGTCGAGAACGAGCGCGCGGCGCGCCAGCTCGCGCAGTCGCGCGGCGAGCGGCTCCGTCGCGAGCAGCTCGCGCAGCGCTCGCAGCGCGGCCCGACGCTCGAGACCCTCTTCGCCGCGATGCAGCAGGGCGCGGTCCAGGACCTCAACCTCGTGCTCAAGGGCGACGTCGTCGGCTCCGTCGAGGCCGCGGTCTCGGAGCTCTCGAAGATCCAGCATCCCGAGGTGCGCGTCGCGGTCATCCACCAAGGCGTCGGCGGCATCACCGAGGGCGACATCATGCTCGCGGCCGCCTCGAACGCCATGGTGGTCGGCTTCAACGTCCGCCCGAACGCCGAGGCCCGCGCGCTCGCCGACCGCGAGGGCGTCGAGATCCGGACCTACCGCGTCATCTACCAGCTCACCGAGGACATCGAGCAGGCCCTGGTCGGGCTGCTGCGGCCGGTCGAGACCGAGGAGATCCTCGGCGAGGCCGAGGTGCGCGAGACGTTCCGCGCCTCGCGTGTCGGCACGATCGCCGGCTGCATGGTCACGAGCGGGACCATACGGCGGAACGCCAGCGCGCGGGTGATCCGCGAGGGCACTGTGATCTACGACACGACGATCGACTCGCTCAAGCGCTTCCAGGACGACGCGCGCGAGGTGACCGAGGGCTTCGAGTGCGGGATCCACCTCGCGAACTTCGACGACGTCAAGGTCGGCGACGTGATCGAGGCGTACGAGACGCGGCAGGTCGAGCGCACCGACCTGAGCGAGGCGCCTTCGGCGCCGGCCAGCACCTAGCGGGGATGGAGCGTTGCGGCGGCGGCCGCGAAGCGGCCGCTTTTAAGGGTGTGGCGCGGCGAATTCGCGCGCGCGAACTCGGCGCTGGCGGGAAATGAACGGCTACGTGGGCATTCTCTCCGTGGAGCTGCACTTCCCGGAGGCCGGCTCGCTGAAGGGGAAGCGGAAGCACGTGAAGTCCGCGAAGGCGAACCTCCAGAACCGCTTCGGCGCCTCGGTGGCGGAGGTCGACCATCACGAGCTCTGGCAGCGCTCGCGCCTCACGGTCGCCTGCGTCGCCCGCGAGCTCCGCGAGCTCGAGTCGCTGCTCGAGGAGGCGGTTCGCTACCTGAACGGACAGGAATACGAGCTGGTGACGGTCGAGCGGGAGGTGGTGGTGCCCGGTGCCTAGCTCACGCATGCGTCGCGTGAACGAGGCGATCAAGGAGGTGCTCGGCGCGAGCCTGCCCGGGCTGCAGGATCCGCGCATCGGCTTCGTCACGATCACCGGCGTCGAGACCACGCCCGACCTCCGGCACGCGCGCGTGTTCGTGTCCGTGCTCGGGTCGGAGCGCAAGCGCGACCGCAGCCTGGAGGGACTCGGGGCTGCGCACGGAATGCTCCAGGCGCGGCTCGCGAGCGAGCTGCGGATGAAGCGAACACCCCAGTTGGCCTTCGAATACGATCCGACGGTCGAACGGGGGGTCCGCATGACCAAGCTGATCGATGAGCTCGCCCCAGACGACGATCGCGACTGAGCTCGGCCAGGCCGCGGACGCGATCCGCGCCGGCGAGCGGTTCCTCGTGACGACGCACGAGAACCCCGACGGGGACGCGCTCGGCTCGATGCTCGCGATGAAGCTCGCGCTCGACCAGCTCGGCAAGGACTCGCGGATGCTCCTTCTCGGCGACGCCCCCCTGCCGGCCGAGTACGCGTTCATGCCGCTCGAGGGGCTGCTCCGCCGTGCGCCCGAGGACACGCCCGAGCGGATCCTGCTCGCCGTCGACTGCGCGAACGAGTCGCGCATCGGGCCCGACCCGGAGGTGCTCCAACACGCCCCGCTCGTCATCGACATCGATCACCACCACGACAACAGCCGCTTCGGCGACGTGAACGTGATCGACGCGACGGCGTCGTCGACCGGCGAGCTCCTGCGCGACCTCTTCTACGAGCTCGGGGTCGAGCTCACGCCGCCGATCGCCGAAGCGCTCTACATCGCGCTCGTGACCGACACCGGGCGTTTCCAGTACACGAACACGACGCCGAAGTCGCTCCGGCTCGCCGCCGAGCTCGTCGAGTCGGGCGCCGACCTGCATCGGATCTTCCAGGGCGTGTACGAGACGGTGCAGTTCGCGAAGCTGAAGCTGCTCGCGCGCGCGCTCGAGCGTGCGCAGGTCTACGAGGGCGGCCGGCTCGTCGTCTCGTACCTGCTGCGCGACGACTTCCACGAGGTCGGGGCGGCGGAGCCGTACTCCGAGGGGATCATCGACTACCTGCGGGCGGTCGAGGGCGCGGACATGGCCGCGCTGATCCGCGAGCCGCCGCGCGCCGCCGGACCGACACGCCGCGTCTCCCTGCGCGCGAGCCACGACGAGCTCGACGTCTCCGCGATCGCGCGCAAGTCGGACGGCGGCGGGCATCGACAGGCCGCGGGCTTCTCGAGCGAGGACTCGATCGAGGAGATCACCGAGTTCGTCCGGCGCGAGTTCGCGGCCGCGCAGAAGCCGCACACGTGACGCGGAAGATCCCGCGGGCGCTCGAGCCGGCCGGGATCGTGCTGGTCGACAAGCCGGCGGGTATCTCGTCCTTCGCGGCCGTGGCCGAGCTGCGCCGGCGCACGGGCGCGCGGACCGGTCACGCCGGGACACTGGATCCATTCGCCACGGGCCTTCTGGTCATGTTGTCCGGTGCGGCAACTAGACTGGCGCAATCCTTCGTCTCGCTCGACAAGCGCTACCTCACCGACGTCGACCTGACGTCGCGCACCGCCACGGGCGACCCGGAAGGGGAGGTCGTCGCGCGCACGAAGCCGCCGTCGCGCGAGGAGCTCGAGGAACGGCTCGCGGGCCTCCGCGGCGAGGTCGAGCTGCCGATCCCCGCGGCCTCCGCGGTCAAGATCGGCGGTGAGCGCGCGTATCGCCTGCACCGGAGAGGGGTGGCCGTGGAGATGCCCCTCCGGCGCTCTCGAGTCCACGCGCTCGACGTCATCGCGAAGACCGACGACACCGTGACGCTCGATCTCCGCGTCGGCTCGGGCACCTACGTCCGGGCGATCGCGGACCGGCTGGGCGGCCACTGCGTGACGCTCCGGCGGACCGAGGTCGGGCCGTTCTCGGTCGAGGAGGCCGACCCCGAGCGGATCATCCCGGTCGACGAGGCGCTCGCGAGGCTGGCGTGAGGGTCGCCCGCTCGCCCGAGGAGCTCGAGCCGGCTCGCCGAGCCGCCGCGATCGGGACGTTCGACGGCGTCCATCTCGGCCATCGGCAGGTGCTCGGCGCCGCGCTCGGGGCCGGGCTGACCTCGACCGTCGTCACGTTCGATCCGCATCCGCGGAGCGTGCTCGGCGGGGGGGTCGAGCTGCTCACGACGCTCGAACGGCGGCTCGAGCTGCTGGAGGAGCTCGGCTTCGACGAGGCCGTCGTCGTGCAGTTCGACCTCGAGTTCGCGCAGACGCCGCCCGAGGCGTTCGCCGAGCGGTACCTGCTCGCAGCCGGCGTGGAGGTCGTCGCGGCCGGCGCCACCTTCCGCTTCGGTCATCGCCGGGCGGGCGACCTGGCGCTGCTCGAGGGCCTCGGGCTCGACGTCCGGGCCGTGCCGCTGCTCGAAGGCGTCTCGTCGACGGCGATCCGCGAGCTCCTCCGCGCGGGAGACGTCGTCGGCGCGGCGCGCATGCTCGGCCGCCCGCCCGAGGTCGAGGGCGCGGTGGTCGGCGGCGACGCGCGCGGCGAGACGCTCGGGTTCCCGACCGCGAACGTCCGCGCCGATCCGGCGCTCCTCGTCCCGGCCCACGGGATCTACGCGGGGGCGGCGCTGGGCAAGCGCGCGGCGATCTCGATCGGGGTCAACCCGCACTACGGCGGGCGGGAGCGGCGCGTGGAGGCGTTCCTGCTCGACTTCGACGGCGACCTCTACGGCCGACGGCTCGTGGTCGAGCTCTGGCGGCGCCTGCGCGACGAGCGGGCGTTCGAGGACGAGGCTGCATTGGTAGCCCAAATCGCGCGCGACGTCGAGCAGACCCGAACGGCCGACCCGCCCGTTTAGGCTGCAAAACCATAAAAACCAGTGCGCAAGAATCCGGCGGCGCCGGGGTCTTGTGTTGGCATGGGAGACAAACGGGAGTCGGGTCCGACGTTCGCGGTGTACGAGAGCGTGCGTTGCCTCGGCTGCGGCGCGATCTACGCGAAGCCGACCCGGGGCGGCACCTTCCGCGCGAACCCGGGTTGCCCCGACTGCGGCTACGTCGGGTGGCTGTCGGTCGACGTCCCCATCAGATCGGCACCCCCGCAGCACCGCTCCGCCGAGGGTCCGCAGCTGGGCCGCTCCGCCCAATCGCGCTGACGCCGCCGAAGTAGTGGTGCCGCGCCGACCAGCGGCGCACGCTCCAGCCGCGCCGCTCCAGCTCCCCGAGCGCGTCCTCGTCGACGCCAGGCTCCGCGTGCACGAGGTGCGCGACCGGGTGCGCCCGCGGCCGGTCGACCGCCTCCTGCGGCTCGACGCCCGCTTCCAGGATCGCGGACGCCACGCCGACGAGCGCGGTCCGCAGACGCGTCCCGCCTGCGGCGCCGATCGCGAGCGCGAGGCCCCGCTCGTCGACCGCAACGCTCGGTGCCATCATCGAGCCCATCCGCTCGCCCGCGTGCAGCTCGCCGCGGACGAGGTCGGCTTCGCCGAGCATGCTGTTCAGGTGCACGTCGAGCCCGGGGAGCCAGTCGCCCGAGCCGAGGCCGAGGCTCGTGGTCAGGACGCAGGCGTTGCCCTCGCGATCGACCGCGACGAGGTTCGTCGTGTCGCCCTCGCGGTCGACGGGAGCGTCGAGCGTCTCGACGAGCGCGACGGCTCGCTCGGTCGCGCCGCTCGACTGCGGCAGCGCGCGCAGCGTCGAGGGCACGCCCGAGAGACCGGCGCGCGTCCAGACCCGGGTGCCCCGGAAGTCGACCCCGGCCGGTTCGCTCCACTGCGCCGCGTACGTCTCCAGGTCACGCTCGGTGACCCGCCCTCCGCGCTCGCGCATCAGCTCGAGGAGCGCGGCTCCGAGGGTGCCGTTGTAGACTGAGCGCGCGCCCTCGTCGCGCAGGAGCTCGAGCGCGCGCACGAGTCCGGGCTGCTCGAGCAGGTCGCCGTCCCCGAGCAGGCGTCCGCCCGGCGAGTAGATCCGGGAGCCCTCGTCGAGCGTGAAGACGGGCCCGAGCATCTCGAGGCAGCGGACGTGCGCCGTCGGCATCGCGACGCCGTCGGCGGCGAGCCGGAGCGCCGGCTCGACGAGCCGCTCCCACGGCAGCCGTCCGTGCGCGCGCCAGAGCGCGTCGAGTCCGGCCGGGACGCCGGGCACGCCGCAGGAGGCCGCCCCGACGGCGTAGTGCACGAGCTCCTCGCCGAAGGGAACCCGGAGCTCGACCATCGCCCCGCCCCGCCCCGACGGCACGGCCACGAAGCAGTCGAGGTTCCGCGCGCGGCCGCTCCCTGCGTCCCAGTAGATCGCGTGCCCGCCTCCGAGGAGGCCGGTCATCACGGTCTCGGCGACGCACGAGGCCAGGCTCGCCGCGACGGCGGCGTCTGCGGCGGAGCCGCCTTCCTCCAGGATCTCGATCCCCGCCGCGCAGGTCGCGGGATGGCCCGCGGCAACCCCGGCGTTCATCGTCCGCTACCCTATTCGCTGACCGCGGCCTCGGTCGTGCGCGCAGCTTCCGCGCGGCGCACTGGGACCGCGGAGACGTCTACCGGGAGGTTTCGTGGGACTCACGAAGGAAGCGAAGCAGGAACTGATCGACAAGTTCGGGACGGGGTCGGCCGACACGGGCTCGACGCGCGTGCAGGTCGCGATGCTGACGGAGCGGATCAACCAGCTCACCGAGCATCTGCGGACGCACTC
>JAICPI010000015.1 GCA_025929895.1 Thermoleophilia bacterium
CGACCGTGACCAGTCGGATCTCGGCGACCACATCCTCACGAGCGCGGTCAAGCGGGTGGACGTCTCGGTCTTCGAGACGATCCGCGCGGTCCAGGAGGGCACGTTCGAGGGCGGGACCGACGCGCTGTTCAACCTCGAGAACGAGGGCGTCGCGATCGGGACGACCTCGGATCAGGTCACGCAGGACATCCTCGACAAGGTCGAGGAGCTGAAGCAGCAGATCATCGACGGCGAGATCACGCCGAAGTCGACGCTGTAGCTCGAGGTGGGAGGGGGCGGGCCTTGACGGCCCGCCCCGCTCACCCAGCCCCTTAGAATCGCGCGCAGTGCCGGACGAGACCCCCGTCCTCGAGATGCGCGGCATCACGAAGCGCTTCCCGGGCATCGTCGCGAACGACGCGATCGACTTCGACCTGCGCAAGGGCGAGGTCCATGCTCTCCTCGGGGAGAACGGCGCCGGCAAGTCGACCCTGATGAACATCCTCTACGGGCTCTACACCCCCGACGAGGGCGAGATCCTGATCCGCGGCGAGCGCGTCGTCATGCACTCCCCGCGCGACGCGATCGCGCAGGGGATCGGGATGGTGCACCAGCACTTCATGCTGATCCCGGTGATGACGGTCGCGGAGAACGTCGTCCTCGCGGACGAGCCGCGCACCGGCGGCGTGCTGCTCGACTACGCGGAGGCCGAGAAGCGCGTCGGCGAGCTGGCGCAGCGCTTCAAGTTCGCGATCGACCCGCACGCCACGATCCAGAGCATCTCGGTCGCGCAGCAGCAGCGGGTCGAGATCCTGAAAGCGCTCTACCGCGAGGCGGACATCTTGATCCTCGACGAGCCGACCGCGGTCCTGACCCCGCAGGAGGCGACCGAGCTCTTCGACATCCTCCGCGCGCTGATCGCGGAGGGGCTCTCGGTCATCTTCATCAGCCACAAGCTCGACGAGGTGCTCCAGATCTCCGACCGGATCACGACGCTGCGGCGCGGCAAGCACGTCGAGACGATCCCGCGCGCGGGCGCGACCGAGGAGAGCCTCGCGACCGCGATGGTCGGCCGCGAGGTGCTGCTGGAGGTCGAGAAGAAGCCGGTGGAGCCGGGCGAGGCACTCCTCCGCGCCGAGCACCTCTCCGTGCTGGACGACCGCGGCCTTCCGGCGGTGCGGGACGTGTCGTTCGAGGTGTGCGCCGGCGAGATCGTCGGGATCGCAGGCGTCGACGGGAACGGACAGACGGAGCTGATCGACGCCCTCACCGGCCTGAGCCGGATCGAGTCGGGGCGCGTGTTCGTCGGCGAGGACGACTGCACGGGGAAGACCGCGCGCGAGTACCTCGACGAGGGCGTCGGGCACATCCCCGAGGATCGCCAGCGCCGTGGGCTTGTCCTCGACTTCACGCTGGCGGAGAACCTCGCCCTCTACGCCTACCGCCAGCCCCCCGTGTCGCGGTTCGGCTGGCTCAGCCCGGGCCGGATGGTCGACCGAGCGCGTGGCCTGCTCGAGAAGTACGACGTCCGCGGCGGCAGTCCCCAGACGCGCGCGTCCGCGCTCTCCGGCGGGAACCAGCAGAAGGTCGTGCTCGCCCGCGAGGTCGAGCGCGACCCGAAGGTGCTCGTCGCCGCGCAGCCGACGCGCGGCCTCGACGTCGGCGCGATCGAGTTCGTGCACCGCCGCCTCGTCGAGGAGCGTGGCGAGGGCCGCGCGATCCTGCTCGTGTCGTTCGAGCTGGAGGAGATCCTCTCGCTCTCGGACCGCATCCTCGTCATCTACGAGGGACGGATCGTCGGAGAGTTCCCGCCGACCGTGACGCGCGAGGAGCTCGGGGTCGCGATGCTCGGCGGAACGCGGGAGGCCGCGGCTTGAGCGACGCTCCGTCGGACTCGGAGGTCCCGGGCCCGCGGCACGGCGGCGACTACGCGCCGAGCGTTGCCGAGCGGCTGGCGCTCTACCAGCGCGCCGGGGGCCTCGTGACGCCGCTGCTCACGACCGTGATCGCGTTCTTCATCGGCGGCGTCGTGGTCGCGGCCACCGGCCACAACCCGATCTCGACCTACAAGGGGATCTTCGAGGGGACGGGGCTCAACTGGTTCTTCCCCTGGGTGTCCGGCACCGAGCGCGTCGTGGCGGAGTTCAACCTCCAGCAGACGCTCCTCGTCACCACGACGCTGATCCTGACCGGGCTCGCGGTCGCGTTCGCGTTCCGCTGCGGGATGTTCAACATCGGCGGCCAGGGCCAGTACACCGTGGGTGCGATCACCGCGGTCTGGGTCGGGACAGTGTGGGCGGACCTGCCCGGGATCCCGCACGCGATCATCGCGATCGTCCTCGCGATGCTCGCCGGCGCCGTCTGGGCGGGGATCGCGGGGATCCTCAAGGCAACCGTCGGCGCCCACGAGGTGATCACGACGATCATGCTCAACTGGATCGCGTACTGGATCGGGACGTACGCGTTCGGCGGCGGCGGCCCGCTCCAGAACGACGCGAACAAGTCGGTGCCGATCTCGAGCGACGTCGATCCGGATGCGCGACTGCCCGTCTGGTGGGGCGAGGAGCTGCTCCAGGGCCTGCACATCGGCTTCTTCGTCGCGATCGCCGCGCTCGTCGTCTACTGGTTCGTCCTCTCGCGGACGACGCTCGGCTACGAGGTGCGCGCGGTCGGGTTCAGCCCGGAAGCGGCGCGCTACGGCGGGATCAACGTCGCGCGCAACTACTTCCTCGCGATGGCGATCTCGGGTGTCTTCGCGGGCCTCGGCGGGGCGCTCGACATCCTCGGCTGGCAGTTCCGGCTCGGGTCTCTCGACATCCAGGTGTCGCAGATCGGCTTCATCGGGATCGCGGTCGCCCTCCTCGGCCGCAACACGGCCATCGGCGTCGGCTTCGCCGCGCTCCTCTTCGGCGCGCTCCTCTACGGCACGTCGACGCGGAGCCTCGACCCCGACGTCTTCCCGCCCGAGCTCGCCGGCAACCTGACGCTGATGATCCAGGCGCTCGTGCTCCTGTTCGTCGGCGCCGACCTGATCGTGATCTACCTCTGGAGCCTGCGACGGAAGCTCCGGCGCTCTCGCCTGGCGGAGGTGCCGGCGTGACCGCGCCGGCCGCGGCCGTGCGTCCGACGCTCCTCGACCGCCTCCCGCGCGGGGCTCGTGCCGTCGCGTGGGCGGGGATCCTGCTCGGGTTGCTCGCCTTCTTCGTCGCGCTTCCCCCGATCACGGTCCGATCGCCGGTCGTCCCCTTCCTGTTGGGACTCCTCGGCATCGCCGCCGGGATCTGGGCGCTCACGCGCGGGGTCCGCAGGCTCGGCTGGTCGGCGATCGTGCTCTCGATCCTCGGCATCGGGCTCGGCTACCTCGCCACGCTCTCGGGCGAGGCGAAGCTGTCCGGCGTCGTCGTCTGGTCCGCGCTGCTCGCCGCGATGCTCCGCTTCGCGACGCCGCTCACCTTCGCGGCGATCGGCGGGATGTTCAGCGAGCGTTCCGGCGTCGTGAACATCGGGCTCGAGGGGATGATGCTGATGGGCGCGTTCTTCGCCATCCTCGCGGCCGACAAGCTGAACTCGTGGCCGCTCGGGATCCTCGCGGCGATCGTCGCGGGCGGGCTGACGGCCCTGATCCACGCGTTCGTGTCCATCCAGCTCCGCGCCGACCAGATCGTCAGCGGCACCGCGATCAACTTCCTGGCGCTGGGCGTGACCGGCTACTTCTTCATCGACACCTACGGGGACCAGGGGACGCCGGGCTCGGGGATCCCGCGGATCCCCGAGGTCGACCTCGGGTTCCTCGGCTCGGTTCCGCGCGCCGGCGAGTTCCTGGAGGCGGTGTTCGGCCACCTGAACCTGATGATCTGGCTGAGCTTCCTGACCCTGATCGTCGCGTACGTCGTCATGTTCAAGTCGCCGATCGGGCTGCGCATCCGCTCGGTGGGCGAGCACCCCCGCGCGGCGGACACGGTCGGGATCTCCGTCTACCTCGTGCGCTACCTCTGCGTGATGGTGTCGGGCATGCTCGCCGCGCTCGGCGGCGCGTACCTCTCGATCGGCTTCCTCGGCTCCTTCAACGAGAACATGACCGCGGGTCGCGGCTTCATCGCGCTCGCCGCCCTCATCTTCGGCAACTGGCGCCCGCTCGGTGCGTTCGGCGCGGCGCTGCTCTTCGGCTTCTCGAGCGCGCTCGCGCAGCGTTTGCCGGAGTACTCGACCTCGGGCGCGGTCCTGTTCCAGGCGCTCCCGTACGTCCTGACGCTGATCGCGGTCGCCGGCGTGATCGGACGCTCGATCCCGCCCGCGGCGATCGGCCGGCCCTACGTCAAGCAGTAGCGATGCGGAACGCACCCGCCGTCTGGTCGGTCGTGCTCGGCGTGCTCGCGACGGCGGCGGTGCCCGCCGCGGTCTGGTACGCCGACCGGAGCCCGCGCGTCGAGCTGATCTGGGCCGGTGTGGCCGTGCCTGCGGCGCTCGTCCTCGGCCTCGCAGCGCTCGGCGCCGCGCGCGCGGGGCGGAGGCGGGCGGAGCCGACCGTCCGGCGCGAGGGAGCCGCGACGGCGCGGATCGGCCGCCTGCTCGCGGTCATCGGCCTCCTGCTCGCAGGCACGGGCGCGATCTCCCTGGTCGTGTACGGGATTCTCACGTACCGCGGCCGGACGTAGGCGATCCGGCTCTTCGCCTCTACAATCGGACGCTCGATGTTCGAGATCGGCAACAGCCTCCGCGAGGCGCGCCTGCGCCAGGGACTCGACTTCCCCGACGTCGAGCGCGCGACGAAGATCCGGCCGAAGTACCTGCGCGCGCTCGAGGACGAGCAGTTCGAGATCCTCCCCGCGCAGACGTACGTCAAGGGCTTCCTCAGCACCTACGCGGAGTTCCTCGGCCTCGACGGGCAGCTGTACGTCGACGAGTACAACTCGCGCTACGTCACGCGCGAGGAGGAGATGCCGAGGCCGCGCCGGAGCCCGCGTCCGCGGAGCCGGCGCGTCGAGTCGAGCGTGGTGCTCGCCACGCTCGTCGGGATCGCCGTCCTCTTCGCCCTCGTGATCGCCGCGTGGAACACCGGCGGCGACCCGGCGCAGCAGTCCTCGATCGCGCAGCCGGGCATCCGCACGCCGGCGACGCCGATGCTCGTCGTGAGCGCCACGCGCGGCGCGACGCGGATGGAGGTGCGCCGCGGGTCGCAGGAGGGGAAGCTCATGTTCTCGGGGACGGTCGAGAACGGCCGCCAGCAGCGGTTCGGGCTCGACACGCGGCTATGGCTCTGGGTGCAGCGGCCGGCCCGCGTGGACTTCGAGGTCGCCGGGCGCGCGATGCGGCCGCCCGCGCGCCTGCTCCTCGTCGACGCCACGGGCGTGCGACGGGCTCCCGCCGCGCGTTGACGCGTCCGCGCGCGCTCCTCGTCGTCACCGGCAGCGAGCTCGTCCGCGGGGAGCGAACCGACCGCAACGGCCCTTTCCTGGCCCGCGAGGTGCTCGAGCACGGCCTCGACCCCGCGCGGGTCACGATCGTCGGCGACGCCGAGGTCGAGCTCGAAGCCGCGCTGCGGGAAGGGCTCCAGGCCGATCTGATGTTGACCTCGGGCGGGCTCGGGCCGACGCACGACGACCGGACCGTCGAGCTGCTCGCGCGGGTGACGGGACGACCGCTGCGGGTCGACGCCGAGCTCGAAGCGACGATCGGCGCGGTCTCGCGGAGCGTCGCGGACCGGCTCGGGCGCCCGTACGCGGACTTCGAGCGGGGCGTCCGCAAACAGGCCTCGCTGCCCGAGGGCGCCGTCTCCGTCGGGCTCGCCGGGACGGCGCCCGGGCTGGTGCTCGAGCACGAGGGGTGCCTCGTCGTCGTCCTGCCCGGGCCGCCGCCGGAGCTTCGGCGCCTCTGGGCGTCGGCGCTCGAGTCGGAGCCGATGCGGCGGCTGCTCGCCCGGGCCCGTCCGCCGGGCCGCCGGGTGCTGCGCTTCTTCGGCGCGAGCGAGTCCTCGATCGCGCGGGCGCTCGAGGAGGCGGGCGGGGAGCGTCCCGGCGTCGAGACGACGATCTGCGCGCGCGACTTCGAGATCCACGTCGACCTGGTCGTCGATCCCGGCGCCGAGCGGGAGGCCGACGAGCTCGAGGCCGCGCTCGTCGCGCCCGTCGAGCAGTGGCTGTTCTCCCGCGACGAGCGGCCCGTCGAGGAGCACGTGCTCGACCTCTGCCGCGCCCGCGGGCTGACGCTCGCGACCGCGGAGTCCTGCACGGGCGGGCTGGTCGCGGAGCGGATCACGCGGGTGCCGGGGGCGAGCGACGTCTTCCTCGGCGCGACCGTGGCCTACGCGGACGAGGTCAAGACGGAGCAGCTCGGCGTGCCCCCCGAGCTGATCGAGCGGCACGGGGCCGTCTCGGCGGAGGTCGCGGCGGCGATGGCCTCCGGCGCGCGCGCGCGCTTCCGGGCGGACGTCGCGGTCGGGATCACCGGCGTCGCCGGCCCCGGCGGAGGGACCCCCGAGAAGCCCGTCGGCCTGGTCTACGTCGCCGCGGAAACGCCGGAGGGAGCGCGCGGCATCGACTTCTCGTACCCGTCCGACCGAGACGCCGTCCGCTCCCGCGCCGCGGTCGCGTCGCTCCACCTGCTCCGCCGCATGTTGACCCGAAGTTGACTCGAAGCTGACCCACGCACGCGACACGTCGACGGGTACCGTCGCAGCGGATGCACGGCTCCGGCTCTTCTGCGCGCTCCGCCTGCCCGACGACGTCGTCGGCGCCCTGGCCGCCTGGGGCGAGCGCGAGCTCACTGGGCGGGTCGTGCCGGCGGGGAACCTCCACGTCACGCTGGCGTTCCTCGGAGGGCGGCCGGCGGCCGAGCTCGGCGTCGTCGCCGACGCCGTGCGGGCGGCCGCGCGAGGGGCCGTTCGGCCCGAGCTCGAGGTGCGGGCCTACCGCGAGACGCGCAGCGTCGGGATGCTCGTCTGCGACGACCGGGACGGCCGCGCCGGCGCCCTCGCCGACGACCTGTTCGGCCGGCTCGAAGCCCTCGGGGTCTACCGGCGGGAGGGGAGGCCCTGGTTGCCCCACGTGACGGTGCTCCGCTTCCGTGCGCGGCCCCGGCTCGACCCGCCCCTGCCCGAGCTCGGGCCGTTCAGTCCGTCCGGTGCGGCTGTTTACCTGTCCCGGCTGCGGCCGTCCGGCGCGCAGTACGAGATTCTCGAGTCGTTTGCGCTAGGAGGCTGAAAAGTGGATCGCGAGCAGGCACTGGACACCGCGCTCGGGCAGATCGAGCGGCAGTTCGGCAAGGGGTCGGTCATGAAGATGAGCGACGCCGCGGCCGTCAACATCGGCTCCGTCTCGACGGGGTCGCTCTCCCTCGACCTGGCGCTCGGCATCGGCGGGCTCCCGCGCGGCCGCGTCGTCGAGATCTTCGGGCCGGAGTCCTCCGGCAAGACGACGCTCGTCTACCACGTGATCGCCGAGGCGCAGCGGCGCGGCGGCATCGCCGCGTTCATCGACGCCGAGCACGCCATGGACCCCCAGTACGCGAAGCGGATCGGCGTCAACATCGACGACCTGCTCGTCTCGCAGCCCGACACCGGCGAGCAGGCGCTCGAGATCTGCGAGCTCCTGATCCGCTCGGGCGCGCTCGACGTGGTCGCGGTCGACTCCGTCGCGGCGCTGACGCCGAAGGCCGAGATCGAGGGCGAGATGGGCGACTCGCTCCCCGGCATCCAGGCTCGGCTGATGAGCCAGGCGCTCCGCAAGCTCGCCGGGACGCTCAACCGCACCGACACGATCTGCATCTTCACGAACCAGCTGCGCGAGAAGATCGGCGTCATGTTCGGCAACCCGGAGGTCACGCCGGGCGGTCGCGCGCTCAAGTTCTACTCGTCGATCCGCCTCGACATCCGGCGCATCGAGACGCTGAAGGAAGGCGTGGAGGCGATCGGCAACCGCGTCCGCGTGAAGGTCGTGAAGAACAAGGTCGCGCCGCCGTTCAAGCAGGCCGAGTTCGACATCATCTACGGGTCGGGGATCTCCTGGGAGGGCACGGTGCTCGAGGCCGGGCTCGAGAAGAAGGTCGTCCAGAAGTCCGGCTCGTACTTCAGCGTCGACGACGAGCGCCTCGGCCAGGGTCGCCACAACGCGACGGCCTTCCTGCGCGAGCACCCCGACGTGACGCAGAAGATCCTCGCCGCGATCCAGGCGGAGGTCGGCCCCGAGCAGGTCGTCTCGGCGCGGCTGCTGCCGAGCGCGGACGGGGCCGCCGCGGTCGCTGCGGAGGCCGAGCCGGAGAAGGTGGAAGAGCCGGCGTAATGCCGGTCGTCACCGGGCTGCGCGAGCTTCGCGGCGGGAGGGTCGCCGTCGAGCTCGACGGCGCCCGCTGGCGGACGCTCCCGCTCGACGTCGTCGCCCGCGTCCGGCTGAACCAGGGCGAGGAGCTCGACCGCGAGCGCCTACGCGAGCTCGCCCGGGAGCTGCGCCGGGCGCGGGCGGTGGACACGGCGCTCCGCGCGGTCTCCCGTCGGGAGCAGTCCGCGGCGGAGCTCGACCGCCGCCTCCGCCGCGGGGGGTTCGCCCCGGGGCTGCGCGAGGAGACGCTGAACCGGCTCGAGCGCGTCGGGCTCGTCGACGACGAGCGGTACGCCCTCCGGCGGGCGGAGTCCCTGGCCGACCGGGGCCAGGGAGACGAGGCGATCCGCTGGCGGCTCGGCCGCGACGGCGTCCCGGACGAGCTCGCGGCCCGCGCGTTGGAGGCCCTGCCGCCGGAGTCGGAGCGGGCCCGGAAGGTCGTCGCGGCGCGGGGTCCCGGGCCTCGGACTGCGCGCGAGCTGGCGCGGCGCGGCTTCGGCGAGGACGCCGTCGAGGCGGCGCTCGGACCGTTCGTTGCGGACGCGCCCTGAGAGCGGGTAGACTGCGGAGGCTTCATTCGACTTTTCCCTGCACACGGCGCTTTTCCGAATTTCCCGAAACCGAGCAGCTTTTCCGACGTTCGATCCGACGCGAGGCTCTTGAACCACCACTCCGACCGAACGAGCTGAACACCAGTTGACGGCGGCGCGCGCTGCGCGCCGGAGGCGAGGCGGCGTGCTCCCGCTTCCGCCGATTCGGGCGGCCCCTGCGGCGAACGGCCGGATGGGCGACACGAAACCAGTCCACGGGGTGGAGCGTGCTCGTCGTCGCGGGAATCGCAATCGGGATCGTGGTGGGAGTGGTCGCGGCCGTGGTCGCGATCGCGATGCTCGAGAAGAGCCGGCTCGGAGAGCTGCGGCGCCGCCGGACGCTCCTGATCAGCGAGGCCGAGCGCGAGGCCGAGGCGATCCGGCGCGAGGCGCAGATCGAGACGCGGGAGCGGGAGCTCGCCCTCCGCGCGGAGATCGAAGAGGAGGTGCGGAACCGCCGCGCCGACATCGCGAGGACCGAGGAGCGCGTGGCCCTGCTCGAGCTGGAGCTCGACCGCAAGCTGACCGAGCTCTCCCGCCGCGAGCAGGGCGTGGCCGACCGGGAGACGGCCTCGAAGGAGCTCCACGAGGAGCTCAAGCGGGCCAAGGAGCAGGAGCTCAAGCAGCTCGAGCGAGTCGCCGGGATGACGCAGGCCGACGCGCGCAACCATCTGCTCGAGCGCTCGGAGGAGCTCGTGCGCCACGAGCTCGCGCGCCGGGTCCGCCAGCTCGACGAGGAAGCCCGCGCGGACGCCAAGCGCCGCGCGCGGAACCTCGTCGCGGACGCGCTCCAGCGCGTCGCCGCGAGCCACGCCGCGGAGACGACCGTGTCGATCGTCGAGCTGCCGAGCGACGACATGAAGGGAAGGATCATCGGCCGCGAGGGCCGCAACATCCGGACGCTCGAGCACCTGACCGGCGTCGACTTCATCATCGACGACACGCCGCAGGCCGTCGTCCTCTCCTCGTTCGACGGCATCCGGCGCGAGATCGCGAAGCTCACGCTCTCGAAGCTGATCGAGGACGGCCGCATCCACCCGGCGCGGATCGAGGAGACCTTCTACGCGTCGAAGGCGGAGCTCGACGACCTCGTGCAGCAGGCCGGCGAGCAAGCGGTGTTCGAGGCGAACTGCGGCGAGTTCCACCCCGAGCTCGTGAAGATCCTCGGACGGCTCCGCTACCGCACGAGCTACGGGCAGAACGTGCTCAAGCACACGCTCGAGGTCGTCCACCTCGCGGGCGTGATGGCGACCGAGCTCGGCGCCGGGGTGAAGACGGTGAAGCGCGCGGCGCTCCTGCACGATCTCGGCAAGGCGATGACCCACGAGATCGAGGGCTCGCACGCGCTCATCTCCGCCTCGCTCGCCCGCCGCTACAACGAGACCCAGGGAGTCGTCCACGCGATCGAGGCGCACCACTACGAGGTGCAGCCCCAGACGGTCGAGGCCGTCCTCCTGATCGGCGCGGACGCGATCTCGGCCTCGCGGCCGGGTGCGCGCGGGGAGAGCCTCGAGCACTACATCAAGCGGCTCTCGGCGCTCGAGGGCCTGGCGGAGGCCCACGCAGGCGTGGAGCGCGTGTACGCGCTCCAGGCGGGCCGGGAGATCCGCGTGATCGTGAAGCCGACCGAGGTCGACGACGACGAGGCGGCGCTCCTCTCGCACGAGATCGCGCGCGAGATCGAGGACAACCTCGAGTACCCGGGGCAGGTCAAGGTCACGGTGATCCGGGAGTCCCGCGCGGTCGACGTCGCCCGGTAAGCCGTCCGCGAATCGGGCGCGGCTACCATTCTTGATCCCATGCGCCGGTACCACGTGACCACGTTCGGCTGCCAGATGAACGCTCACGACTCCGAGCGGATCAAGGGCATGCTCGAGGAGCTCGGCCTGGGGGAGACGCACACGGCCGAGGACGCGGACGTCCTCGTCTTCAACACGTGCACGATCCGCGAGAAGCCAGACACGCGGCTGGCGGCGCACCTCGGCAACGCGAAGGCGCTGAAGGAGCGCGACCCCGAGCGCGTGATCGCCGTCGGCGGCTGCTACGCCGAGGCGCAGCGCGAGCGGATCTTCGCGCAGTACCCGTTCGTCGACGTCGCCTTCGGGCCGGGCTCGATCCCGCACCTCGCCGAGTGGCTCGGCGCCGGCGGCCACGGCATCGCGCGCTCGAGCTTCGGGATCGCCGAGGAGCGGCGCTTCGCCGCGACGCTGCCCTCGAGCCGCGAGCGGCCGTTCCAGGCCTGGGTCCAGGTGTCGATGGGCTGCAACTCCAAGTGCGCGTACTGCATCGTCCCGGCCGTGCGCGGCCGCGAGGTCAGCAGGCGACCGGGCGAGATCGTCGCCGAGGTGACGCGCCTCGCCGCCGAGGGGGTCAAGGAGGTGACGCTGCTCGGGCAGAACGTCAACTCCTGGGGTCGCGATCTCCGTGCCGACCTCGACACCGAGTTCGGCGAGCTCCTCCGCGCGTGCGACGCCGTGGACGGGATCGAGCGGATCCGCTTCACGAGCCCGCACCCGAAGGACTTCCGCGAGCCGGTGATCGCCGCGATCGCCGAGTGCGACGCCGTCTGCGAGCACATCCACCTCCCGCTCCAGTCGGGCTCGACGCGCATCCTCAAGTCGATGCGGCGCACGTACTCGCGCGAGCGGTACGTCGCGCTCGTCGAGAAGCTGCGCGCCGCGATCCCCGACCTCGCGCTGGGTACCGACATCATCGTCGGCTTTCCTGGCGAGACGGAGGAGGATTTCGGCGAGACGCTCGCCGTCGTCGACGAGGTGGGATACGACAGCGCCTTCACCTTCGTGTACTCGCCGCGCGCGGGGACGGAGGCTGCGGCGATGCCGGACCAGGTTCCGGACGAGGTGAAGCGCGACCGGATCGAGCGGCTCGTCGAGGTCGTCCAACGCCGGGCGCGCGAGCGGAACGACGCTCGGGTCGGGCTCGTGGAGGAGGTCCTCGTCGAGGGGCCGAGCCGCACCGACCCGGCTCGCCTGCGCGGGCGCACCCGCAGGAACACGACCGTCAACTTCACCGGCGACGCGCGTCCGGGCGAGCTCGTGCTCGTCGAGATCGACGCGGCGACGTCGACAACGCTCGGCGGCAGCCGGGCCGTGCTCGTCGCGGCCTAGCCGGAGCTTGGGAAGCGTGAGTCGACGCAGGCTCTGGATCGCGCTCCAACTCGTGTTCGTGGCCGCGGTGCTCGGCTTCCTGGCCTGGGCGCTCCGCGACGCCTGGGCCGAGGCCGCCCCGCGCCTGCGCGACGCGGACCTGAGCGACCTCGCAATCGCGACGGCGCTCCTGACCGCGTACTACTGCATGTTCGTCGTCGGCTGGCAGTGGATCCTGCGCGCGCTCGACATCCGCGTCACGTACTCCGTGGCGCTCCAGGCGGAGATGGCCTCGATGCTCGCGAAGTACGTGCCCGGAGGTGTCTGGACGCCCGCCGCGCGGATCGTCTGGCTGAGGCGAACGGGTACCGAGGCAGCGACGCCCGTCGTCCTCTCGTCGATCCTCCTCGAGGCCGGCCTCTCGGCGGTGTCGGGCGTGATCGTCTTCGCGCTCGGGATCGCGATGATCGGGGACGCGGACGCGCCGCTGATCCCGCTCGGGGCGTTCACGCTCGTGCTCGCGGTGCTGCTCCATCCGCGCGTGTTCCGGTGGATCGCGGTTCGGGTGTTCAGGCCGTTCGGGGGAATCGAGCTGCCGCACCTGCCGTACCGCGTGCTCGTCGCGCTGCTCGGCTTCTACGCGGTCTCCTGGCTCGTCGGCGGAGCCGCCTTCCTGTTCCTGGTTCGCTCGGTGGGCGGGACCGCGGGCGTCGAGGCGATCGCGTTCCTCGGCGGGACGGCCGCGGTGGGCGCGATCGTCGCTGTTCTCTCGGTGATCGCCCCGTCCGGGCTCGGCGTTCGCGAGGGCGCGATGTTCGGGCTCGTGCTCGCCGTTGCCTCGAGCGGCGTCGCGCTCGGAGCCGTCGTGCTGAACCGCGTCGCGATCACCCTCGTCGAGGCGCTCCTCCTGCTCGTCGGGACGATCATGTGGCGGAGATCGCGCGTCCGAGCCGAGGGCGCGCTCACGTCCACCACCTAGGTGCCCGTCGTAGGCATCTTCGGGCCGACGGCGTCGGGCAAGACCGACGTCGCGGAGGCGCTCGCTGCGCGGGTCGACTCCGACCTGGTCTCGGCCGACGCGATGCAGGTGTACCGCGGGCTGCCGATCCTCACGAACCAGAGCGAGCGCCAGACGGCGCTGGTCGCGATCAAGGACCTCGACGAGGAGATGTCAGTCGGCGAGTACCAGGGGCTCGCGCACAGGGCGATCGACCACTCGATCGGGCGCGGGCGGCTGCCGATCGTCGTCGGCGGGACGGGGCTCTACCTGCGGGCCGCCCTCGGAGGCCTCGTGCTGCCGCCGGCGCCGGAGCCGGGCGCGCGGGAACGGTTCGACGGGATCTACGAGCGCGTCGGGCCCGAGGCGGCGCACGAGTTGCTCGCCGGGCGGGATCCCGACGCTGCGGCGCGCATCCACCCGAACGACCGGCGCCGCGTTGTCCGCGCCCTGGAGCTCGCCGACGTCGGGGAGTCGCTGGCTCCGCGCGAGGACACGCTCTGGGGCGAGGGGCACCGGCACCCGACCGTCGTCTTCGGCCTCGACGTGCCCCGCGACGTGCTGGACGAGCGGATCCGGCGGCGCACGGAGCGCATGCTCGCGCGAGGCGTGGAGGAGGAGGTGCGGAGCGCCCTCGCCGGCCGGATCTCCCGAACGGCGTCGGCGATCCACGGGCTCCGCGACTTCGCCGACCTCCCCCGCGACGAGGCCGCCGCTGTGTACGACGCGCGGGTCCGGCGCTACGCGTCGTACCAGCGCAAGTGGCTGCGGCGGATCCCCGGCGTCGTCATCATCGACGCGGACCGTCCCCCGACCGAGGTCGCCGATGAGCTTCTCCAGCTGGCACGCGCACGGCAACGTCTACCTGGTGACGGAGCCGTGCGGGCTGACGCCTGAGCGCGTCCGCAAGCTCGTCGGCGACGCCGACGGCATCCTCGAGGTTGCGGCCGACGGCGAGCTGGCGATCTGGAACCCGGACGGGTCGCGCGCCGAGATGTCCGGGAACGGGACGCGCATCGCCGCGCGGTGGCTTGCGGAACGGACGGGGGAGACGCTCGTGCGCCTGCGCGTCGGCCCTCGGGAAGTCGTCGCGCGGATGCTCGGCGGCGACGACGTCGAGCAGGAGCTCGGCGAGGTTCGCGTCGCCGCGCCGGAGACCGTCGCCGGCAGCGAGGTGGTTGTCGTCGACGTCGGCAACCCGCACGCGGTGGTGCTCGGCGACCCCGCCGACGTCACGCGCCTCGGTCCGCTGCTCGAAACCCATCCGCGCTTCCCGGAGCGGACCAACGTGCAGGTCGCGCGCGTCGACGGTCCCGGCGAGGTGACCGCCCGCGTCTGGGAACGCGGCGTGGGGGAGACGAGCTCGTCCGGGACGAGCGCCGTCGCTGTCGCAGCGGCGACGCACGGCGAGGGCGACGTGGTCGTGCATTTCCCCGGCGGCGACCTCCACGTCCGACTCGAGCGCGGCCGCGCGTACCTCCGCGGCCCGGCCGCACCCGTGGACGAATCGTCACACGATCGACCCGATTCCCGGCCCGGGCTCCCGCTACCCTGACGCCCCCGAGGGTGGGTGGGGGTTAGGGATGGGACCGGCCCTCGCTGCGCTCCCGCCAAGCCTCCGCCATCCGGACGCGGTCGAGCATCGTCGGGTGCGTGTCGAACAGGAGCGTCGACCACCGCGGTGGCGAGGGATCGGCGAGGGCGACGACGGTGAACTGCTCGAAGAGCCCACGCGCGGCGGTCGGGTCGTCCGTCGTCTCGAGGGCGACCCAGTCGGCCTCGGCCTCCATCCGGCGCCCGACGACGTTCAGGATCGGCTGGGCGGCGAGGTTGAGCGCGACGAAGACGAAGAGCGCGACGGGAACGGCCTGGGCCTCGCGCAGCGTCCCCCGGCGCCGTGTCGCGAGCGCGATCAGGAACGTCCCGGGGACGGCGAAGAGCGCGTACCAGCCGACGCTCTTCCAGATGTGCTCCCGCGAGTGGTGCGCGATCTCGTGCGCGAGGACGACGTGCACCTCGTCGTCCGTGAAGCGCCCGTCGAGCAGGGTGTCCCAGATGAAGATCTTGCGCGACGCGTCCATGCCCGCGGCGAACGCGTTCGGCGAGTCCGTGTACGCGCTGACGTCCTCGATCCGCACGGGGATCGGGTCCGTGCCCTGCTCGCGCGCGTAGCGTTGCGCCGCCGCCGCGAGCGCCGGATCGTCGACGGGCCGGTCGTCGGGGATCAGCCACGGCAGCGACCAGGCGAAGACGACGTAGAGCGCGATGAACGCCGGCGCGCCGGCGACCCACCAGCGGTCGCGGAGCACCTGCGCGAACCCCATGACGATCGCAAGCGCGAGGCAGATGAACCCGAACTGGCCGGCGAGCCCGAGCCAGTAGCCGAGCAGCCACTCGAGGTACCCGACCTCGGCGGCGTCGTAGCGGCGCGCCCACCAGATCTCGGCGAGACCGAACGGGATCTGGGTGATCCAGAGGATCCCGAGCCCGAGCATCCCGAGGAGCATCCCGGTGCCGATCCGCCCGGCCGCAGACTCCCGCGCGAGACGATGCCCGCGCCAGGCGTAGAGCGCGAGCACGAGGAGCACGACCACCTCGGCGAGCACGTAGTCCCAGCGCAGGAACGTCTCGAACCGCTCGGCTTCGCGGATGTGCGCCGCGCTCGCGACGTCAGCCTGCCCGAGCGGCGGCAGCTCCAGGTCGTCCGGGACGTCGGTCGGCCAGAGCGCCCAGACCGCCGCGCCCGCCCCGACCGCAAAGGCGAGCAGCGCCGCCGCGCGCTCAGCCCGGCGCATCGTCCGACGGCTCCACCGGCGGTCCGCTGAACGGGTAGCGCTCGGTGAGGAGCAGCGCGTACGCGTTCACCTGGGCGCTGTAACGGAGCGCGTGGGCGCCGGCGTCGCGGAGGCCGCTCGGCATCCGGCCGAGCGCCAGCGCCGCGAACCAGCCGCCGATCCCCGCCGCGTACAGCAGCCAGCCGAGCGCGCCCGACACGACGAACGCGGGGAGGGCGAGCGGCAGCCGGAAGAGCGTGACGAGCCGCCGCTGCCGGCCGGGCGGGGGGAGCTCGAGGTCGACCGGGTAGCCCGGTGTGCCCGTGAACCCCGGAAACGGGTTCGCGATCAGGAACCCGAACGCGAAGAGGTGCGTCTGGTAGCGCACCCACGCTGCGAGGAAGCGGTGGAGCGGCGACGCGGGGTGCCCGGCGACGAGCGTGAAGAACCACTGGACGACCGCGATGAGCAGTGCCAGCACGCCCCAGAACGAGAACCACACGAGATGCGGCACGAGCAGGAAGAAGCGGAAGAAGGTCGTCAGGCGCGACCGCCGGCGGTCGTCGACAACGTCGAGCCGGACCGGGTGCGAGGGTGGCGCGCCGGCATGCGCCGGGAGCCTCGGATCGGTCGACGGGTACACCGGCGTGACCAGCAGGACGTAGGCGTAGACCTCGGCGGTGTACCGCAGTCCGTACGCCGCGAGGTTCCGCAGACCGCGCGGCATGCACCCGCGGACGAGCGAGGCGAACCAGCCGAGGAAGGCGACCGCGGCGACGATCCCGCCGCTGACCACCCAGTACGGGCCCACGCCCGACGGGCCGCCGCCGCTGATCAGCACGAGCATGAAGAGCGCCGGCAGCGCGAGCAGCAGGCGGAGCAGCGCGCCGAGCCGCCCCTGCCGCTCGGCCGAAGCGATCTCGACGTCGATCGGGTAGCCGGGCGCTCCGAGGAACCCAGGGAACGGGTTCGCCGCCAGCGCGAGGTAGGCCCCGACGTGCGTCGCGTAGCGGATGTAGCCGATGTGGAACTCGTGCAACCGCGGCACGGGCCTGCCCCGAAGGACGGTGACGAACCACTGCGCGATCGCGCTGAAGAACGCGCCGAAGGTCCACACGCCGAGCCAGAAGAAGTGGGGGATGGCGAGGAGGAGGCGGAAGAACACCGTCAGCCGCGACCGCTCGAGGTCGTCGGTGACGAGGAGCCGGACCGGTCGGTCGCTCACGTCGCCACCCCGTGCTCCCGGAGCGCGTCGTTCAGGCTCGTCTTGAGGTCGGTGGACGCGTCGCGCGTGCCGACGATCAGCGCGCAGGCGAGCTCGTAGGTCCCCGCCGCGAACCGCTTCGGCCGCGTGCCGGGGATGACGACCGATCGAGGCGGGACGTACCCCCGATGCTCGACCGGCTCGGCGCCCGTGACGTCGATGATCGGGATCGACGCGGTCAGCACCACGTTCGCGCCGAGCACCGCGCCTTCGCCGACGACGGTTCCCTCCGTGACGATGGAGCGCGAGCCGACGAACGCGCCGTCCTCGACGATCACCGGCCGCGCGCCCGGCGGCTCGAGCACGCCGCCGATGCCGACGCCGCCGGCGAGGTGGACGTCCGCGCCGATCTGCGCGCACGAGCCCACGGTCGCCCACGTGTCCACCATCGTGCGGGGGCCGACCCACGCGCCGATGTTGACGTAGCTCGGCATCAGGATCACATCGGGCGAGAGGTACGACCCGAAGCGGGCCGTGGCGGGCGGCACGACCCGCACGCCGCGCTCCTCGTAGTCGGTCTTCAGCGGGATCTTGTCGTGGTAGCGGAACGGCCCCACCTCGTCCGGCTCCATCTGCCGGAGCCGGAAGTAGAGGAGGATCGCCTTCTTCACCCATTCCTGCACGACCCACTCGCCGTCGCGCCGCTCCGCCACGCGCAGCTCCCCGCGGTCGAGTCGCGCGATCGTCTCCTCGACGGGGGCGGCGCGGCCGGGGTCGAGGTCGTCCCAGAGCGCCTCGATCTCCTGCTCGAGGCTCAGAGCACGTCCTCGAGGAGCGCCGTCGCCTCGGCGCACTCCTCCTCGGTCGGCACGAGCGCGAAGCGGACGTAGCCTTCCCCGGCCGCGCCGAAGAACGAGCCCGGCGCGACGACGACGCCGTGCGCGAGCAGCCGCTCGGCGAAGCGCTCGGACGTCTCGCCCTCCGGCGCCTCGACCCACAGGTACATCGTCGCCTCGCTGCCGGCCAGCGCGAGCCCCTTCCGCTCGAACAGGTCGAGAAACAGGGCTCGCTTGCGCGCGTAGAGCGCGCGGTTCCGTTCGACGTGCTCCTCGTCGCGCCACGCCGCGATCGCCGCGCGCTGCACGAACACCTGCGGCGCGGTGCCGACGCTCGGCCGGAACTTCCGCAGCGACTCGATCACGCGGGCGTCTGCGGCGACGAAGCCGCAGCGGTAGCCCGTCATCGAGGAGCGCTTCGAGAGCGTGTTGAAGACGACGACGTTCGTGCGGTCGGCGGCCTGGAGCGCCGAGGCCGGGGGCTGGTCGAACCAGAGCTCGCTGTACGCCTCGTCGGAGCAGACGAGGAAGTCGTGCTCGAGCGACAGCTCCGCGAGCCGCTCGTGGAACGCTGCGGGCGCGACCGCGCCGGTGGGGTTGTTCGGGTAGCAGACCCAGAAGATCGCCGTTCGGGACCACGTCTCGTCGTCCACCGCCTCGAGGTCGGGCAGGAAGCCGTGCTCGGCGAGGAGCGGCAGCGTGTGCACGTCGGCGGCGGCGAAGAGCGCACCGCGCTCGTACACCGGGTACGCGGGCTCGGGGATGACGACGACGTCCTTGCCGGAAGAGGCGTCGAGCACGACCTGCGCGAACAGGAAGATCGCCTCCTTCGACCCGTAGGTCGGGATCACCTCGCGCTCGGGATCGAGGCGAACGCCGAACCGCCGCTCGCACCACTCGGCCACGGCGACGCGCAGCTCGGGCAGCCCGACCGCGGCCGGATACCCGGTCGCCTCGTCGAGCGCGTTGACGAGCGCGCGCTTGATCAGCGGGTCGGTCGGCTCGCGCGGGTCGCCCATGCCGAAGTCGAAGATGCGCACTCCCTCCGCCGCCTTGCGCCGCTTCGCCTCCTCGATCCGCACGAACGGGTACGTCGTCTGTGCGGCGAGAACGGGGGAGACGTGCACGCTCGCAGCCTAGGTGTTGAGCAAGACGCGCAGAGCGTCCAGGCTCCGCTCGAGGGCCGCGACGTCGACCTGCTCGTCCTGCGCGTGCGCGAAGCGCGTCGCTCCGGGGCCGAAGTTGACCGCGTCGAGCCCGAGCTCGGCGAACTGCGCCACCGGCGTCCACGCCTGCTTGGGCGTCAGCGCGAAGCCGCCGATCTCCCGCAGCCGGCGGACGAGCGGGTTGTCGACCGCGACCGATGCCGCGGGCGAGTGGCTGACGATCTCGACGCCCTCGCCCGCCAGCTCGCGCAGGCGCGCCTCGGCGTCGTCGCGCGAGCGGCCGGGTGCGTAGCGGAAGTTGAGGGACGCCTCGACGAGGTCGGGCACGACGTTGTCGGCGCGCCCCCCGGAAATCCTCGTGAGGCTCAGCACCTCCCGGAACGGGAGCCCGCCGACCTCGACGTCGTGCGGCGGGAGGCCGGCGATCCGGGCCAGACCGTCGACGGCGAGCTCGATCGCGTTGACGCCGAGCCACGGCCGCGCGGTGTGCGCGCTCCGCCCCTTGAAGCGAAGGCGCGCATTCACGTTCCCGACGCAGCCGACCTGGATCTCGTTGTCGGTGGGCTCGAGCACGACGACGAGGCCGGCGCCGTCCAGCGCGCCGGTGGCGAAGAACGTCGGGAGCGGGCTGTGCTCGACGGCGATCTCCTCGCGCGGGAAGAAGAGGAAGCCGGCGCTCGCGGCGCTGCCCGCGCGCGCGAGCGCCCAGGCGAGCTCCATCATCACCGCGACCCCGCCCTTCATGTCGCTCGCCCCGAGCCCGTGGACGACGCCGTCGGCCCGCCGGCCCGGGAAGTTGCCGTTCGACGGGACCGTGTCGAGATGCCCGGCGAGCACGACCTGCGGCGGGGACGGCCCGATCGCGTACCAAAGGGTCTCGCCGTCGCGCCAGGTCGGCGGCCAGGGCAGCTCTGAGGCCACGTACTCGGCGATCTCCTGCTCGCCGCCGCTCGGCGAGTGGATGTCGACGAGCGCGAGCGTCCTCGCGGCGACGTCGGGATCGGGGCCCGGCACGGGCATAATCCTGCCGTGACGCCGCGTCAGCCGGACCCCGCACCGGGCGCGGAGCCCGAGCGGGGCTTCGCGGTGGCCGTGCTCCCCCAGGGAGCCGATGCCGAGGAGGAGCTCGACGAGCTCCGCGAGCTCGCGCGGACCGCGGGCGTCGAGACGGTCGGCGACCTCGTCCAGCACCGGGCACACCCGGACCCGCGCACCTACGTGGGGAAGGGGAAGCTCCAGGAGCTGAAGCAGGCGTACGGCGACTCGGGCGCCGAGGCGCTGCTCGTGGACGACGAACTCGACCCGACGCAGCAGCGTGCGCTCGAGAACGCGCTGAGCGCGCGCGTCGTCGACCGGACGCAGCTGATCCTCGACATCTTCGCCCAGCACGCGGTGAGCGCCGAGGGGAAGCTCCAGGTCGAGCTGGCGCAGCTCGAGTACAACCTCCCGCGCATGCGCGGCATGTGGCAGCACCTCGAGCGCCTCGGCGGGGGCGTCGGCACTCGCGGCCCGGGCGAGTCGCAGCTCGAGACCGACCGTCGCCTGGCGCGCCGGCGCGCCGGCATCCTCCGACGCCGGCTCGAGGGGCTCAGCAAGCAGCGCGCGACGCGGCGCAAGGAGCGCGAGCGCAGCACGACGCCGACCGTCGCGCTCGCCGGGTACACGAACGTCGGCAAGTCCACGCTCCTGAACGCGCTCACCGGCGCGGGCGTCTCGGTCGAGAACCGGCTCTTCGAGACGCTCGACCCGACCACGCGCGGGTTCGAGCACGACGGCCGGCGGTACCTCGTCACCGACACCGTCGGCTTCATCCGCCGCCTGCCGCACCAGCTGGTCGAGGGCTTCGCCGCCACGCTGGAGGAGACGCTCGTGGCCGACCTCGTGCTTCACGTCCTCGACGCGACCGCATCCGACGCCCGGCTCGACGAGATGGTCCGGTCGGTCGACGCCGTCCTCGGGGAGATCGGCGCCGGGGAGCTGCCGCGCGAGCTCGTGCTGAACAAGGTCGACGCGCTCGATCCGCTCGCCCGTCGGCGCGTCGCGGCCCGCTTCCCAGACGCGGTCCAGGTGTCCGCGCTCACGGGCGAGGGGCTCGACGAGCTCCGCGCGCAGATCGCGTCGCGGTTCCAGGACCGCTTCGAGCACGTGCGGCTGCTCGTCCCGTACGAGGACGGCGGCAAGCTCGCGGAGCTCTACGCACTCGGCGCGCCGATCGACGGGCGGGAGGACCTCGCCGACGGCGTGCTCGTCGACGCACGCCTCCCGCATCGCGAGGTGCGCCGGTTCGCGGAGTTCCTCGTCGCCGACGCCGAGGCGCAGGCGGCGCGCGAGAAGGCCGTGTGATCGAGCTCCCCATCCGGCGGCTCCGCCCCGACGCGGAGGTGCCGACGCGCGCGTACGACGGCGACGCCGGGATCGACCTCGCGGCCTGCGAGCGCGTCGAGCTCGGGCCGGGCGAGCGGGCGCTCGTGCCGACCGGGCTCGCGGTCGCGATCCCCGAGGGCTACGCGGGGTACGTGCAGCCGCGGTCGGGCCTCGCGACGAACCACGGGATCTCGATCGTGAACACGCCCGGGCTGATCGACGCCGGCTACCGGGGGGAGCTGCTCGTCAACCTGCTCAACACCGACGCGCGCGAGCCGTTCGTCGTCGAGCCGGGGATGCGGATCGCGCAGCTCGTCGTCCTCCAGGTCCCGCAGGTGTCGCTCGTCGAGGTGGACGAGCTCCCCGAGAGCGAGCGCGGCGCGCGCGGCTTCGGCTCGTCCTCCTGATGGAGCCGCGCATCCGCGTCTCCGCGCTGCTGCGGTGGGAGGACCGGATCCTGCTCTGCCGGCACGAGAAGCCCGGCAAGGAGTACTGGCTGCTCCCGGGCGGCGGGGTGAACTCGGGCGAGAGCCTCGTCGACGCGCTTCGCCGCGAGCTGATGGAAGAGGTGGGGGTGGGCAAGGAGCTGACGCTCGAAGGACCGGTCGCGATCGCGGAGTCGATCTCGCCCGAGCGGAGCTTCGCCGCGAAGCACGTGGTGCACATCGTCTTCTCGGGCGATCTCTCCGGGCGTTCGCTCGAGCGTGTGACCTCGCAGGACGCGGCGGTGCGCGGCCACCGCCTCTTCTCGCTCGGCGAGCTCGACGACATCGTGCTCCACCCGCCCGTCCAGCGGTTCCTGCGCCGCTGGCAACCCGGCGACCCGATGGTGTACCTCGGGGCGCTCTGGGTGCCCTAGCGCCCGCCGCGCGCCCGCGCGCGTCGTGCGGAGACGGCGTGCGCCTCCCGTTCGAGCCCGTCGTCGAGCTCGGCGAAGCTCGGCGGCTCGCCGCCGCTCCGATGCGCGAGCGCCTGGGCGAGCAGCCAGTCGGCCAGCCAGGGGTTCCGCGGGAGGAGGGGCCCGTGGAGGTACGTCCCGAGCGCCCGCCCGACGCGGCAGCCCTCGGCGCCGCTCTCGCCGTCGTTGCCGAAGCCGGCGACGACGCGGCCCAACGGCTCCGCACCTTCGTCGAGCTTCGTACGACCGGCGTGGTTCTCGAAGCCCGCGATCGTCCGGCGCTCGTCCGGCTCGAGCTCGACCTCGAGCAGGACGTCGCCGATCATGCGCCGCTCCCCGGCGATCGTGTGGAGCGGGAAGAGACCGACGCCGGGGAGCTCCTCGCCGTCGGCGAAGCGGTAGAACCGGCCGAGCAGCTGGTAGCCGCCGCACACCGCGAGGACGGCGGCCCCTCCGGCGGCTGCGGCGAGCACCTGGTCGCGCTTGCCCGCGAGGTCGTGCGCGACGAGCGCCTGCTCGCGGTCCTGGCCGCCGCCGATGTAGAGCAGGTCGTGCACGCCGGGCTCGATCGCGGCGCCGGCGGAGATCGGCCGCACCTCGAGCTCGTGACCCCGCCATGCCGCGCGCCGGGCCAGCACCGCGATGTTCCCGCGGTCGGCGTAGATGTTCAGGTACTCGGGGTAGAGGTGGCCGACGACGATCTTCACGCCGCCTGCCAGTACTGGGGCACGTGCCCCCGTCGGGAGACGATCCGCCGCAGCGCGAGCATCGCCGTGTAGGTGGGGAGGAGGACGAGCTCGCCGCCCGCAGGCGTCGCCGCGAGGGCACGGTCGAGCCCCTGCTCCAGGTCGGGCAGCACCTCGATCGCGCCGGGGTCGAAGCCGGCGTACTTGAAGCGGAGCGCCAGCTCCGCCGCCCGGTCGCCCGTGACGACCACGCGCCCGAGCCCGTCGAGGAGCGGCTCGAAGTCGACGTCCCAGATCCAGGAGACGTCCTTGCCGTCGGCGATGGCGTCGTTCAGCGCGACGAGCGCGAGCGAGGGCCCGCCGCCGGCGACGAGCGTCCGGATCGCCTCGTTCGCGCCCGCGGGATTCTTGATCAGGAGCATCAGGAGCCGGCGGTCGCCGATCGCGATGCGCTCGAAGCGACCGAACGCCGCCGCGAAGCGCTCGAGCCCGGCGGCGATCTCGTCGAGCGACGCGCCGAGCGCACGCGAGAGCGCGGCCGCGGCCAGCGCGTTGTAGACGTTGTAGAGGCCCGGAAGCCGCAGCCGGATTCGCTGCGTGCCCTCGGGCGCGTGGAGGTCGAACGAGGCGCCGTCCAGGCCGTGCAGCTCGATCGAGCGGGCGGCGAGCTCGAGCGGCGGTCGCCGGTGCCCGCATGCAGGGCATTCGTAGTCGCCGAGATGCCCGACATAGGCGGCGTGGAACGTGTAGGGGGCGCCGCAGCGGACGCAGTGCTTCGAGTCGGCCGCGTGCTGGAGCCCGCCGCTTCGCGCCTGCGACGGATCGTCGACGCCGAAGACGACGGCGCCCGGGCGCTCCGCGACGAGCGCCCCGAGCTGGGGATCGTCCCCGTTGACGACGAGCCGGACCTCCTCGGGCAGCTGGCGGACGAGCGAGCGCCAGCGCTCGGCGATCAGCTCGAGCTCGCCGTAGCGGTCGAGCTGGTCCCGGAAGAGGTTCGAGAGGCAGAGCACCCGCGGCCGCACGAGCCGGGTCACCTCGGGCAGCGCTGCCTCGTCCACCTCGAACAGCCCGAGCTCGGCCCCGTTCGCGGCGAGGAGCGTGGAGGCGACGCCGGAGACCAGGTTTGCCCCGGCGCTGTTGTGCGCGAGGCGGGCACGTGGCTCCAGGATCGCCGCGGTCATCGCGGCCGTCGTCGTCTTCCCGTTCGTGGCCGAGAGCACGGCCACGCCCTGGGGGAGCCGCCCGGCCAGCTTCGAGACCGCACCCGGGTCGAGCTTCCAGAGCAGCTTGCCCGGGAGCGTCGTGCCGCCCCCGGCGCCCGCGACGCGGGAGAGCGCACCCGCCGCGCGCGCCGCGGCCGCCAGCGCCGGGAGCGGAAGCGGGACGCGCATCGACGCCGAGCCTACCGGGCGCCCTCGAACGAGGGATCTTCCCGGCCGTACCCCGGCCGGGGGAGGAACCCTCACCATCCGCGGCCTAGGTTCACCCCTGGAAGGCGGCTTCCGAGCCTTTACTCATGCGGCACACACGAAAGGAATCGATACTTCACATGCGGCACGAACGACCTTCGAATCCAGGGGAGGCTCGCTCGAGCGCGCTGTGGGGCAAGGGCACCGGAGGCCAGTCCCGCGGCAGCGCGCTCTGGGGGCGCGGCGGTCGGAGCGGCATTGCGCTGCTCGCGCTCGTCGTCAGCGTCGTCATCCCCGCCGCCGGCATCGCCGGCGGGAACCAGCACGCGGCCGTCCCGGCCGACCTGATGGCTGCTGCCCAGGCGAACCCGGACGCGACGTTCGACGTCATCGTCCAGGGCGACAACAACGGCACCGAGCGCGTGGTCCGCGAAGTGAAGGAGAACGGCGGACAGCTGAAGAAGGCGTTCCGCTCGATCAGCGGCGCGTCGGCCCAGATCTCGGGCAAGGACCTCCTGCAGCTCGCGCGGGACTCGCACATCGTGGCGATCACGCGCAACGAGTCGCTCTCGCTCGTCGGCAACGGCGACTGGGACGTCACCGACCCTGCCGACGCCGCGATGTGGCGTCAGGTCCTCGGGGCCCCCTCGCTCTGGGACCAGCCGGCGGTCACGTGCGCCGTCAGCCTGCTGGGCATCAAGCTCGATCCGAACTGCGTGCCCTCGCTCGGCTCCACGGCGCCGCAGGCTCCCGCGATCGCGATCGTGGACACCGGCATCGACGCGGCCAAGACGGCCGACTTCGGCTCCCGCGTCATCGCTCGCGTCAACTTCAGCTCGAAGGAGCCGACCGCGACGGGTGACCCCTCGGGCCACGGCACGATGGTCGCCGGAGTCGCTGCCGGCAACGGCTCGGCGTACCCCGGCGTCGCCCGCAACGCTCCGCTCGTCGACGTCCGCGTGGCGTCGAGCCAGGGCGAGGCGCTCACGAGCGACGTCGTCGCCGCGGTCGACTGGATCATCGCGAACAAGTCGGTCCACAACATCCGCGTGGCGAACTTCTCGCTCGTCGGCACGTCCTCGGCGAGCTTCCGGTTCGATCCGCTCGACAAGGCGGTCGAGAAGCTCTGGTTCAACGGCATCGTCGTCGTCACCGCGGTCGGGAACAACGGAAACCCGACCAACCCCGTCGGAATCGGAGCACCTGCGAACGACCCGTTCGTGATCACGGTCGGGGCGCTCGACATCGCGGGTACCGCGAGCGTCTCGGACGACCGGCGCGCTTCGTGGTCGGCATACGGGTCGACCGCGGACGGCTTCATGAAGCCCGACGTCTCCGCGCCGGGTCGCTGGATCGTGGGCCCCGTGCCGACCGGCTCGGTGATCCACGCCCGAAAGACGAACCGCGTCGTAGCCCCGGGCTACATGTGGATGAGCGGCACGTCGTTCGCGGCGCCAATGGTCGCCGGCGCGGCTGCGCAGATGCTCGCTCGGAACCCCGGCCTCTCGCCGGACCAGGTCAAGGGCGCGCTCATGCAGACGGCCCGGTACATCGCGGCGAGCGACCCCGGAGCCGGAGTCGGCGAGATCGACGCGGCGGCCGCCGCGAAGCTCACGAGCGCACCGAACCCGAACGCGAACCTCTACGCCTTCGTCAGGGACGGCAGCTTCGACGCCGAGGCGTGGTCGAACCACGTCCGCTCGAACGCGAACTGGACGCAGTCGAACTGGACCGTGGCCAACTGGACCTCCGCCAACTGGACGGCGTCGAACTGGGTCAGCTCGAACTGGACCGCGTCGAACTGGGTCAGCTCGAACTGGACTGCGTCGAACTGGACGGCCTCGAACTGGACGGTCGCGACGGACGAGGAGTAGCACGACGCTCGAGCTCCAGGCGAACGGCGGCCCACGGGCCGCCGTTCGTCGTTCTCCCCCGAACGGGGGACGGCGCGTGCGTCACTCGTCGGGGGGATGCCCCGCGCCGGGGCAGGACGTAGCTTCAGCCGTGGTGGTGCGGCGAACGCCCCCGCGCGCCGGCATCAAGCCGGCGCGGCTCCGCGCCGACATCTCCCGAAGAGGAGAACTGTGGCGGCAAGCGACAATCAGCTGAATCGCGGCTCGAAGCTCTTCCTGGGCAGCGTGCTGCTGCTCGGGGCCGCCGCGATTCTGCCGAGCATCACGCAGCTCTCGAGCGACACGCACGGCTGGCTCGTCTTCGCGATCTTCGGCTCGGCGGCGGCGGCCGCGCAGCTGTTCCCGGTCCACACACCGAAGAACAACGCGTTCACGCCCGCGATCGTCTTCATGCTCCCGGCGGTCTTCCTGCTGCCGGTCGAGCTGATGGCGCTCATGCCGATCGTCATGCACCTGCCCGAGTGGCTGAGGGTCCGGTACCCGTGGTTCATGCAGTCCTTCAACATCGCGAACCACGCGGTCGACCTCTTTGCCGCGTGGTACGTCGCGCACCTCGTGCTCGACCACGCGCCGGGGACCGAGGCGCAGGTGTGGGCCTACGCCGGCGTCGCGGCGACGATCGTCTACGTGATCCTCAACCACACGATCGTCGCGGTGATGCTGCGGCTCGCGCGCGGCATGAGCATGGGGGAGTCCGGGCTGCTCTCCTTCCAGAGCCTCTCGAACGAGCTCGTCGTCGGGATGCTCGGGTTCGTGCTCGTCAGCTTCTGGGACCTCAACCCCTGGCTGATCCCGCTCGGGATCGCGCCGATGCTGCTGATTCATCGCTCGCTGGCCGTCCCGGCGCTCGAGGAGGAGGCACGGGTCGACCCGAAGACCGGGTTGTTCAACGCGCGCCACTTCGCGTCGTCGCTGACGGAGGAGCTCGGGCGTGCCGTGCGCTTCGACCGCCCGATGTCGCTGATCATGGCCGACCTCGACCTGCTGCGCGACATCAACAACACGTACGGGCACCTCGCGGGCGACGCGGTCCTGCGCGGGATCGCGCAGATCTTCCGGGCGCAGCTGCGCCACTACGACGTCCCGGCGCGCTTCGGAGGCGAGGAGTTCTCGATCCTGCTCCCGGAGACTCCGCCGGAGCAGGCGCTCGACATCGCGGAGCGGATCCGGAAGGCGGTCGCCGACGCCGCGTTCGAGGTCGAGACGTCCAGCGAGCCGATCCGCGCCACCGTCTCCATCGGCGTCGCGGGCTTTCCGAAGGACGGCGTCGACGCAAACGAGCTGATCCACCAGGCAGACCTCGCCGTCTACCGCGCGAAGCTCCAGGGTCGCAACCGCGTGCTCGGCGTCACCGACGACTCCCTGCTCGTGCCCGACGAGCGCACGAGACGGTTCGTCGCGGTGCCCGAGGACGGCGAGCACGTGACGCCGTTGCCGCGCGTCGCCGAGGCGATCCCCGCCGACGACCGACGGAATCAGCCCGACCCGAAGCCGAGCCAGGGGCCGCGCTTCCTCGCGCTCTCGGCGCGTCTGGGGCTGCTCGTGGCGGCGGTGAGCCTCACGGGCATCGTGGCGGGCGTGCTCGGGATCGTGTACGGCAACACCACCGACGTCGTCGGCCTGGTCGCGATGGTCATGCTCGTCGGCATCGGCCAGGCGGTCGCGCTCACCGTCACCGACGAGGTGGGGGGGAGCTCGATCTCGCTCAGCGCGGTCGGCGCGATCGCCGGCGCAGCGCTCTTCGGCCCGCGAGCGGCGCTCGCGATCGCGATCACGATCGCGGTCGTCGACTGGAGCGCGCAGCGGATCTGGACGCACCAGGTGCTCTTCAACATCGGCGCGCTGACGCTCGCGTCGCTCGCAGCCGCGGGCGTCTACGGCGTCGAGGGCCTCTATGAGCTGAGCGGCACGGCGGACAAGGTCGAGACGATCGTCTCCGGCCTGCTCGCGGGCGTCGCGTACTTCTTCGTGAACATGAGCCTCGTCAGCATCGCGCTCGCGATGGAGGGCCACAAGCGGTGGCTCGTCGTCTTCCGCGAGCGGTTCGCCTGGCTCTGGCTGCACTACGTCGTGTACGGGTTCGTAGCCGGCGTGATGGCGGTCGCCTACGCGGCGGCGGACTTCTGGGGCCTCGCCGTGTTCGCGGTGCCGCTCCTGCTCATGCGGAAGACGCAGGAGGCCTACCTCGCGCACCAGCAGCGCTCCGCGCAGAAGCTCCGTGCGGCCGCGGAGACGATCCAGTCGCAGAACGTCTCGCTCGAGCAGGCGAACCGGCTGCTGAGGGAGCGCTCGACGGCCGCGATGGAGTCGCTCTCGGCCACGGTCGACGCGCGCGACTCGTACACCGCGGGCCACTCCCGGCGGGTGCAGCAGCTCGCGCTCGCGATCGGACGCGAGCTCGGCCTCTCGCAGGCGGAGCTCGACCTGCTCGGCCACGCCGCGCTCTTCCACGACATCGGCAAGCTCGCGATCCCGGACGCGATCCTGCTCAAGCCCGCGTCGCTCACGAGCGAGGAGTGGGCGCTGATGCAGCGGCACGCGGAGGAGGGCGCCCGGATCATCGACCGCCTCGGGTTCCTCGGGGACGCGGTGCCGTCGATCCGGCACCACCACGAGCGCTTCGACGGCACCGGCTACCCGGACCGGCTGAAGGCGGACGAGATCCCCCTCGGCGCCCGGATCATCCACGTCGCCGACGCGCTCGACTCGATGCTGACGACGCGGATCTACCGAGCCGCGCGGCCGCCCGTCGAGGCGCTCGCCGAGCTCAACCGGGCCTCGGGGAGCCAGTTCTGCCCCCGCTGCGTGGCCGCGCTCGAGCGGATCCTGCCGCTCGAGCGCCTCGAGCCCGAGGGCGCAGGCCCCTTGCTCGTCGCCGCCGCTTCCTAGGGACGGGGCCGTTCGGGCGCTCTTGCGTCTCGGTCAATTTGCTCTACCATTCTTGACGTGGCCCGCAAGCGGGCGTATGGCGCCGTCGAGGGAATCGACCCCGACCGGCTCGCGGCGTTCAAGGCGGGGATCCGCCGCCGCTACAGCGACGAGGAGCTCCTCGCCGAGCTGCGCGCGTGCGCGGAGCGGCTCGGCCGCTCGCCGACGATGCGGGAGTTCGCGGGCGACCCGAAGACGCGCGTCCACCCCCAGACGGTGATCGAGCACTTCGGCAGCTGGAACGCCGCGAAGCGCGAGGCGGGTCTCGTGCCGCGGCGGTTCGCGACCCGCCAGGAGCTGCTCCAGGTCCTTCGCGACCTGGGGGAGGAGCTCGGCCGCACCCCCACCGCGCGCGACCTCGAGGAGCGGCGCGGGCGAGTCCCCTCGAAGTCGCTCTACTGGCACACGTTCGGCTCGCTGACGACGGCCCTCCGAGAGGCGGGGTTCGACGTGCCGGTCGGCGAGGAGCGCCTCGAGCGAGCGGTCGAGCAGGGCGTCAGGCTCGCGCGCCGCCTGAGGCGCCTGCCGAAGTTCGCCGACTGGACGGCCGCGCGCCAGGCGGACCCGTCCCTGCTGACGGAGTGGCAGGTCTACCGGATGTTCGAGTCCAGGCGCGGCGCCTGGGCGACGTTCCAGTTCCTGATCGCCGAGCGGCTCTCCGAGGAGGGGATCGAGGTGCGCTCGGGCGGGGCGCTCGGCAAGGAGCGCTAGGCGGTCGCGGCGAGCGCGGCGAGGCGCTGGAGGCAGCTCTGGCCCTCGTGCGGGGCGCGGACGGCCGGGAGCACGTCCTCCTCGACGTACGACGCGTCCGGACGGAAGCGCTCGCTCCAGGCGACGCGGCCGTCGGAGAGCGCGAGCAGCGTCCCCTCGTCCAGCTCGCGGACCTGGAGGCGGACGCCGGCGTAGCGCTCGACCGTCTCGAGCGCGACCTTCGTCGAGGCGAAGAACGTCTCGCGGGGACCGCGGCCGACCCAGAGCGGTCGCCCGACGCCGCGGGCGAGGTAGAGGATCCCCGGCCGGCGCTCGTCGAGCCAGGCGGTCGCCATCGCGCCGTAGAGCTCCTCGAGCGCTTCCCCGCGGCTTTCCGCCGCTTCGGCCAGTGCGAAGATCGCCTCGGAGTCGACAGTCATCTCCGGCCGCGCGCGCTGCCAGCCGTGGCGCTCGAACAGCTCCTCGTCGTTCGCGATGATCCCGTTGTGGATCCCCACGACGGCGCCGTGTCGGATCGGGTGGTTGTTCGCCTCGATCGACGGGTGCCCCTTCGTGTAGTCGCGGACGTGGACGAGCGCCTCGCGAGCGTCCTCGGGAACGCGGACGCGGTCGAGGAGCTCGCTCGCGCCCGATCGCTGCTTGTGGATCCGGACAGCACCCTCGCCGCGGTGGGCGTAGCCGACGGCGTCGGCGCCGCGCTCGGCGATCCCGGCCAGGAGCGACTGAGCGGCGAGCGTCCGGTCGACGCTCGAGGAAGAGCTCAGGCTATAGCCGGCGATCCCGCACACGGGTTCTTAGACGTATCGGCAGTTCTGAGAGTTAGGTAAGAACCCTGTAAGGGGTTGCGTCGACGCACGATCCCTCGTTCGGGTGGACGCCGATTTTCAGCGCATCCCCCGAAAGGCCGATACGAGTCTCCATGGAGCCTCAGTCCCTGCCCGGGCCCGTCGAAGCGGCCCCGGACGCGACGGAGCCGCGGCTCGAGCTGCTTCCCGCCCTCGACGCGGTCGAGGAGCCGGAGGCCGAGGAGCCCTTCGACACGCCCGCGCCGGTCTCCGACCCGCTCAAGCTCTACGTCCGCCAGATCGGCGACGGACGGCTGCTGACACCGTCCGAGGAGCGCGAGCTGGCCCGCCGCAAGGACGCAGGCGACGAGGAGGCGAAGCGCCGCCTGATCGAGTGCAACCTCCGGCTCGTGATGTCGATCACCCGCAACTACACGAAGGCGGGCGTGCCGCTCCTCGACCTGATCCAGGAGGGCAACCTCGGCCTGATCCGCGCGGTCGAGAAGTTCGACTACCGCATGGGCTTCAAGCTCTCCACCTACGCGACCTGGTGGATCCGCCAGGCGATCACGCGCGCCCTCGCCGACCAGGGGCGGATCATCCGCCTGCCGGTGCACGTCGCCGACCAGGTGCGAAGGCTGATGCGGACGCGGAGACAGCTCGCGCAGAAGCTGAACCGCGAGCCGACCGTCGAGGAGCTCGCGAGAGCGGCGGAGCTGCCGGAGGCGAAGGTGAAGGACCTGCTCGAGCTCGTCGAGGACCCGGTCAGCCTGGAGACGCCGGTCGGCGACGGCGAGAGCAACTACGGCGACCTGATCGAGGACACGAAGACCGATCGGCCCGAGCTCACGACCGCGGACACGATGCGCCACCGCGAGCTCGCGAAGGCGCTCGACACGCTCAACCCCCGCATGCGCCGCGTGCTCGCGCTGCGCTTCGGGCTCGACGGTCAGAAGCCGCAGACGCTCGAGGAGGTCGGCAGCGGCCTCGGGATCACGCGCGAGCGCGTGCGCCAGCTCGAGTCGCGCGCGCTTCGCGAGCTGCGCGCCGTCGCGCCCGCGCTCGAGCTCTACCTCCAGACGGAGTAGCCCGCACGCCGCGGGTACCCTCGCGGTATGGCCTTCTTCGTCGATGTGCACTCGCACGTCGTCCCGTCCGGCGACGACGGCGCGCAGCGCGTGCTCGAGGGGCAGGGGCTCTGCCGCGAGGCCGCGCGCCGCGGGACCGCGATCCTGTTCGCGACGCCGCACGTGTGGCCGCAGCTGACGTTGACCGAGGAGCGGGAGCGGGGGATCCGCAAGGCCTTCGCCGAGGTGCGGGCGGCCGCGGGCCTCGACCTGCGGCTCGGCTACGAGCTGACGCCCTCGCCCGCGCTGCTCGACGACGACCTGCGCCGCTACGCGCTCGAGGGCACGAACGCCGTGCTGATCGAGGTGCCGTTCACGGGCTCGGCCGACCTGCTCGTCCGGATCTGCGAGCTGCTCGAGGACGACGGCCTCCAGCCGGTGATCGCGCATCCCGAGCGCACGCAGTCCGTGCTCGAGCGCCCGTCGCTCGCGCGCGAGCTCGCGGAGCGCGGCTGGCTCCTCCAGGTGAACGGCAGCTCGCTGACGGGCCGGCACGGGGCGGAGCCCGAGGCGCTCGCGTGGGAGCTCGTCGACGACGCGCTCGTCGCGCTCGTCGGCTCGGACGGCCACCGCGGGACGCGGCCGGCGCTGCTCGACGAGGCCTACGCGGCCGTGCGGAACCGCGTGGGGGAGACGCAGGCTCGGTCGCTCTTCGACGGGTCGGCGCTCGGCATCGTCGCGACTGCCGCGGCCGAGGACGTGAGTCCGCTACGCGAGCGGGCGCGTAGCGCCCGCCTTTAGGGACGTTCGCGATCGCGGATTCGCGCGAGCGGATCCGCGATCTGCGGAAAACTACAGCGCCACCGCTTCCATCTCGTGCAGCCGCGCGAGGTGCTTGAGCGACTCGAGCTCGATCTGCCGGACGCGCTCGCGCGTCAGCCCGAGCCGGCGGCCGATCTCCTCGAGCGTCTTCGGCTCGGCGTCGTCGAGGCCGTAGCGCAGGATCACGACGGCGCGGTCGCGTTCCGACAGCGCCGCGAGCGCCGCGGCGAGCGCCTGGCTCCGGAGCGCGATCTCGACCTCCTCCTCGGGCAGCGGCGAATCGCCGGCGACGAAGTCGCCGAAGACGGCGTCCTCCTCCTCGCCGACGGGCTGGTCGAGGCTCGTCGACGCGCGCGCGGCGGCGCGCACCTCCTTCGCCTGGTGCACGGGCAGGTTCGCCTCGTCGGCGATCTCGTCGAGCGTGGGCTCGCGACCGAGCTCCATCCAGAGCGTCCGCTCGGCGCGGTTCATCTTCTGGAGGCGCTCGACGATGTGGACGGGCATCCGGATCGTGCGCGCCTTGTCCGCGAGAGCGCGCGCGACGGCCTGCCGGATCCACCAGGTCGCGTAGGTCGAGAACTTGTAGCCGCGACGCCAGTCGAACTTCTCGACGGCACGGATCAGCCCGAGCGTGCCCTCCTGGATCAGGTCGAGGAACGGCAGCCCCTGGTTGCGGTAGTTCTTCGCGATCGAGACGACGAGGCGGAGGTTGGACTGGATCATCCGCTGCTTGGCGAGCTCGTCGCCGCGCTCGATCTTCTTCGCGAGCTCGACCTCCTGCGCGGCGGTCAGGAGCGGGTGCCGTCCGGCCTCGCGCAGGAAGAGCTGGAGCGCGTCGGTCGTCGACTCGAGCGGCGCCGGCGGCGGAGGCGGCGCGGGCTCCTTCTTCTCCTCGAGCTCGTCGACAAGCTCGAACCCGCGGGACTCGAGCTCGCGCTCGATCGCCTCGACCTCGAGCGGCGCCAGCTCGTGCGGCTCGAGCAGCTCGCCGAGCTCGATCCGCTTGATCGAGCCCGTCGTCTCGGCCGCCTCCAGGAGCGGTTTCAGCTCCTCCAGGGAGAGCAGGTTCTCGACGACGTCGACAGCCACGACCGAGGGCCTGGTTCCGCACCCGGCGAGTGTCCAAACCACTGCACGGGAACGGGGATTATGTCGAGTCGCGATTCGGGGCTCAGAACGAGGCCCCCCTGGCCCCGGTCAGGATGACCAGCGCCACGACCGCGGCCGCGAGCAGCCGGTAGACGGCGAAGAGCGTGTAGTCGTGACGGCGCACGTAGCCGAGGAGCGCGGAGATCGCGACGAGCCCGCTGCCGGCCGCCGCGAGCGTGCCGACGAGGAACGGCCCTTGCCAGCCGCGCGGCAGGTCTCCGAGCAGGACGTCGGTGACGCCCTTCAGGAGGACCGCGCCCAGCACGATCGGCGCCAGGAGCAGGAACGAGAGCCTCGCTGCCTCGTCGCGGCCGAGCCCGAGGAACCGGGCCGCGGAGATCGTGACCCCCGAGCGCGAGACGCCCGGCATGAGCGCGAGCGCCTGGGCGCATCCGATCCCGAGCGCGCCCCAGAGGCTCAGGTCGTCGGGCGAGCGGTCCGCCGGGCTCCGGTCGGCGACCCAGAGGACGACTCCGAAGGCGGCGAGGAGGATCGCGATCTGCCAAGGCTCGCCGAGGTGGTCGGCGATCAGGCCCTCCCCCACGGCGCCGACGAGCGCCGCGGGCACCGTCGCCACGGCGACCACCCAGGCGATCCGCTCGTCGGGCGTCCGGATCCGCCGGCGGGCGACGCTGCCGGCGAGGGCGGCGGCGAGCGCCGCGATGTCCCGCCGGAAGTACGCGACGACGGCGACGAGCGTCCCGAGATGGAGCGCGACGTCGAAGGTCTGGTTGAACTCGTCGTTTCGCTGGAGGTACGTCCACTCCCCCAGCCACGGGACGAGGATCAGGTGCCCCGAGGACGAGATCGGCAGGAGCTCGGTCAGCCCCTGGACGACGCCGAGCACGAGCGCCTGCCAGGCCGGGAATCCACCGGGCTCGTCGCCCACTTCGAGGAGCGTGAGCGACGCGGCAACGGCGAGGAGTGCGGCCGCGGTGCCGTAGGTTGCGGCGCGCCCCATGCAGCGACGGATCCTACGGTGTACAGTCGCGCGTCCGGCCGTCCACAGAGTTCCCCACAGGTTGGAAGAATGGCTGTGGAATTGTGGATAATTGAATTATTCGCAAATTGCGGCCAGGACGTTTTTCGACCTCTTGAACCGAGACGGGACCCGGGTTACGTTGCTCATGCGCCGAGCGCGGAGCGCAAGTAGGTCGAAGTCGCACCGGGTGGTCGTAGGCGGAAGCCGAAAGCCAGCCGGAGCGGTGGACGAAAGCGAAACCGGCTCGGCGAAATCTTTCGGGGCGAGAGTTCTTCGGGACACTCGCCCCGAAAGCTTTTGGACCGGTGTGGGCGTTCCCCGGTCGCAACAGTCCTCTAGCATCCCCCCGTGCACCTGCGCGCCCCCTCCGTGGACAAGGGTGTCTCGAGCTTCCTCTGGGCGCTCGGGTTCTTCCTCTTCCTCTGGCTCGGGATGCGGGCCGTCGGCGTCGGGAGCGCGGAGTCGTTCATCTTCGCCGCGCTCGCCGGCTTCGGGATCTTCTTCTTCATTCGGCTCCTGGGCGACCGCCCGGGGCCGGAGCCCGAGGACTAGTCGGCTTCGGAACGGCGCGGATGCCCACCGAGCGCGCCGACGAGCAGGCGCGCCAGCGGGCCCCCGACGATCCGCTCGAGGCGCTCGCGCGCGCTCGGGCGGCAGTGCTCCTCGTCGAGCGCTGCGCAGTGCTCGATCAGCAGGAGCGACCCTCTCGACGTGGGCGGCTCTGCGGCGGCCATGCCTCTCGTATCGGCAGGTGAGGCGCGCGCACTCGATCCCTGGCCCGGGTCTAAAGGTGCAGGCGCCGCGAATCGAACTCGCTCGAGCCGAGGAACGACCGGAAGTCCTCGACGATCGGCTCCTCCCAGAACAGGTGCCGGACCACGCCCACTTCCGCGTCGTTGTGGAACGGCAGGTCGACGTGGCTGTGCGTCACGAGGTTCACCGAGGTCCGCGAGCAAACCGGGCAGCGAACCGCGACGCCGACGGTCCGGTCGGCGGCCGCGATCAGGAAGAACGACGACGGATAGACCGGCCGCGGCCGCTCCTCCGGGAGGCAGAAGAATGTCCAGGGCCACTCCCCCGCCTGGATGCGCCGCGCGGCCAGGTCGCTCAACTCGACCGCGCTGTCCTCGAGCCGCGAGGTCATCAGGTTGAAGAACCGCTCACCCCCGAAGCCGAGCGGCGCCCAGTCCAGCTCGTCGTGGGTCACGAGCCCGGGATGCTCGTCGCCGCACGCGCACGCGAAGACGACGCGGTAGACGACCGGATGCGAGGTGCCGGCGAGCGGCTCGAGCGAGCGGAACGCGGACAGCGTGACCGACGTCTCGCCCCGCGCCGGGCACGAGAAGGCGTACCGGCTGGTCAACGCGTCGTACATGCTGCTACCACCCGTATACATCGGCAGCCGGACGCGAAACCCCGAGGGCCGGTCAGTACCGGATCAGCGAGAAGAGCGGGAAGCGCGAGAGGCGCTCCGCGCCGCCGAGGAACGTCAGGTCGATGATGAAGCAGAGGCCGACGACCTGGCCACCCATCTGCTCGACGAGCCCGGCGATCGCCTCGACCGTGCCGCCCGTGGCGAGGACGTCGTCGTGGATGACGACCCGCGTGCCCTCGCCGATCGCGTCGGCGTTCAGCTCGAGCGAGTTCTGCCCGTACTCGAGCGCGTAGGTCGCGCTCACCGTCTCGGGCGGCAGCTTCCCCGGCCGGCGCGCCGGGATGAACCCGACGCCGGCCTCGCTCGCGAGCGCGGCGCCGAGGATGAACCCGCGGGCCTCCGCTCCGAGCACGAGGTCGGGATCCTGCTCGCGCGTCCAGGAGGCGAGGTCCGAGATCGCCTGCTCGAGCGCGGACGGGTCGCGCAGGAGCGGGGAGATGTCCTTGAACCCCACTCCCGGCTCGGGCCAGTCCGGGACCTCGCGGATCTTCGACTTCAGGTCGATCGCTGCCATCAGCGCGCGGCGAACTCTCGCAGATCGCGCACGAGCAGGAGCTGGGCGAGCTCCTGCGCCGCGTCTGCGAGCGCCTCGAGCTCGCGCAGGCCCTCCTGGCGTCGCTCGGGGTTCCGCGAGCGGAGCGCCGGCGCCACGACCGCCTCGAGCAGGCTCGCCTGCCGGTCCGCGCCCGTCCGGAACGTCCGGAGGTGCCGCGCGGAGATCCCGAAGTGCGCGAGCCGCCCGCACGCGGCGGCGATCTCGGCGTCGCCCTCCGAGAAGCGCTTCTGCCGGTCCTCCCTCCGGGGCACGAGCAGCCCGAACTCCTCGAGCTCGTGCGCGAGCTCGTGCGGGATGCCCGCCCGGTCGCAGAGGTCGTCCAGCTCGAGCGCGAAGTCGCCCTCGGCGAGCGGCTCGGCGCGCTTGCGCCGGCGCTCCTTGCCGGACGGTCGCGCGAGCTCCTGGCGGATCACGCGCAGCGGCAGGAACTCGTCGCGCTGGAGCTCGAGGATCCGGCGCAGGCGCTCGACGTCGTCCTCGCTGAAGAGCCGGTAGCCGCCGCGGGTCCGCCGCGGCGCGAGCAGGCCCTTGTCCTCGAGGAAGCGGATCTTCGAGATCGAGATGTCGGGGAACTCGTCCTTCAGCCGGGAGCAAACCGCTCCGATCGTGAGCAGCGCGCGCTCGCCGCGTGACGTCTGAGTCGCGCTCATCGCAGGAGGATGGTCAGGCGGTACTTGCCGATCTGGATCTCGTCGCCGTCCTCGAGCTCGGCCGACTCGACGCGCTTCTTGTTCACGAAGGTGCCGTTCAGGCTGCCTTCGTCCGCGATCGAGAACGCCTCCCCGCTCCGGGCGAGCACGGCGTGCTTGCGCGAGACCGTGACGTCGTCCAGGAAGATCTCGCAGTCCGGCGAGCGGCCGATCGTGACGCGTTCCTGCTCGAGGGGGAACGTCTCCCCCGCCCGGCCGCCGCCCGCGCGGACGATCAGCGCCGGCCCGTCGACGCCCTCGGGCAGGCCGAGACCTTCGTCCTCCGACTCCTCGGGCGTGAAGCTCATCGTCGCCTCGCTCTCGTCGGGCTTGACGAGATGTGCCCCGCAGCGCGCGCAGTAGTTCGCGGCTTCGGGGTTCTGGAAGCCGCACTCGGGACAGTAGACGTGACTCAAACCCCGGAGTCCTTGGTGGCCGGCGCGCCCTTCTGGGAGAGGATGTCGGTGAGCGTGTCCATGTCGGTGAGCGGCGCGTCCCCCGCCTCGACCGACCGGCGCAACCTGGCGGTCCGCTCCGCCCGGAGGATGTCGATGCGCCCCTGGAGCAACCGGCGCCGGTACGAGATGTCGCTCTCCTCCTTCTCGAGCTCCTCGATCAGGTTCCGGAGCTCCTCGTCGGAGAGCTGTGCGAGATCGGGAAGGGGTTCCATGGGTCTCTTTTACCGGTCGCCCGCCGAAGGGTCAACCAGTAGTCGAGAGTTCAGGCTCCAACCGGGGTTTCCTCCGTGGCCAGGATCTCCTCGACGAGCCCGCGCAGCTCGCCCTGGAGCTCGCGCGACTCCTGCTCGTCGCGGCCCTCGGCATAGAGGTGGACGACGGGCTCGTCCGGGTCCGGCAGCACCTGCGCCCAGCCGCGCTCGTCGTAGACCTTGATCCCGTCGGTCAGGTCGAGCCGGCGGCCCTCGAGCCGCTCGTGGAGGACGCGCATCACGGTTCCCTTCTGTGACCACGGGCAGGGGATCCGCTCGTGCACGAGCGCGCTCTGCGGCAGTGACGCCACGAGCTCCGAGAGCGGCCGCTCGACCGGGGCGAGCAGCTCGAGCAGCTTGACGAGGCTCGCCATCCCGTCGTAGCCCGGCAGGAAGTCGGGGAAGACGTAGCCGCCGCCGACGGCGCCCGCGAAGATGAAGTCGTCGCCGGAGGCCGCCTTCGTCAGCTCCGCGAGCGACGCGGGCGTCCGCACGATCTCGAGCCCGCTGCCGTCGAGCAGGTGCTCGACCTGGCTCGTCACGGTCACGGGGAACGCGAGCTTCCCGCGCTTGCCGTCGGAGCCGATCAGGCGCAGGAAGAGCAGGAGCGCGCGGTCGAGCGGGATCTCCTCCCCACGCTCGTCGATCAGGTGCAGCCGCTCCGCGCCGCGGTCGAAGACGACGCCGAGGTCCGCTCCGAACGGGCTCACGAGCCGGGTCGTCTGCGCGACGAGCTCGGGGACGTCGATCGGCTGGTCGTCGCGCTCGGTCGAGAACGCGTGCGCGGCGACCGCCTCCACGCCGAGCGGCCCGAGGACGAGCGGGAGCACGAACGAGGCGGCGGAGTACCCGTAGTCGACGACGACGCGGAAGCCCCGGGCACGAACGGCGCCGGCGTCGACGGAGGCGAGCAGGTCCTGGGCGTAGCTCTCGCGCACGCGCACGGGGTACGTGATCGAGCCGACCTCGTTGTAGCCGACCCGCCGGAGCTCGCCGCGCGTGTAGTGCTTCTCGATCTCCTTCTGGAGCGCCGGCGTCAGCGAGATACCGGGCGGCTCGTGGAACTGGATCCGCACGACCTCCGGGTCGGTCGGGTGCGTCGTCACGTGGACGCCGGCGGCGAACGCCTCCATCTTCAGCATGTGCCGGTTGACCGCCGCGGGGAGGACTCGCAGGTCCGCGACGTCGACGCCGGCCGCGGTCAGTCCGGTGATGACCGCCCGCTTGATCATCCGGCACGCCGGCGCGGCGTCGCGGCTCGCGACGACGCGGGAACCCTTCCGCAGCGCCGTGCCGAGCGCGGTCGCGAGGCGGATCGCCACCTCGGGCGTCAGGTCGACGTTGACGCGCCCGGAGACGCCCCACTGGTCGAACAGCCGCGAGGAGACGCGCGACTCCCAGATCAGGCTCTCGTGGATGAGCGCGCCCGACTCGATCTCCTTGTACGGGTAGACGCGTACGCCGGGCTGCAGGACGCTCTCCTCGCCGATCGTCACCTCGTCGCCGACGGCGACGCCCTCGCCGATCTGCACGTGCGAGCGGATGTCGCACGACCGGCCCACGATCGCGCCCTCGATCAGCGCGGCCCGGCCGACGTGCGTGCCGGTGTCGATCACGCAGCGCGCCGTGCGCGCGTTCTCGCGCAGCGTCACGCTCGCGTTCAGGACCGAGTACGCGCCGACGGTCGCCTCCGGGAGGATCCGGCAGTAGTTGCCGACGAACGCGGGCCCCTCGATCGCGTTCAGGTCGTGCAGGTCGACGCCCTCGCCGATCCAGACGTTGCCGCGGAGGCGGATGCCGGGCACGTTCAGCCGCACGCGCTCGTCGAGCGCGTCGACGTTCGCCTGGCGGTACTGGTCGAGGTTGCCGATGTCCTGCCAGTACCCGTCGAAGACGTGGCCGTACAGGGGCCGACCCATCTCGAGCAGGAGCGGGAAGAGCTCCTTCGAGAAGTCGTAGGGCCGATCGTCGGGGATGTGCGTCAGCACCTCGGGCTCGAGCACGTAGATGCCGGTGTTGATCGTGTCGGAGAACACCTGCCCCCACGACGGCTTCTCGAGGAACCGCTCGATGCGCCCGTCCTCGTCGGTGACGACGATCCCGAACTCGAGCGGGTTGTCGACCGACTTCAGGCCGATCGTGACCGCGGCGCCCTGCTCGCGGTGCGCCTCGAGCATGCGCGTCAGGTCGACGTCGCACAGCGCGTCGCCCGAGATGACCAGCACGGGCTCGTCGAGCCGCCTCGTCGCCAGCCCGACCGACCCGGCCGTGCCCAGCGGGGTCTCCTCGACCGAGTACTGGATCTCGAGGCCGAGCGACTCGCCGTCGCCGAAGTACGAGCGGATCGCCTGCGGCAGGAACGCGACAGTGACGATCACGTCGGTGAGCCCGTGGTGCCTGAGCAGGTCGAGGATGTGCTCCATGCACGGCTTGCCGACGATCGGGACCATCGGTTTCGGCTGGTTCGAGGTCAACGGGCGCAGCCGCGTGCCCTCGCCGCCGGCCATCACGATCGCCCTCACGTCCGCACCTCGCTCCGCGCCCCGAGCACGTACTGGAGCGCCGCGACGAGCGCGAGCGCGACGCCCGCCCAGAAGAGCCAGAGCGGCCAGTCGGTGCCCGCACGCGTGACCATCGTCAGCGCGAGCGCCGCGTAGAGCACCCAGGTCGCCGCCTTGCCCAGGAAGTTCACCTCGAAGTCGTAGCCCCTCGGCACGACCAGCCTGTACCCGCCGAGCAGGAGGATATCCCGGGCGAGGATCACGACCACCGCCGCCAGCGGGAGGCGGTTCTCGACCCAGAGCAGGACCACGGCCGCGTCGATCATCAGCCGGTCGGCGAGCGGATCGGCCACCTTGCCGAACTGCGACTCGACGCGCCACCTCCGCGCGAGGAAGCCGTCCACTTGGTCGGTGATCCCGGCCGCCGCGAACACGAGTGCGGCGGGCCAGCTGTAGCCCTCGTCCGCGCCGAGCACGAGCACGACGAAGACGGGGATGAGCGCGAGCCGCAGGATCGTGAGTGCGTTCGGCAGCTGCGCCAACCCGCGCGGAACGGCGCGCGTGGCCATATCGGAGAGGATAGACCCCGCCGTGCGGCTGCCCGGGTTCGTCAACGCGCACTCCCATGCCTTCCAGCGCCCCCTCCGCGGGCGGACGGAGGGCGGCGACTTCTGGGCGTGGCGCGAGCTGATGCTCGAAGAGGCCCGGAGCCAGACGCCCGAGCGCGTCGGCGCGCTCTACGCGCGGGTCTACGCGGAGATGCGCCGGGCGGGGTTCACGGCCGTGGGCGAGTTCCACTACCTCGGCCTCGCCGAGGCCCGGGCGGCGGCCGAGGCGGCGCGCGGGGCCGGGCTCGAGCTCGTGCTGCTCTCCGTCGCGTACGCGCGCGGCGGGATCGAGCGCTTCCGTCAGCCCTCCGTGGCGGACTACCTCCGTGGGCTCGAGGAGCTCCGCGCCGAGGGCGTCCGCGTCGGCGTCGCCCCCCACTCGGTGCGCGCCTGCCCCGAGGACTGGCTGCGCGAGCTGGGCGCGTACGCAGAGCGCGAGGAGCTGCCGCTGCACGTGCACGCCGACGAGCAGCCGCGCGAGATCGAGGAGTGCCTCGCGGAGCACGGCGTGCGGCCGATCGAGCTGCTCGCGCGCAGCGGCTGCCTCGGGCCCCGCTCGACGGTCGTCCATGCGACGCACGCGAATGGCGACGAGCTCGACCTGCTCGGCGCGACCGGGACGCGCGTCTGCGCCTGCCCGACGACGGAGGCCAACCTCGGCGACGGCTTCGTCCCCGTCGAGCGCCTGCTCGCGCGCGGGATCCGGCTCTGCATCGGCTCGGACTCGAACGTCCGGATCGACCCGCTCGAGGAGCTCCGCGAGCTCGAGGGGATCGCGCGCCGCCAGAGCGGACGCCGAAACGTGATCCCGGTCGAGGAGCTGCTGCGGATCGGCTCCGAGGAGGGCGCGGCCTCCCTCGGGCTCGAGTCGTGGCCCGACGTCGAGGTGGATCCCGAGCACCCGTCGCTCGAGGGCGTCGACGAGGGCGATCTCCGAGCAGCGCTCGTCTTCGGAGCCTCCGCGGACGCCTTCGCCGCGGGGCGCCGCAGCACCCCGAGGCCGAGCTAGCTGATCTCGGAGGCGCAGGGGGTGGCGTACCATGCCTTGTCCTCGTCATGGCCACTACGTCTTCCCCAGCTCGCTCCGGCGGGGCTGTCGCGTACGGGCGCAAGCTCAACGGCCTCGAACGAGTGCTTCGACGGTTCGGCCCCTCGCGGGAGCAGGTCGATGCCGTGCTGGACGAAGTTCGCCTGAAGCTCGACACGTTCCCGTATCGCCTGTATCAGCCGATGCCGTGGCTCGGGCTTCAGGGAGCGGCCCGCGACAGAGCGACGGCGTCCCGTTTCGAGGCGATGCTTCCGGTGATCGAGCGAACGGCCTCGGAAGACGCCGTCGATGTCGGCTGCAACCTCGGGTGGTACGTCGTGAGCCTCGCGGAACGGGGCATCCAGACGATCGGGATCGAGGAGAGCCCGCCCGCCTATCGCTCGGCGCTGCTCGCCGTCAAACGCAGCGGAGCGTCGAACGCCGGCATCCTCGCGATGAGGGTCACGCCCGAGACGGCATCGCTGGTCCCAAGCGTGGACGCCATGCTGCTGCTGTCGGTCTGGCATCACTTCGTCCGTAGCTTCGGCCTCTCGGGGGCGACCGACATGCTCGAGACCGTGTGGTCGCGCACGCGCCGCGTCCTGTTCTTCGAGACCGGCGAGGACGAGATGGGCATCGAGTTCGGCCTGCCCGCGTTCTTGCCCGACGCACGAACCTGGCTCACCGGCTATCTCGAGAGCACGTGCGAACGGTCCGAGGTCCTCCACCTCGGCCTCCACGACGCCTTCGACGCGGCCGCACGCCCATGCCGCCGGAACCTCTTCGCGGTCGTCCGCGCGAACTGACCCCTGACCGCGGCCCTCGTCCTCGGGGCGTCGACGGACGCCTTCGCCCAGCGAGAGCAGCTCTGATCCGGCGGGAGAGCCGTCGTCGACGGTCCCGCTCGGTCAGGATTGCGCGGCGATGGCCGCGTCCACACCAGTTAAATGACCTCCCCGGCACTCGACGCGCTGTTCGACCAGGACGCCGGGAGCCTCGCACCCACCGGCGGGGGGGCCGAGCCGTTCCGCCGGCTGCACGAGCGGTACGCCGACGAGCTGGCGTCGCTGTCGGCGCGCCTTGCGGCGAAGCGACGAGCGATCCTCGACGGAGGCTGGTCGGCCGACTTCTCCGACCGCGAGGGCGAGCTTCTCTACATCACCGTCCGCGAGGCGAGGCCGGACGTCGTCGTCGAGATCTCCCCCTGTCACGGATACAGCACGAACTACATCCTGGCTGCGCTCAGCTCGAACGGAGGCGGCGTCGTCCACAGCTACGAGCTGACTGCCGAGGTCGACGGGGTCCCGACCGAGGAGGTCATCCGCGGAAACCTCCTCGCCGATCTTCCCGGAGACGCGCTTCGGGTCGTGGTCGGCGACGCTCGCGCCCAGGAGATCCCGCCCGCGGGCGTGCTCCTGATCGACAGCGCCCACGAGGATCACTTCGCTGCCTGGGCGTTCGAGACCCTGATTCCGCGCGCCGGCTACGTCCTCCAGCACGACCTCGTGGTGAGCAGCAGGGACCACTACGAGCCGAAAGGGTGGCGCGTGGGCCCACGCGAGTCGTCGTTCGTCCTCGAGGCGCTGCGACGAAGCGGCAGGACGTTCTTCTCCGCGGCGGCCGGAGCGCGCCACCTGCACGGGCGAGACGCGCACCTCGTGCCGCGGTTTCCCGCCACGGAGCGGGCGATCCTCTACCGCGGGCACCAGCCGTCGGCCGGCACGCGGACCCTCTGCGCACGGGTGCTCGCCGCCCACGACGCTCGCCGACGCGCGCTCGAGGGGGTCAGGCCCTCACGGCTCGAAGCCCCGGCCGGCGACGACGACTTTCTCGCCCGCTGCATCCACGCGACGCTGCTGGCCGACCTCGGCTACACCGGGGCGGAGCTCCGGAGCCTGCTCGACGAGACTCGTCCCAGCCCGTCGCACGAGCTCTCGAGCGGCGAGCTCGTCTACTACTTCCACTACCTGCACCATGCCGGTTTCTGGCGCGAGCTCGCGAGGGCGCTGCTCGCTGGCCCCCGCTGCGCGAACCCGGGCTTCGCGCGCACGCTGAAGCGGACGCGCCTCCGGGACGCCCTGGGGCTCTAGGGCCTTCGCCCCGGGGCGCCGCAGCACCCCGAGGCAGAGCCACTGACTCCGCTCGGGGGGCGAACCTGCGGCCGGGTGCTCCTGCTCGAGTCGGGGCGCCGAGATTCGAACTCGGGACCTCCAGTCCCCCAGACTGGCGCGCTAACCAGGCTGCGCCACGCCCCGCTGCGGGGAGGATAGCCGAGGGTCGACGACACCACCCCGGGCAGGACTCCCAGGAAGCACAGGACCACTTCGCCGCCCGGCACCCCTCGATTTCGCACGAACGACGCGCTACGCTCGCTCAGAGCGGAGGGGCGCAGAGCGTCGCGGGCGGCCACTCGACCTCGACGCCCCTCTCTCGTTCTCCCCGCTCGGCCAGTGGCCCCGTGTCCCACGACGTGACACCCTGGTCCCAGGAGCCGCGGGATCCGCGGCGACCCGGGCCGCAGGGACTCGCTGCGCCCCACGGCTCCTGCACGAGCCCAGCAGACCGCAAGACCCCGGCCGCGTCGGGGTCTGTGGGGATGGCCGCCAATCCCCCCGGATGCCGGCCGAAGAGCCAATCCAGCCATGGAGCCCCGCCGACGGGGACCGGCGGGGCTCCCCCCTATCGCCGACGAGCTCCGAGCGACTCGATCCGTCCGGGCCCGCTGCGCTACCCCAAACGCTTGTAGAGCCGGTCGATCAACTCTGGCCTCGCCTCGAGCCGGTCGGTGATCACGCGGAGGCGGTACTCGCGGAAGTGCTCGGGCTCGACGCCGAGCGACTTCGCGAGCTGGCGCATGACGTCGTTCGAGGGCACCGGGCGGTTGCCGTGCACGAGGTGGTTGAGGTAGCCCGCCGAGAGGCCCGTCAAGTCCGCGAGGCCGCGGTACGTCGTGCCGGTGTCGTCCATCAGGCGCTCGATCGTCGCGCCGAACGGCTCGGTCGAGAAGCGGCGACGGCGCGCCATCAGGGGAGGGCTCCGAGCTCGGCCATCGGCACGCGCCGCTCCTCGCCCGACTCGCGGTCGCGCAGGTCGACGGCGCCGTCGTCGAGCGTCTTCTTCCCCACCGTGATGCGCGTCGGGCAGCCGATCAGGTCGGCGTCGGCGAACTTCTCGCCGGCGCGCTGGTCGCGGTCGTCCAGCAGCACGGACGAGCCGTGCGCCTCCAGCGCCTCGGCGACCGCTGCGCCCTGCTCCTCGAGGCCGGGAAGCGCGACCACGTGGACGTCGTAGGGCGCGAGCGCGCGCGGCCAGACGATCCCCTGCTCGTCATGGCGCTGCTCCACCACCGCGGCCATGACGCGCCCCGGGCCGATCCCGTAGGAGCCCATCACGATGGGCTGCTCCCTACCCGTTTCGTCGAGATACCGCGCATCGAGCGGCGTCGAATAGTAGGTGCCGAGCTTGAAGATGTGCCCCACTTCGATCGCCGTCTGAAAGCGGAGCGCACCGCCGCAGCGCGGGCAGGCGTCACCCTCCTGCGACTGGCGGATGTCGGCGAAGCGCGCCTGGAAGTCCCTGCCGTGCTCGACGCCCCGCAGGTGGCGGCCGGTCGTGTTCGCGCCGGCGACGAACTGCCCCTCGCGAAGCGCCTCGTCCGCGACGATCTCGCCCTCGAAGCCGACCGGGCCGAGCGAGCCCGGGTCTGCGCCGAACGCCTCCCGGATCTCGTCGTCGGTCGCGGGGCGGATCTCGCCGCCGAGCACGGCGGAGAGCTTCGCCTCCTCCAGGCGGTCGTCGCCGCGCACGAGGGCGAGCACGACGCGCCCGTCGCGGACGACCGGCATCGCTTTCGAGGTCGCGGCCGCGTCGATCCCGAGCAGGCCGGCGAGGGCCTCGATCGTCTCGATCCCCGGTGTGTCGACCTGCTCGGGCGCGTCGAGCCGGTCGGGGAACTCCGGCGGGCGCGGAACCCCGCGCGCGATCTCGAGGTCGGCGGCGTAGTCCCCGCGCTCGCAGGTGACGAGCGTGTTCTCGCCCGACCGCGCAGGCGCGAGGAAGTCGATCGACTCGCTCCCGCCCATCATCCCCGACTCCGCCTGGACCGCGGAGGTCTCGAGGCCGCACCGCTCGAAGATGCGCTCGTAGGCGCCCGCGTGCTTGCGGAAGCTCAGCTCGAGCCCCTCCTCGTCGCGGTCGAACGAGTAGGCGTCCTTCATCACGAACTCGCGCACGCGGAGGAGCCCGCCGCGCGGCCGCGGCTCGTCCCGGACCTTCGTCTGGAAGTGGTAGAGGATCTGCGGCAGCTGCTTGTACGACTGGAGCTCGCGCGCGTGGAAGGTGACCGTCTCCTCGTGCGTCAGCGCGAGCACGTGCGGGCGCCCGTTGCGGTCCTCGATCTTCCAGAGCTCGGGGATGCGGTACCGGCCGGTCTTCTGCCAGAGCTCCGCGGGCGTGACGACCGGCATGAACAGCTCCTGCCCGCCGATCGCGTTCATCTCCTCGCGCACGATCCCGACGACGCGCTCGTGCACGCGCCAGCCGAGCGGCAGGAACGTCCAGAGGCCGGCGCTCACCTGGCGGATGAAGCCGCCGCGCACGAGCAGCTTGTGGCTGACGGCCTCCGCGTCCGCAGGGGGCTCGCGCAGGGTCGGGAGGAACAGCTGCGAGGCGCGCATGTTGTCGCGGCAGGCTAAACGAGCGGGATCAGCGACGCCTCGGCCATGGCCAGCGCCGCCGGCTTGGCCATCTTGAGGCGCTTCGGACGGTGCATCCCGCCCGCGATCCACCCGTCGATCTCGTGGAAGAGCTCGTCGACGAGGATGTCCGAGGACACTTTCTTCAGCACGCGGCCGTGCGCGTAGATGAACCCGGTGTCGCGGCCGCCGGCGATGCCGAAGTCGGCGTCGCCCGCCTCCCCCGGTCCGTTCACCGCGCAGCCCATCACCGCCACCTCGAACGCCTGCGGGTAGTCCCGCAGCCGCTCCTCGACGCGCTCGGCGAGGTTCCACACGCCGACGTTGTCGCGGCCGCAGCTCGGGCACGCGATCATCACCGGCCCGCGCTCGCGCAGGCCGAGCGCCTTGAGGATCTCCCAGCAGACCTCGACCTCCTTGACCGGGTCGGCGGTCAGCGAGACCCGCAGCGTGTCGCCGATGCCGTCTGCGAGCAGCGCGCCGATCCCGATCGAGCTGCGGATCGAGCCCGCGAAGGGCGTCCCGGCCTCGGTCACGCCGAGGTGCAGCGGGTACGGCACCTTCGCGGCGAGCATCCGGTACGCGCGGATCATCGTCGGCACGTGGGTCGACTTGACCGAGATCTTGAAGTCGCGGTACTCGAGCCGCTCGAGCAGCTCGACCTCCTCGAGCGCGGCCGCGACGAGCGCCTCCGCCTGGTCGCGCTGCGCGAGCTCGTGCAGGTGCTTCGGGAGCGATCCCGAGTTGGCGCCGATCCGCATCGGGATCCCGGCCGCCTTCGCCGCCGTCACGACCTCCGCCACGCGCTCGGGGCCGCCGATGTTGCCGGGGTTGATCCGGACGGCCGCGACGCCTGCGTCGATCGCCTTCAGCGCGAGGCTCGCGTTGAAGTGGATGTCGGCGATCACCGGCAGCGGGCTGAGCCGGACGATCGTGCGGAGCGCCTCCGCGTCCTCGGTCTTCGGGACGGCGCAGCGAACGATCTCGCACCCTGCCCCGGCGAGGGCCGCGATCTGCGCGATCGTCGCCTCGATGTCGCGCGTCGGGGTCAGCGTCATCGACTGGACGACCACGGGGGCCCCACCCCCGATCGCGACGTTCCCGACCCGAATCTGCCGTTCACTCGCCACGAATCCAGTCTAGCCCTGGATTTTCAGCCATCGAGCGAAGCTACGAATGGCCGCCGGAGCCGGGCTTCGCCCGGCGGGAGGCACACCACTACCAAGACGGTTGCGCCCGCGCCGCCGGTCGTCGGCTTCCCCGACGCGCGACCAGCGGCCCCGGCCGCAAGGAGGGGGCTCGTGGGGGAACCAGGGGTTCCC
>JAICPI010000047.1 GCA_025929895.1 Thermoleophilia bacterium
CGAGGTCCTGCGGGACGAGTACCGCGAGCGGAACAGTCGCCGCACGGGCACGACCAACGACACGAACAGCGACGTCTACATGCCGTTCGCGATCGACGGAACGGTGAAGCACGGCAACCGTCGCGACATGGTCGCCGACGGCTCGTACTACGTCGTCTTCAGCGTCCAGAAGGCGCTCGGAGACGACAGCAACCCGGCGCACTGGGAGACGTGGACGTCCAACGCGTTCACGATCGACCGGCCGTAGCGGCGTCGAACGACGAGACGATGGGAAGGGCCGCCTCGGGCGGCCCTTCCCCGTTGTCGTGAGCGCAAGCCTTGAAAAGGGCTCGGCCAGCGGATTAGATAGGCGTTCTGCAGGAAGGGGACCGCGTCGAGGACCCGGCCCCGCAATCGGACCTTAAGGGGAGACGAATGCGAAGGAGTTGGATTCGCGCGGTCCTGCTGCTGGCAGGCGCCGCGCTGACACTGACCTTCACAGCCGCCACCGTCCCGGCCAAGACGCCGGGCGGGAAGCTGGCGAAGGAGGAGAAAGCCCTGCTCGACAAGGCGAAGCAGAGCGGCGACAAGACCGTGACGCTGCTGATCGCCGCCGTTCCAGGTCAAGCGAAGACCGTCGTCGACGGGCTCCAGGGCCTGGGCGCCACGGTCGGGTACCGCGACGACCGGCTCGGTTACATCCGCGCCGACGTGCCGACCGAGAAGGTCGAGCAGGCGTTCCAGCTGGCCGGTGTGGCAGCTGCGGACATCGATCAGACCATTCCGCTTCCGGATCCGCGGCCCGAGGGAGTCTCGCCGATCGTGCCGTATCCGGCACCCGGCGCTGGCACGCCGCGGCAGAACCCGTACATGCCGACCCAGGACACGAAGGCGGCGCAGTTCGTCGACGCCAACCCGACCTGGGACGGTCGCGGGGTCACCATCGGCATCGTCGACACGGGTGTCTCGCTCGACCATCCGAGCTTGACGACGACGAGCACCGGTGAGCCGAAGATCGTCGATTGGGTCACCGGGACGTCTCCGGGCGACCCGGACCCGACCTGGATCAACATGCAGGACCAGGTCAGCGGCTCGTCGTTCACCTGGCAGAGCAACACGTACACCGCTCCCGCTGCCGGCTCGTACCGGATCGGAGCGTTCCGCGAGAACGTCGCCACGTTCGGCGGCGAGTTCAGCGTCGCGGGAACGCCCGGCGGCGACCTCAACCGCGACGGCGACGAGACCGACGTGTTCGCGATGCTGTGGAACGCCGGCACGGGCCAGGTCTGGGTCGACACCGACGGTGACCGCTCGTTCGCGGATCAGACCGCGATGAAGGACTACGTCGCCGACCGCGACGTCGGTTGGTTCGGGACGGACAACCCGGCCACCGCCGTCCGTGAGCAGGTGCCGTTCGTCGTGCAGACCGACGGCCAGAACAAGTTCGTCAACCTCGGCATCATCTCCGGATTCCACGGCTCGCACGTTGCGGGCATCGCGGCCGGAAACAGCCTGTTCGGCGGCCAGATGAGCGGCGCCGCGCCGGGAGCCAAGATCGTCTCCTCGCGCGCGTGCCTGTTCGTCGCCGGCTGCACGAACCACGCGCTGCTCGAGGGCATGATCTACGTGGCTCAGCAGAAGAACGTCGACGTGATCAACATGTCGATCGGCGGCCTGCCGGCCCTGAACGACGGCAACAACGCTCGCTGCGCGGTCTACGGCCGCCTGATCGAGCAGTCCAACGTGCAGATGTTCTTCTCTGCCGGCAACAGCGGTCCCGGCGTGAACGTCGCCGGCGATCCGGGTCTCTGCAACCTCGTGGTCGGCATGGGTGCCTACATCACGTCCGAGACCTACCACGCCGACTACGGCACCCCGATGCCGTTCGAGCACAACCTGCACTACTTCAGCTCACGCGGGCCGCGTGAGGACGGCGGGTTCTCGCCGAAGCTCGTCGCCGCAGGTGCGGCCGTCTCCACGGCGCCGATGTGGCAGAACGGCAGCGGCCTCCCGTACACGCTGCCGCCGGGCTACGTGCTCGCCAACGGCACGTCGATGGCGGCACCGCAGGCAGCCGGCGCCGGTGCGCTGCTGATCAGTGCGGCGAAGCAGGCAGGTGCGCAGCATCAGCCCGCGCAGATCCGTCAGGCGCTGCTCTCGTCGGCGACGTATCTCGCCGAGGGCAACCGCATCCAGGCGTACGAACAGGGTCTGGGCCTGCTCGACGTCCAGGCCGCCTGGAACCTGCTCAAGCAGAACCTGAAGACGGTGACGATCACGTCCACTGTCCCGGTCAACACGACCCTCGGCGGGTTCCTGGCGACGCCGAACGCCGGCGAGGGCATCTACGACCGTGAAGGTGTCAGCGTGGGGACGCCGTACACGCGGACCTACACGTTCACGCGTCATGACGGGCCGGGTGGGTCGACGACGTACAACGTCGGCCTGGTCGGCGACGACGGCACGTTCTCCTTGGGGGCAGGCTCGATCTCGCTCGCCAGGGGTGGTTCGGCCACGCTGGTGGTCAACGTGAACCCGTCGACGCCGGGCGTCCACTCGGCGATCCTGACGCTCGACGACCCGAGCACCCCGGGCATCGAGTACTCGACGATGAACACGGTGGTCGCGGCCCACGAGTTCAACGCTGGGAACAACTACAGCGTCGTCCACACGGGCACGATCGCCCGCGGGCAGACGGATCACCACTTCTTCCGTGTGCCTGCCGGGACCCCCGCGCTCAAGGTCGATCTGACCGGCGGCGGCGACGCAGCCGGCGCCGGAGCGATCCGGTTCCTCCGCTGGACTCCCTGGGGGCTCCCCGCCGACTCGAACGCGGTCTCGAACTGCTACGTCGGCACGGGCTTCGCCTGCACGACGGGCAGCTCGACGAGCCGGACGGTGACGAACCCGCAGGCCGGGGTCTGGGAGGTCACGGTCGATGCGCGGCGGAACTCCGACAACATGACCGGAGCTCCGTACACGCTGACGACGTCGGTGCTCGGCGCCAGCGTCAGTCCCGACCCGGACACGATCGCCACGGCCACGATCGGCACGCCGGTCGCCCGGTCGTACACGCTGACGAACCTGTTCGGCGCATTCACCGGGCGGGCTGTCGGAACGTCGATGGGGAGCGCGAAGCTCCAGACGCCGACGATCGCGCATCACGCCGTCCAGGACTACGAGGTCGTGGTTCCCGCCGGTGCGACGTCGCTTCGCGCGACGATCGGGAATCCGTCGGATCCGGCTGCGGACCTCGACCTGTTCGTGCTTCGGCCCGACGGGACGACCGGCGGCCAGAGCGCCGACGGCGACTCGGAAGAGTCCGTCACGATCGCGAACCCGACTGCCGGTACCTGGAAGGTCCGGGTGGATGGGTTCTCCGTTCCTGCCGGGAGCACCACGTACGAGTACATCGACGTGTTCTTCACGACGGCCGCCATGGGCTCCGTCTCGGTCACGGACGCGAACTCGCTCCGTCCCGCGGGCAGCTCGTGGACCGTGCCCGGCTCGGTCACGGCGAATGTCGTTCCCGCTGCCGGCCGCGTCCTCTACGGCAACGTCGAGGTGCGAACCGACCAGAACGTCCTGGTCGGGCGCGGCGACGTGGTCGTCGAGAACGTGACGCCCTAGCGTCGAACCACGAACGGACACGAGAGGCCTCCGCTTCGGCGGGGGCCTCTCGTCGCCCTACGGCTCGATGCAGTCGGGCACGTCGTGGCGGAACGTCGCGCGGCTGCCGCGCGAGCCGAGCGCCTGCACGACGACGGAGTCGCACCGCCCCGGGCCGACCGCGAACACGACGCGGAATCGTCCCCGCCGTCCGGCGCGAACGGTCTTCGCGTGCGTCACGCCCGGCCCTGCGACGAGCAGCTCGACGCGCTCCCCCGGCTTGAACGAGGTGCCCCGAAGCGTCAAGGGGTCGAGATCGAGCGGCCGGAGCGCCGGCTTGACCGCACCGCCGGTCGCGAGGAGCACGGCAAGGAGGGCGAACGTCTTCACAGCCCCCAGTTTGCCCCGGATTCGTCCGGCCCGCCGCGTCCCGGTGACCGTCTCTCCGTTTCTCGGCTACTCTCCGCCCGCTTCAGAAGGGCGGGTCGGGGTCTGAGGCTCCGGCGCGCAGGACACTCGAGGGGGGAGAGGTGTGAAGCGATTTCTCGCGTTCCTCACGCTCGCGTTCGCGACGCTGGCTCTGCCGGTGTTCGCCGTGGCGGCGGGAGGGCCAGGATCCGACTCGCAGACAGGAGCGAGGACGGACACGTCGAGCGCGCTCGTCCAGCTGAACGGCGCGCCGCTCGCGACCTACGAGAAGACGAAGCCCGCGAAGGGCAAGAAGATCGACTTCTCGAGCAACACCACGAAGTCCTACCGGGCGCAGCTGTCGGCGCTCCGCAACGACTTCAAGCAGTGGCTTCGGGCGAACGCCCGCTCGGCCAAGGTGACGGGCGAGTTCGACATCGCGCTGAACGCGGTCGCGGTCGAGCTCAACGGCACGAGCCTCGAGACGCTGCGCTCCGCGCCCATGGTGGTGCGGGCGGAACACCAGGGGCTCTACTACCCCATGGCGCACGGCGAAGACCCCGATCTCGCGTTGATCGACGCGATCGAGGCCTGGGGTGGCGAGGGCGGCGCGGCGACGGCGGGCGCCGGCGTCAAGGTCGCCATCATCGACACGGGGATCGACCCGAACCACCCGTGCTTCTCGCAGGACGGCGACGACACGCCCGGCGACCCGTACACGAACTCGAAGGTGCTGGATGCCGGGGTCTACTACAACAAGAACCAGACCGCCCGCTTCACGCCGCTCGACGTAAACGGGCACGGCTCCCACGTCGCGGGGACCGTGGCGTGCGCATTCGACACGGAGGCCGTGGTGAACGGCGTGGAGATCCCGTACGGCGTCTCGGGCGTCGCACCGGCGGCCAAGCTCGGGAACTTCAACGTGTTCCCGGACGAGATCCCCGAGGCGCGCTCCGAGGACATCATGAACGCGCTCGAGGATGCCCTGGAGAAGGGCTACGACGTCGCCAACATGAGCCTCGGCGGCGGCTCCTCGGGCATCCAGGACCTGCTCTCGATGGCGGTCGACGCCGCCGACGAGGCGAACATGGTCGTCGCGGTCGCGGCGAGCAACGACGGCCCGAACCCGTTCACGCTGGGCTCGCCGGGCATCGCCCCGCGGGCGTTGACCGCGGGCGCGAGCACGGTCGGTCACTTCGTCGGCCCGGCCCTTGCGGTCGGCGGTCAGACGTACGGCATGGCTGCGGGCGACTTCGAGGTCGTCGAGGAAGACACGACCGCCGAGCTCGGCGTCGTGACCGGCGGGCCGGCTGGGCTCGGCGGCCTGAACGAGGCCTGCGCGGCGCTCCCGGCAGGGAGCCTCGCCGACCAGATCGCCCTGATCTCCCGTGGCACGTGCACGTTCTCGCAGAAGATCCGCAACGCGCAGGACGCGGGAGCGATCGCGGCGGTCGTCGTCAACAACGTCGCCGGCGATCCGACGGCGATGGGTCTCGGTGGCATCCCGAACGAGCCCACGATCCCTGCGTACATGGTCTCGCTCGCGGATCGGGCCGACCTCATGGCCGAGGACGGCGAAGAGGCCACGATCTCGGAGGAGATGCAGTACTTCAACACGGACAACGACGACATCCGGGCCGGCTTCAGCTCACGCGGGCCGACGGACGTCGACTTCCGGGTCAAGCCCGACGTGATGGCGCCGGGCGTCAACGTGCTCAGCGCGCAGCCCGCCACGATCTGCGCTGGCGAGGCGAGCTGCTGGGCCTTCTTCCAGGGCACGTCGATGGCGACGCCGCACCTGGCCGGCTCGGCCGCAGTCGTGCGGGCGAAGTTCCCGACGTGGAGCGCGGCGCAGGTCCGCTCCGCGATCGTGAACACCGCGGACCAGAACACGGTCACGAGCCATACCGACGGTACGACGGTCCTCACGAACCCCCAGATCATCGGGTCCGGCCGTGAGAACCTGAGCTCGGCCGTGAACGCGAAGGTCGCGCTCGATCCGGTGAGCCTCAGCTTCGGCGGCGTGCCGTCGGGCTCGGGTCACACGCGGTCGCTCACGATCGACCTGTCGAACCTGACCGGTTCGGGGCCGTACACCGCGACGTTCGCGAAGACGAGCGGCAACAGCGGCGTCACGTTCACTCCGGCCGTCTCGGGGATGACGGTCACCGTCACGATGAGCGCCGTGAAGGGAGCAGCCGCCGGCGAGCACTACGGCGTGCTGACGATCCGCAGCGGCGGCGCCGAGGTGGCGCACGCCGCGGTCTACGCGCTGGTCAAGTAGGAAGGTGCGTCAGCTGGAATGGGAGGGGCCCGCTTCGGCGGGCCTCTCCCGTTCTAGTACGCGACCGCGCCGCGGCCCGTCTCGGCCGCGTGGCGCTGTTCGTCCGCGCGGTAGCTCGAGCGCACGAGCGGGCCGGAGAAGACCGAGCCGAACCCGAGAGCCTCGCCCTGCTCGCGGAACCAGCGGAACTCGTCGGGGTGCACCCAGCGGTCGATCGTCGCGTGCTTCGGGCTCGGCTGGAGGTACTGGCCGATCGTGACGACGTCGACCCCGTGCTCGCGCAGGTCGCGCAGCGTGCCGACGACCTCGTCGTTCGTCTCGCCCAGCCCGACGATGATCCCGGACTTCGTCAGCACCCGGTAGTCGGCGAGCTCCTTCGCGCGACGCAGCAGCCAGAGGGCCTTGTCGTACGAGGCCTTTGCGCCGCGCATGCGCCGGTGCAAACGCCGCACGGTCTCGATGTTGTGGTTGAAGACGTCGGGGCGCTCGGCGAGGATCGTCGCGAGCGCCTCCTCCTCGACGCCGAGGAAGTCCGGCGTGAGGATCTCGATCGACGCGTCGGGCACGGCCCGCCTCAGCGCCCGGACGGTGGCCGCGTAATGCCCCGCGCCGCGGTCGGGCACGTCGTCACGGTCGACCGACGTGACCACGACGTGCTTCAGGCCCATCTTCTTCGCCGTCTGCGCGAGCCGGAGCGGCTCGAGCGCGTCCGGCGGCGTCTCGGGCTTCCCCGAGTGGACGTAGCAGTAGCGGCACGCCCTCGTACACGTCTCGCCGAGGATCTGGAACGTGGCCGTGCCGCGCCCCCAGCACTCGGCGATGTTCGGGCAGCGCGCCTCCTCGCAGATCGTGTTCAGGCTCGCGCCGTGGATCAGCTTCTTGACGTCGAAGTAGCGGCCGTCCGCGCTCGGAGCGCGGACCTTCATCCACTCCGGGCGGCGGGGGCGTTCAGCGACGGGGAGCGACGTCTCCATCGCCGGCCAGTCTAGGGAAGGAGCGGCGCGCCGGGCCGGGGCCAAGCGACAGACTGTTACTTGCTCCCGCCCACCGTTACGAAATCGATCCAAAGCCTCACGAAGCCGGGGCGACACTCTTGCGATGACCCGGAGCGCGCCCCGGCTCGACCAGCGGTTGCTCGCGGCGATCGCCGACCTCGACCGAAAAGGACGACCCATCGCCGAGACCAACCGCCTGGTCGGCGAAGCCGCCGCCCGGCTCGGGCTCCCGAAGCCAAGCTACGAGCAGGTGCGGCAGGTCGTCCATCGCGGGCGGAACGGCCGGCGCGTCTACGGTGCCCGCGACGCGGTCATCGACATCAGCTTCAGGACGGCTGCCCCCGAAGTCGTGGTCCGCCGCCTGATCGAGCGGGAGCGCTTGCCGAAGGACAAGTGACAGTCTGTTACTTGGATCCGGCTCGCGCTGCGATCCGCGTCGGGACCTCGATGAGCTCGAGCCCGAAGACCTGCTCGAGCGCGACTGCGGCTCCGGGCCGCACCTCGTCCACCTCGACCGCGCGGCCCAGCTCCTGCGCGATCGTCGTGAACGCCGCGCCCTCGAGCCCGCACGCCGTGATCCACTCGGTGAAGGGCGCCGGGTCGAGATCGACGTTGAGGGCGTAGCCGTGCGTCGTCACCCACTTGTGGATGTGGACGCCGATGCTCGCGATCTTGCGCGGCGGCCGCGTCAGCCAGAGGCCCGTGAGACCGTCGATCGTCCGCGCGCGCAGGCCGAAGGGCGCCAGCGTCAGGATCAACGCCTCCTCGAGGTCGCGGCAGTACTTCTTGACGTCCTGCCCGTGGCGCGCGAGGTCGAGGATCGGGTAGCAGACGAGCTGGCCGGGCGCGTGGTAGGTGGACTTGCCGCCGCGGTCGACCTCGACGAGCTCGACCTCCGCGTCCTCGGGCACGTGCAGCTCGCTCTCGTCCGAGCGGCGTCCGAGCGTGATCACCGGCGGATGCTCGAGCAGCAGCACCGTGTCGGGCCGCTCGCCCGCTGCGACCTCGGCCGCGAGCTCGCGCTGGAGGTCCCAGGCCTCGCGGTACGGCGTGACGCCGAGGCTCAGCAGGTGCGCGGCCGTGGCCACCGAACCAGCGTACCCGGATGGATCTTCTCGCCGCGATGCCGTTCGCGGTCGAGCTCGGGATCGAGCTCGAGGCCGCCACACCCGACGAGGTCCGGGCCCGGCTCGCCTGGGACGAGCGGCGCTGCACCGCGGGCGGAATTCTCCACGGCGGCGCGCTGATGACCCTCGCCGACTCCGTCGGCGCGATCGTCGCCTACCTCAACCTCCCCGAAGGCGCGACCGCCACGGCGACGATCGAGTCGAAGACGAACTTCTTCCGGCCGGTGTCGTCAGGCAACGTCGAGGCGCGCGCGCGCGTCCTCCATCGAGGCCGCACGACGATCGTCGTCGAGACCGACCTGCGCGACGCGGGCGGCGAGCACGTCGCCCGCGTCACGCAGACGCAGTCCGTGCGTTAGGTGATCAGACGTCGTTGTTGTGGTGGCACGAGTAGTACTCGGGAACTCCGTCTCCACTGAAGTCGACCGGCTCGTACGTGCGGTCCGGCTGGGTGCCCTGCCTGCACGGGCGAGCGTCACTGCCGAGATCCGCCCGCTTCAAGATCTCCGTCCCGACGAACATGCCGTCGAGATCGAAGTTGAGCGAGGGAACGGCCGCGAGCGTGCCGGCGAGCAGCGCGTCGAGGTCCGTGTTCGGATGGACGCAGTGGACCATGGCGAGCTCGCCCGGCACGGGCGCCGGATCGAAGCAGGTCCATCCCTGCGCCGTCACACTGGCGCGGGTCAGACCACCGCCCTTCGCCGCGACGGTTGCGGCGGCGAAGAGAAAGAGCGCCACGACGCCGACACCCGCAATGAAGGTCCGTCTCATCTCATCTCCTTTCGAGGGAGGTCGATTCGGGTCACGGTCCCGTCCAGGGCATTCGCGACCCACACCGTGTTCGCGCCCGTCGCGAGGCTCAACGGGCGTTGGCCGACTGCAATCGAAGGGCCGACCGCGTGGCTTGCGAGGTCGATCGGCGTCACGACGCCGCCGGCGGAGTCGGCGACCCAGACGTTCGCCCCGGCGACGACGAGATCGGCAGGGCGACCACCGACGTCGATCGGCCCACCGAGGACTCGACCGGAGCGCGCGTCGACCTTCGACACCGTCCCTGCGTCGTAGTTCGCCACCCAGACGACGCCGCGCGACGCAGCGAGCGCGATCGGCCCCCGCCCCACCCGGATCGGATCGCCGATCACCCGGCTCGTCGCGACGTCGACCCGCGTGACCGTCCCGTCGCCGGCGTTTGCCACCCAGACGACCCGGTCCTTGACCAGCACGGCGTACGGGCGCGCTCCGACGTCCGCGACCGCGGTGGCCCTGTGAGAGCGCACGTCGATCCGCCAGAGCGTGGGCAGGTTGCGGTTCACCGCCCAGAGCGCCCCGTTCGCGTACGCGACCCCGATTCCGTCCTGACTGTAGTCGTCACCCGGCCGGCCGACTCGGATCCGGGCGCTCACACGCCGTCCCGTGGCCAGGTCGACGCCGATCAGGTCGGGCGTGCGTCGATGCCCGATCCACGCGGTTCGCCCGACGACCGCGATGCTGATCGGCGCGTCCCCCACCCGCAGCGGAGGACCTTCGACGGTACCGCGCACCGGATCGATCCGAACCAACGAGTCGTCGCTGTGGTTGACGACGAGAACGGCGTCCGGCATGACCGCGAGGTCCGCCGGATCCCGCCCGACGGTCACAGACATGCTCGCATGCGGCGTCGCGGCCGCCCCGTCCTCCGCGTCGGTCTTCGAACAGCCGGGCAGGCAGGAGAGACAGACCAGTGCGCCAAGGGCGGTGAGCGGAACGCGGGACTGCACTCGCTAAGCGTGCGAGCCGCCGGTCAGCGAGCGTCCATCGTGCGTCCACCCGCCGTCAAATCGCGTTGTACACGCGGATCGGACGGTGCTAGCGTGCGCCGGGAGGCACCATGGAATTCCGAGTGCTCGGCCCCCTCGAAGTGCGCCGGGCGGATCATCTGCTCGAGCTCGGCACCGGGAGACAGCGAGCACTCCTCGCACTGCTCATCGTTCGAAGGCGCGAGGTCGTCTCGATCGACCGGATGGTCGACGAGCTGTGGGGTGAACGCCCGCCTCCGACCGCACACAAGATCGTCCAGAACGCGATGTCGGCATTGCGCCGGACGCTGACCGACGGCGGCTTGCTCGAGACGCACGGCCATGGCTACCTGCTCCGGGTGGACGACGGCTGCGTCGACGTCGAGCGCTTCGACGCGCTCGTCTCGGACGGTCGGCAACACCTGGCGTCGGGCGAATTCGAGCTCGCGGCCTCGCGGCTCCGGGCCGCGCTCGACGTCTGGCGGGGCAGGGCACTCGCGAACGTCGAGGGAGTGCCGCTCGTCGAGGCTGAAGCGGCGCGGCTCGACGAGCGACGCGTCGACGCCCTCGAGTCACGGATCGACGCAGAGCTGGGCCTGGGTCGAGGCGTGGAGCTCGTCGGCGAGCTCGAGGGTCTGGTCGCAGCCCACCCGCTGCGCGAGCGGTTCCGGGCGCAGCTCATGCGTGCCCTGTACCGATCCGGGCGTCAGGCAGACGCCCTCGCCGCGTATCGCGCGGCGCGCAGGACGCTCCTCGACGAGCTTGGGATCGAGCCGGGACCAGAGCTGCGATCGCTCGAGTCGGCGGTCCTGCGACACGACCCGGCGCTCGATCCGCCGTCGCAGACGGCGCTACCCGTTGGTCGGACCCGCGCGTCCGCCGTTCTGCTCGCCCTGGCTGCGGTCGCGATCACCGCGACCGCACTCTGGGCCTGGCGACGAGACGCCGAGCCGAAACGGTTCGCCTCAGCCGCCCCGGCGGTCCCGGTCCTCGCCGACTCCGTCGCCGTTCTCGATCCCGCAACGAACCGCGTCGTCGACGACGTGCCGGTCGGGCGCAGCCCCGGTCCGATCGTCGTCGGCGAGGGCGCCGTCTGGGTCGCGAACGTCGGAGAGGCGACCGTCTCCCGCATCGATCCGCGCGCCCGTCGCGTGGTTGCGACGATCGGTGTCGGCGTGGAGCCGAGCTCGCTCGCCGTCGCCGACGGCAGTGTCTGGGTGGCCGGCGCCGGAGAGGCCGTCCTGCTGAAGATCGACACGAACGACAACAGAGTTCGTGCCCGCATGGTCGTCCCTGAGTCGATCGGCCCGCTCCCGGAGGGATACGACCGAGGCCCGAGTGCGGTCGCCGCGCGCGACGATGGGGTCTGGCTTGCGCACGGGGAGGAGGTCTCGCGGATCGACCCCGCGACCGGCCGCGTGGTCGCAACGATCGCGGCAGGCGGCAACTGGAGCGGCGCGATCGTCGCAGACGATCGCGCGGTCTGGGTCGTCGAGAACGATCGGCTCCAGGTCCGCCGGCGACTGCCCGGATTCGTCACCGGGGTTGCGCGGATCGACCCGGCGACGAACGCGGTGACCGCCACGATCCCCGTCGGCGGGCTCAGAGTGCCGACCACGTCGGGCACGGTCGAGCCGGATGCGCTCGCCCTCGGGGAGGGCGCCCTCTGGGCCGCCGCGACTCCGCTCGACCTGGTCTGGCGCCTCGAAGTGGAGTCGGGTGAGCGAGTCCGCACGATCGGCGCTGGCCCCGACCCGGCAGGTGTCGCCGTCGGCGAGGGCGCGGTGTGGGTCGAGAACCACTCGGACGGCGTCGTCGTGCGGATCGACCCGTTTTCGAACCGACGGGTCGCGACGATCCCCATCGGCGGCTCGACCCGCGGGATCGCGGTCGGCGAGGGCGCGGTGTGGCTGACGGTCGTCGGCTAGCGCCTGGGAGCGCTAGACCCTAGTAGTCGGTCTCGCCCCAGCTCTCGAGCTTCTCGCGCAGCGCCTTGAGGAAGCGTCCCGCGAGCGCGCCGTCGACCAGGCGGTGGTCGTACGTCAGCGTCAGGTTCATGATCGGCCGGATCGCGATCACGTCCTCGCCGAGCTCGTCCTGGACGACCCACGGCCGCTTGACCACGGCGTACGTGCCGAGGATCGCCGCCTGCGGCTGGCTGATCACCGGCGTGCCGTGGAACGTGCCGTACCCGCCCGGGTTCGTGATCGTGAACGTGCCGCCCTGGACCTCGTCCGGGTTCAGCTTCTTGTCGCGGGCGCGCTGGGCGATGTCGGTCACGCCCTTCGCGATCCCGAGCAGGTTCAGCGTCTCGGCGTTCTTCAGCACCGGGACGATCAGCCCCTTGCCCTCGGCCAGCTCGACCGCGAAGCCGACGTTCACGTACGGCCGCGTGACGATCTGGTCGCCGCGGATCTCGCCGTTCACCCACGGGTACTCCCTGAGGGTCTCGATCGCCGCGCGTGCGATGAAGACGAGGTACGTCGGGTTGACGCCGTAGCTCGCCTGGTACTCCTTCTTCAGCTTCCCGCGGATCGCGACGACCTTCGACATGTCGACCTCGATCGCGCTCGTCACGTGCGCGGAGGTGTCGAGCGAGCGGCGCATGTGCTCGGCGATCCCGCGCCGCATCGCGGTCATCGGCTCGAGCGCCTCACCGACCTGTGCGGTGACGGGGGCCGGCGCGGGCGCCGCGGGCTTCGCCGGCGCGGTGGGAGCCGCTGCCGGCGCCGCGGGTGCGGCCGGCGGTGCCTGCTGGGCCTGGTTGCCCTGCTCGATGAACTGGAGGATGTCCTTCTTCGTCACGCGGCCGCTGCGCCCGCTGCCCGCGACCTGCCCGGGATCGACGCCGTGCTCGGCGGCGATGCGCGCGACGACCGGCGAGACGAAGCTCTTCCCGTTCCCGCTCGCGTCGGCGTCGCCGGTCGTCTCGGAGGCGGCCTCCGGTGCGGGCTTCGCCTCCTCGACGGTGTCGGCCGTGGGCGTGGTCGCGACCGAGTCGCTCGCCGCGTTCGCCTCCGCGGCTGCCTGCGCCGTGGCCGGTTCGGGAACGTCACCGCCGCCGTCGGCCGGCGGAGCCGCGACCTCCGAGCCCTCGGGCGCGATCACGGCGAGCTTCGTGCCGACCTCGACGGTCTGCCCTTCCTGGACGAGGATCTCGGCGATCACGCCGCTCGCCGGAGAGGGCACCTCGGTGTCGACCTTGTCCGTCGAGATCTCGAGCAGGCTCTCGTCGGCGGCGATCGTCTCGCCGACCTGCTTGAGCCACTTCGTGATCGTGCCCTCCGAGACGGAGACGCCCATCTGGGGCATGACGACGTCGGTTGCGCCCGCGACGGCCATCAGTACGAGGCTAGCTCCTCGATCCCCTTGACGACGTCCTCGACCTGCGGGATGTACGCCTTCTCGAGCGGCGGCGAGAACGGGACCGGCGTGTCGGGAGCCGTGATCCGCTTCAGCGGCGCGTCGAGATCCTCGAACGCCTCCTCCGCGATCGTCGCCGCGATCTCGGCGCCGAAGCCGCCCGTGCGCGTGTCCTCGTGGAGCACGAGCACCTTCGACGTCTTCCGCACCGACTCGAGCACCGCCTGCTTGTCCCAGGGGAGGATCGTGCGGAGATCGATGATCTCCACGGACACGTCGTCGAGCTGCTTCGCCGCCTCCTCCGCCGTGTAGACCATGGCGCCCCAGGTCACGACGGTGACCTCGTCGCCCTCCCGGTGCGTGCGGGCCTTGCCGATCGGCACCGTGTAGCGCTCGTCCGGCACCTCGCCCTTGATGCGCCGGTAGAGGTGCTTGTGCTCGAAGTAGAGCACCGGGTTCGGATCCTCGATCGCGGAGATGAGCAGCCCTTTCGCGTCCTCGGGCGTCGCCGGGCAGACGCACTTGAGCCCGGGGATGTGCGCGAACGACGACTCGGGGTTCTGCGAGTGGAACGGCCCGCCGGAGAAGCCGCCGCCCGAGGGCAGACGCACGACGATCGGTACCGGCGTCCCCGCGCGCCAGCGCTGCTTGGCCGCGATCGTGACGAGGTGATCCCATGCGCACGAGACGAAGTCGGCGAACTGCATCTCCGCGACCGGGCGCAGGCCCATCATCGCCGCGCCGGTGCACGAGCCGACGATCGCCGTCTCGGCGAGGGGCGCGTCGATCACGCGCCAGGGGCCGAACTCCTCCTGGAAGCCGAGCGTGACCTTGAACGCGCCGCCGTAGACGCCGACGTCCTCGCCGATCACGTAGACGCGCTTGTCGCGGCGCATCTCCTGGCGGAGGCCGTCCGAGATCGCCTGCAAATACGTCTTTTCGGCCATTACTTGTGGTGCGGCGTGTCGAGGTCCTCGGGCGTGGCGTAGACGCCCTCGAGCAGACCGGACGCGTCCGGCAGCGGCGACTCCTCCGCGCGCTGGAGCGCGTCGTTCAGCAGCTTCTTGACCCCCGCGCCGATCTCCTCTTCCTCCTCGGTCGTCATGTTCGCGTGCTCCTGGAGCCACACGCGGAAGCGCTCGATCGGGTCCTGCTTCGCCCACTCCTCGAACACCGGCTTCGGGACGTAGAACGCGTCGTCGTGGACCGCGTGGCCCTCCATCCGCAGGGTCAGGCACTCGACCAGCGTCGGACCGCCCCCGCCGCGCGCCTTCTCGATCGCGCGCTTGGCCTCGCGGTAGACGGCCAGCACGTCGGTGCCGTCGACGACGACGCCGTCGAAGCCGTACGCGGACGCGCGGTCGGCGACGTGCTCCGTCGCGTACTCGAGGTGCGTCGGCGTCGAGTACGCCCACTGGTTGTTGTCGCAGATGAAGACGACCGGCAATCGGCGGGTGCCGGCGAACGTCATCGACTCGTGCGCGTCGCCGCGCGCGGAGGCACCCTCGCCGAACCAGCCCACGGCCACGCGTGCCTCTTCTCTGATCCGGAACGCGAGCGCGCAGCCGACCGCGACCGGGAGCATCGCCGGCAGGTGGCTCACCATCGCGATCATGCCGAGCCGCGCGTCGGCCATGTGGACGTTTCCGTCCCTGCCCTTCGTCGGCCCGTCGCTGCGCCCCATGTACTGCGCGAAGACCCGCCACGGCTCGACGCCGCGCGTGATGTGCACGCCCATGTCGCGGTGGAGCGGCGTGCCGACGTCCTCCGGCCCCATCGCCGTCGCGACGCCGACCGCGGCCGCCTCGTTGCCGCGTCCGGTGTAGAACGACCCGGGGATCTTCCCCTGCCGGTAGAGGATGTGGCCGCGCTCCTCGACGCCGCGCGTGACGAGCATGTTCCGGTACACGCCGAGCAGGTCCTCGCGATCGAGGCCCGCCTCCTTGACCTCGCTCAACGAGGCGACCGGCTCGGCCTCTCTGACAGCCATGGCTCAGACTCTAACCACTAGCCTGAACGGCGTGAGAGCTCGTAAGCCGCCCGACTGGCTGATCGAGGAGCGCCGGAACGGCCTCGGGCACTGGGCGGCCTTCTGTCTCTCCTGCGGGCACACGCTGCGCTATTTCGAGGAGGGCGAGCATGAGCTGCCGCTCGAGTGCCCACAGTGCGCCGGGCCGATCCGTGCCCGCTGCCCTGCCTGCAGCGCGCGCTTCGCCTCCGCGTTCGCGACGGCGTGCGAGGCCTGCGGCGAGGAGCTGCGGCCCGACGAGCTGCTCGGGCTCCGGATCAGGCGGGGCGGCTGACGATCTGCGAGAAGCGGATCACCGTGACCGTGTCCTCCTCGGTCACCGGCCGGTTGTAGAGCTGCGACAGGAACGAGGCGAGGTCCTCGGGGCGTCGGATCTCGGGGTTGTCGTGCTCGATCTCGCGGGGCGAGAGGTCGCGGAGCGGCTTCACGTCGACCTTGTCGACGACCGCGTCGAAGACCTTCTCCCGCGGGCCGAAGCGGACGCCGCAGAGGACGGCGACGACCATCCCCTTCTTGTACTTCCCCGACTTGTCCCCGAGCCGGATGGTGGCCGTCTTGCGGTGGCTGCGGAGCTGGTCGGCGACCATGGGCGAGTAGAAGTTGAGCGCGTACATGGCGTCGGCGTCTCTCAAGGGCGGTGGGCGCGGCGCGACCGGAGTCGGATGCTAGCGACGAACGAAGAACCCGGCGTCGACGGAGACCAGCCCCTGCCGACGGTTCGCCCCTTCGTACACGGCGAAGTGCAGGTGGTGCGGGACAGGCCGTGGGCTCACGTTCCCGACCACGCCGATCGGGGTCGCGCGGTCGACGGACTGGCCGATGGTCACGGAGATGCTCGCCAGGTGCAGGTATCCGCTCCACCAGCAACCCGAGCCCGCGGCGGCGCAGGGCACGCCGCGAGGCGAGTGCTCGACCAGCACACCACCGCTCGGGTTCGGCAGACCGCGCACGTCCCCGTACCTGACGACGCGCCCGGGAGCGACCGCGAAGACCTGCCGGCCGCGATCGGCGTTGCGGACGAGGTTGACGTCCCAGGCGTACGTGTCGTCGGAGCCGCCGACGCCCCGTCGGCTCGCGTGGAGGCCGGTGCGATGCTGGCAGAACGTCCATACCGCCTGCGAGTTCGCGCAGCTCGCGTTCGCAGGGCCGGTCACGCGGAGCGGGCCGACGACGGGCGCCAGAACGGTCCTGCTCGTCATGCCCCACATCCCCCACATGCCGGTCCTGCTCGTCATCCGGCCGACGGTTCGCGCCGCGGCGTTCGCGGGATTGATCGCGATGAGCAGGGGCTGCTGGTCTTCGCCGCGGGCGGCCCCCATCAGCACACCGTCGGGGCTGAACGCGAGGCCGTACACCTGGCGTTCGGGCAGGCGTCCCCGCACGGACGCCGCGCCGGTGCGCGCGTCGACCGTGAACAGCACTTCTCCAGACGCGTTCGACCCGGTGCCGTAGAGCTCGCCGTCGCGGCTGAACACGAGATCGCCCGAGGACCGCAGCCTGGAGCCGTACGGGCCCAGGAACGCGAAGCGGCCGCTTCCCGGGTCGACGGTCCCGAAGAGACCCCCCTCGGTCGCGACGAACAGCCGTCCCTCGGCGTCCGCGACGAGGGCGTTCGCGTCGGAGAGGCCCAGGCCGTTCCCGATCTGCGTCGCGCGGCCCGTTCGGACGTCGAGCTCGTAGAGGCGCGTGAAGCCGATCGCGTACAGCCGGCCCGAGGGCGTCATCGCGACGTCGGTCAGGCCACGGACGCCGGTCTCGCCGATCCTCCGGGCCGCCCCCGTCGAAGGGTCGATGCGCAGCAGCGTGCTCGAACCGTCGTCGGCGCCGCTGTCGGCGCCGTAGAGCCAGCTCCGGGCCGGGACGACGGCGATGGCCTCGTGCGCGCCCGCGTCAGGGGTCGACGAGGACGGCGCTGCGACGACGAGTGCTGCCAGCCACGCCACCAGCGCGACCGACGTCCGACGGTGTGGCCGCAACACCCTGGGGACGATCGTGTCACGGTGGCATTAGTGAGTCAAGTCACATGCGAAAGCGCTGCGAGCGCCTTCGCCGCCATCTCCCGCTCGCCCTTGTAGGCGAGGAGCCGGGGTGCGTTCTCCAGGGGGAGCCAGCGCGCCTCCGCCACCTCGACCCGGAACGCCGGTGGGATGTCGCCGATCCGGCCCCGGCGGTAGCGGACGAGGTAGAAGCTGACGACCTTGAAGATCCGCTCGCCGCGGAAGCTGTAGACGTAGCGGACGTCCCCCAGCTTCCCCGCCGAGGTCCCCTCGAGGCCGGTCTCCTCCGCGATCTCGCGGACGGCGGTCGCCTCGGGGCTCTCGCCCGCCGAGATCAGGCCCTTCGGGAGCGCCCAGACGCCCTCCGGCTTGCCCCCCGGGCGGATCGCGGCGAGCCACGGCCGCCCGGCCATCGTCCGCACCAGCACCCCGCCGGCCGAGAACTCGCGCTTCACCGCTCGTTTGTAACACGGGTGCGACCCTGGCTTGCAGAGGGCCCCACATCCCCGCTAAGATGCCCTGGCACTCGGGGTGGAAGAGTGCCGATAGGTGTCACAAAGTCGGTAGAGACGGAGGAACCCATATGAATCTCCAGCCGCTCGGTGACCGCCTGATCGTCGAGGTCCTCGATGAGGAGGAGACGACGGTGAGCGGGATCGTGCTGCCGGACACGGCCAAGGAGAAGCCCCAGCGCGGTCGCGTGCTGGCGGTCGGGCCGGGCCCGCGGGACGAGGACGGCGAGTACATCAAGATGGACCTGGAAGAGGGTGACGAGGTCATCTTCTCCAAGTACGGCGGGACCGAGATCAAGCTCGGCACCGACGAGGTCCTGATCCTGCGCGAGTCGGACGTCCTGGCGAAGGTCGTCGGCGATCGCGCGATGGCGAACGCGTAGAGGAAGGGATCGAATGGCTCACAAGGAGTTGAAGTTCAGCGAGGACGCCCGGCGCTCACTCGAGCGCGGCGTGAACATCCTCGCCGACGCGGTCAAGGTCACCCTTGGCCCCAAGGGTCGGTACGTGGTGCTCGACAAGAAGTTCGGCGCCCCGACCATCACGAACGACGGCGTGACCATCGCGCGTGAGATCGAGGTCGAGGACGTATTCGAGAACCAGGGCGCACAGCTCGTCCGCGAGGTCGCGACCGCGACCAACGACGTCGCCGGTGACGGCACGACGACGGCCACGGTGCTGGCGCAGACGATCGTCCGCCAGGGCCTGAAGAACGTGACGGCCGGCGCCAACCCGATCGCGCTCCGGCGCGGCATCGAGCGCGCGGTCGACCAGGTGGTCGACTCGATCGGCA
>JAICPI010000093.1 GCA_025929895.1 Thermoleophilia bacterium
ACCGGGGCTCAAGACGAGGCGCCGAAAAAATCGCAACGTGCATGCGGCTGGCCCCGTTTCGCCTGCTTTTCCACAGCGGTGTGTGACACCGGGGTCAGACACCAGGAGGGCCCGCGGCGGAGCGGCGCTACTGGAGCAGCGTGAGCATCTTGAACATCGGCATGTACATCGCGATGATGATCACGCCGACCATCAGGCCGACGAGGATCATCATCAGCGGCTCGATGATCGCGGTCAGCGACGCGATCGACGCGTCGACCTCGTCCTCGTAGAAGTCGGCGATCTTCCCGAGCATCTTCTCGAGCTCTCCCGTCTCCTCGCCGATCTTCACCATCTGCGCGACCATCGGCGGGAACACGTCGTTCTCGATCAGCGGCTGCGCGATCGGGACGCCCTCGTGCACGCGCACGCGCACCTCGTCGAGCGCCTCCTCGATCACCCAGTTCCCGGCGGTCTGCCCCGTGATCTCGAGCGCCTTGATGATGTCGACACCCGCGGCGACGAGCGTGGAGAGCGTGCGCGAGAAGCGCGCCATCGTCACCTTGAGCACCACCTGGCCGATCTTCATCGGCACCTTGAGCTTGAAGCGGTCCCAGAGTTTGCGCCCGCTCTCCGTCTTCTTCCAGCGACGGAAGCCGACGACGACGCCGATCATCCCCGGGATGATGATGAACCACCGGTCGCGCATCAGGTCCGACGCGTTCACGACCCACTGCGTCAGCGTCGGGAGCTCGCCGCCGAGCTGGCTGAAGATCTTCACGAAGATCGGGACGAGGAACATCAGCATCCCGATCAGGACGAGGGTCGCGAACACGAGCACCATCGTCGGGTAGATCATCGCGCCCTTCACGCGCCGCTTGATCTGCGTGTCCTTCTCGATCTGGAACGCGACGCGGTCGAGCACCTGGTCGAGGATTCCCGCGGCCTCGCCGGCCTCGACCATCGAGACGTACAGCCGCGAGAAGACCTTCGGGTGCCGCCCGAGCGCCTGCGAGAGCAGCAGGCCGCCCTCGACGTCGCCGCGCAGCTCGCGGATCACCTCGGCGAGGTACTTGTCGTCGGTCTGCTCCTCGAGGATGACGAGCGCGCTGACGACGTTGAGGCCCGCCTCGATCATCGTCGCGAACTGCCGCGAGAAGATCTGGAGCGACTTCGGCTTGATCTTCTTGAAGACCGTGCGGACGGAGTCCTCGCCGCTCGCCGGCCGCTCCTCGAGCAGGTTCGCGAGCAGCCCGCGCACGCGCAGCTGCTCGCGAGCCGCATTCGGGTCCGGCGCGCTGATCTCGCCGCTGGCCTCGAGGCCCTGGGCGTCGATCGCCGCATAGGAGTAGGTGGCCATCTACCCCGTGGATTCGTCGAACGTGGACTCGATCCGCGCCAGCGCGGCGCCGGAGAGGTTGCGCCCGTCGCGGACGACGATCGTCACGCGCTTGAAGGGCCGCGAGGTCGCGACGCTGTCGGAGACGATGTAGGTGTCGATGCGGTAGGGCTTGCCATCGGGGCCGGTCAGCGTGCGAATCGGCCGGCACTCGTCGGGGACGCCCGTGCACGTGCTCGTGACCTGCGCCTGGTCGAAGGCCTCGTCCGAGGCGTACACGGAGTTCAGCATGTCCGTGCCGAACGTCGCCGTGTCGAGCGTGATCGCCGAGTAGGTCAGCGCCCGGTAGCGCTCCATCTGGATGTCCGCGATCGCGGCGGCCGACGAGAGCTTGCCCGCGCGCTGGAGCGCGAACGCGCCGGACTGGAACGCCGCGATCAGCGCGAGGATCCCGACGTTCAGGACCACCATCGAGATCAGCAGCTCGATCAGCCCGAAGCCGTCCTCCCTGGAGGCACGCGAACGCACGAGGTCTCTATCGGCACGCGGCCGGGCGTGCCTTAGGAGATGCTGATGAGCTCGAGCTCGTAGCGGACGCCGTCGGCCGTGTTCACGAGCGTGATCGGCGTCCCCTGTTCGAGGGTCAGCGTCGGCGATCCGGAAGCGAGCGCGCCGCCGGCGATCCCGATCTTGACCTTCCCCCCGACGATCGACGCCAGCCGGAAGACCGGCGCGTCCTTCGGGAACTCGTCCTTGACGGCGACGGTCTCCTCGACCCCGTTCACGGAGATCACGGCCGTTCCGGCGACCGCCGCAGGCCCTCCGGGCTTCCCGGGCGTGATCCCGCCCGGCTTGGCCGGCGCTCCCGGCTCGGCCGGCTGCTCCCCGCCGCCGCCGCCGTCGGCCGCGGCGTCGAGGTCGATCTGCTGCTTGAACGGGTCCTTGCTCTGGAAGCGCCCGAACGAGACGAGCTGGCCGGTCTCGGGCGGAGGGGCGACGTCGGAGTCGATCAGCGTCCCGCCGCTGGCGCCGCCGGTCGCGGGGGTCGTGGGCGCGCCGCCGACCGAGCCCGGCGTCGGGAGCACGCTCGGATCGCCGGTCGTCGGGGTCGCCGAGGCTGTGGGCGGCGCGGGCGCCTCCGCGTTCAGCATCTTCATCGTGCGCGGAACCTGGATCGCGAGCACGCCGAGCAGGATCACCGCGCCGACGCCGGCGAAGATCTTCTGCCGCTTCGCCTTCGCCTTGAGGTCGACCTTCTTGGCCATCAGGGCGCTCCCGCCGCGCTCGGGGCATCGACGGGCGCCGCCGGTTCCTCCGCGGGCTCCGCCGTCGTGCCGGTCTGCGTCGTGTCGGTCGTCGTCGTCGTCGGTGCGGGCGCGGGCGGCGGCTCGCCGCCGGTCCCGTACAGGAGCGCGCTCACCGTCAGCAGCGCCCGGATGTTCGGGAACTTCGTGTCGGCCTCGACGAACTGGAGCTTGTCCACCGAGAAGAGCCGCCCGTTCGCGAGCAGCTCGCCCTGCTGCACCGAGACGAGGTTCCGCAGCCGGTAGAGGAAGTCGGAGAGGGAGTAGAAGTTGCCGGTGAAGACGAGTTCGATCGGCTGCGCGCGGAACGTGCCGGCCGCGACCGTCGGCCCCGGGATGATCTGCTCGAAGACGATGCCCGTCTCGCCGGCGGTCCTGCTCAGCTCGAGCAGGACGCCCGCGATGTCGTTGTCGGACGGCATCGCCTTCGTGAGGCGAAACAGGTCGGCGGTGCGGACCGGCTGCGCGTTCTCGGCCTGCTGCGCGGCCAGCCGAGCCTGCGCGATCTGCGTCTCGACCGCCGCGATCTCCTCGTCGAGCTCGCCCGCGCGCGAGCGCTGCGGCGAGATGAGCAGGAACCAGCCGACGGCGGCGATCACGAGCGTGACGCCGATGCCGATGCTCGCGGTCGCCGCCGGAGAGAGCTTCTTGCGCTTGACGACGATCACGACGGCTTCGCCCCGGGCCGAACGTCGGACAGGATCGTGAAGGTGACGATCGGGCGGCCACCGAGCTCCGTGCGCAGGCTCTTCTGGAGCCAGACGTTCTTCAGGTCGGGGATGACCGAGAGCCGCGTCAGCAGGCGCGCGACCGCGTCGTGCGAGTACGTGTAGCCCTCGATCGTCACGAGCGAGGGCGGCGCGCCGGGAGCGGAGGCCGCGGGCGCCGTGCTGCCGGCGGGCACCGGCGACGTCGCGAGGAACGTGTTCAGCCAGACGTCCTCCGGCAGGACGAGCGAGATCTGGCGCAGCACGCGGTCCCACGCGATGCGGTGCGTCAGCGCCGCCGAGAGCGCGCTCACGCGCGCGTCGCGCTCGGTCGCGAGCTGGCGCTGGGGAGCGGTCTTGGCCGCGATCTCGGCTGGCGTCGGCAGGAGCGCGAGCTCGGCCTTCGCGTCCTGGAGCTCGAGGTCGGCCGCGGCCGCGGTGCTCTTCGAGGAGAAGTACATCAACCCGACCAGGCCGATCACCGCGACGACGACCGCGGTCGAGATCACGGTCGGCAGGTTCTGCGGCTTCTGAGAGCGGCGGTTGTCGTCCTTCGGGAGGAGGTTGACGGCTCTCACTGCTCAGTCCTCGATCCCCAGGCCGATCGCGACCGCCAGCGAGCCGAGCTGCTCGGGCTCGCGGAGCTTCTTCGCGAGCTTGACCCGCACGAGCGGGTCGCCGACGCGCACGCGCACGCCGATCGTGCGCTGGAGCTCCTCGGCGAAGCCGTCGAGGTGCGCGGTGCCGCCGGTGACGACGATCTCGCCGATGCTGAGCGAGCCGGGCTGACCCTGGTAGAACTGGAGCGAGGAGACGAGCTCGCGGGCGAACGACTGCACCTGCCTGCGCAGCGCGTCCCGCGCCTTCTGCGCCTGGTCCTCGGTCATCCGCTCGGGGCGGGCGCCGCCCTCGAGCGACAGCTCGCGCTTCAGCCCGTCGACCTCGGACGGGGACAGGTCGAGGACGCGCGCGAGCGCGACGTTGAGCGCCTGGCCGCCCCAGTCGAGCACGCGGGTGAACTCGCACACGCGCCCGTCGGAGACCGCGAGCGTCGTGCGCTCGTGGCCGACCGCGACCGCGACGAGCGCGGCCTTGGCCTGCGTGTCCTGCTCCGGGGGAGCCGCGAGCGCGCGCAGGAGCGCGAACGCCTCGAGGTCGATCCCGACGAGCTGGAGCCCGGCCTTCCGGCAGGCGTCCACGTACCGGTCGATCAGGTCGCGGTACGCGAGCACGAGCAGGATCCTGCGCGTCGTCTCGCCCTCGTCGTTCTTCGTCTCGCTGATGACCTGGTAGTCGAGCACCGCCTCGTCGATCGGGATCGGCAGCGCCTCCTGGGCTCGGTAGCGGATCGCGTTCGCGAGCTGCTTGGGATCGTCGATGCCGGTGATCTCGAGCGTGCGGACGCCGATCCGGTTCGTCGCGATCCCGAGCCGGACGCCGCGCTTCGGCAGCTTGTTCGCCGCGAAGAACTCCTTCAGCGACTCGGCGAGCCGGTCGGGGTCGCGGAGCTCCCCCGCCGAGACGACGCCGGGCGCCAGGTCTTCGCGGGCGACCTGGAGCACCTCGGCGTGGCCGTTGTTCGAGACGGTGGCGGCCGCGAGCTGCGACGCGCCGATCTTCAGGCCGACGAGCCGCTTGCCCCCGCGGGAGCGGCGCGGCGCCTGCGCGGCGGGCTTCGCCTGCTTGCGCGGCTTCCGCTCGCGCTTCGGCTTCTCCGGCTTCGGCTGTTTCGGCTGCTCGGGCTGCTCGGGCTGCTCGGCGGCGGGCTGCTTCTGCTTGCGGCTGAACGAGATCTCCCGCCTGTAGAAGGGAACGCTCTCGCCCTTCTCCTTGTTCTTCTGCACGGGCTTGCGCTTCGGGGCGGGCTCCTCGTCGGGGAGCGGCGGGAGCTGTGCGGAGGAGACCGGCGGGTGCACGACGACGGGCGCCGGGACCGCGTCGGCGGGCGGGACGGGCTCGGGCTCGGGCGCGGCTGCGGGCGCCGACGGCACGTAGGCCTGGAGCAGCTCGATCGCCGCGGCGGCGTCGGACTCGAGGGATTCCTTCGGGGGGAGCGCGACCGTCTCCTCGGGCTGCACGTCCTCGGGCGGCTTGCGGTCCGGCACGGCTAGGCCTCCGCCACGCGCAGCCCGACACCGAGCGGCTGGGTGCGGTCGATCTCGGGCTCGGCATACGCCGCGCTCGTGTCGAAGCCGGCGCGCTCGAGCAGGCCGAGCAGCTGGTCGGGGCGGCTCGAGCGGGCGAGCGCGGTCTCGAGGCCGACGACGCCGCGCAGCGTGAGCTCCGTGAGGGACTGCTCCATCGTCTGCATGCCGCGCTGCGTGCCGGTCTGCATGATCGTGTAGATCTGCTCGACCTTGCCCTGGCGGATGAGGTTCCGCGTCGCATCGTCCGGCAGGAGGATCTCGAGAGCGGCCACGCGGGTCGTGCCGTCGGCCGTCGGCAGCAGCGCCTGCGTGACGATGCCCTGGAGCGCGCCCGCGATCTGGATGCGCACCTGCTCCTGCTGCGAGGGCGGGAAGACGTCGATGATGCGGTCGACCGTGCTCGAGGCGCTCTGCGTGTGCAGCGTGCCGAGCACCAGGTGGCCGGTCTCCGCGGCGGTCAGCGCGGTCGCGATGGTCTCGAGGTCGCGCATCTCGCCGACGAGGATGACGTCGGGGTCCTGGCGGAGCGCGGCGCGGAGACCCTCGGCGAAGCTCGGCGCGTCGAAGCCGATCTCGCGCTGGTTGACGATGCACTTCTTGTGGCGGTGCACGAACTCGACGGGGTCCTCGATCGTGAGGATGTGGTCGCTGCGGGTGCGGTTGACCTCGTCGATGAGCGACGCGAGCGTCGTCGACTTGCCCGAGCCCGTGGGGCCCGTGACGAGCACGAGGCCGCGCGGCTTCTCCGCGAGCTGGTGCAGCGAGGAGGGCAGCCCGAGCTCCTCGAGCGTCTTGATCGCCTCGGGGATCAGGCGGAACGCACCGCCGAGCGAGCCGCGCTGGAAGTAGACGTTGACGCGGAAGCGCGCGAGGCCCGGCACGCCGTGGGCGAAGTCGAGCTGGCGCTTGATCTCGAAGTTCTTCTGCTGCTCGCTCGAGAGGATCTGGTACAGCAGCTGCTGCGTGTCCTCGGGCGCGAGCACCTCGATCTCCTCGAGGCGCTCGATCCGGCCGTTGACTCGGATCGCCGGCTTGGAGCCGACGGTCAGGTGCAGGTCGGAAGCGCCGCGCGCCACCATCTGCTCCAGCAGGTCGTCGATCGAATAGGTCCGCATCCAGTCCCTCGACCGAGCTATCGGCACTGCTTCGGGCTTCCTTGAATAACCGTCCGTCGCCCGCGGCGAGGGACGCGAGCTCCCCCGTTCGGGGCTACTGCCGGTTGCCCGCGAGGCCGAAGCAGTGCGTACTCAAACGCAGGGAGGACACGGAATCATGGAGGCACTCAAGGGGCGGCTGACTCGGGACGAGCGTGGTTTCACGCTCATCGAGCTCCTCGTCGTCATCATCATCCTCGGCATCCTGCTCGCGATCGCCGTGCCGTCGTACCTCAGCTTCCGCGACCGGGCGAACAACTCGGCCGCGCGGGCGAACGTGCGCGCAGCG
>JAICPI010000101.1 GCA_025929895.1 Thermoleophilia bacterium
ATCCGCAGATCTGCCTCGTAACCGAACGCATCCGCGCCCATCCGCGCCATCCCGATCAGTGCATCGTTCTCGCTCGCGTCGAGCCGGCGCTTTCTCCACCTGGACACCGTCAGCCATCTTGCTTCCTTTCGTGCTCAGGAGACACTCCCGTCGTGCAGTTGCGGTGATGGGCTGAGGGCGACTCTGGATCGAGCGCCAACCGAACCGTAGCGGCGACGCGGCCGCCCAGGTGGAAGTCCTCGAAGGCGAGCGCCATCACGCTCCGGGCTGCGCCAGCGCTCTGGCTTGCGGATGGGAACGTCAACTCACCCAGGTGCGACGCGCATACCAAAGAGCACATGCTCGCCCCCGGCCTCGTGCCGGCACTGTGCTCTTGTGACAGCGTCATCGGAGGAAGGGAGACGCTCTTCGATGAGGACGTGCTTCATCACCAACGCGATCGTCGCTGTCGACTGGGTTCCTGGTCCAACAGCATGCGCAGCCCCGGCCCGCGTGCTGGCCACGTATCCCGGTCGGACCGAATGATCCACCGAGGGAGAACCCATGTCACGCTTGATCGGATACTCGGCCCTGCTCGCCGCCGCCACACTGGCAATCATCGAAATCGTCATCGGCTAGTTCGGCGACGGTCTAGCGCCCGTACCTCAACCCCCGCACATCCGCGAGGGTGCGCCCGGTGGCTGGGCCGTCACCTGGGCCGTCTGCCTGTCTGCGCTCGCGTTCGGCGCGGTTCCGGTCGTCCTTGTTCGCACGCTGCTCCTGATGAACCCAGCGGCGCTCCACGAGCGCCGCCTCCAGCAGAGACGTGGCGAGGTCCATGACGCCGTCGACGAGGAAGCGTTCGAGCGACTCGCGTACGGCGAGCTCAAAGCTCGCGCCGAGGCGATATCCGCGCTCGATCTCGTTCCGCTGCTGATCTGGGCTTGAACAACGTCCCCAACGCCGTCTCGATACCGAAGTCGGCGCTCCGATAGGTAGCGCCCTCCGCGTCTAGCGCGTACGCAGGCCCGACTCGCTCTGTGAGAACGCTACAGGCCCCGCTCGACTGCTTGCGTCCTCGAGATTCGCGAGCCTTCGACGCGATGAATGCGCATACCAATCTGCCACTACGACGGCCGCGACTTCGGGTGGCATTGCGAATGGCGCCTCGCCCTCCCGATAGTGGGGACGGATGGCGCCTGCGACCTCCGGGTTATGCGCCCTGACGTGAAGTTGCCCTGATCAGGACAGCGTCTTCCGCTACGTAGTCCGGTGGTTGGGTTGGCGGTGGATTCTTGCGTTCCCACACAATCGTTCGCCGGAGCGCTTCCGCGGCTGTCACGGGTTCCGAGTAGTCGAGTTCCAGGCGGAGGCGCTCTGAGCTGACCACTAGATCCTGCGGCACTTTCAAGGGGCTTCGCAGATCAGGCGGTAGTGACTCCGACGGAGCCGTCACGACGTCGCCATACCAGCCGGCCGCCTCACCGATCTGCCTAACCCACGCCGCCTCGGTAGGCGTCTCAGGGGCCGCGACGTTGAATATCCGCCCGCTCGATCGTGGGTCAACAACCGCGAGGCCTACGGCCGCAGCGACATTTTCAACGTAGCCCCTGCTCCACCGACGCGACGCCCGAGCCTCGTCGAGGATGATCGCGGGCCGCCCATCATCCATTCGCCTGATGTAGTGAAAGAGGCGGTGCATCGGATCACCCGGCCCATAGATCATCGGCAAACGCAACACCGTAACGGGCAGCTCAGCCCTGCCACGAAGTCCCCTCTCGACCTCAAGATTGTCAAAGTCGATGTCCGAGGTTAGGTCCGGCGAACGGCCCGATCTAAGCGGCGACTCCTCTGTTAGCGGTGTGGCTTCAACGCCAACGCCCTCACGTCCCCACGCGACGGCGAATGCTCGATAGACATCAAGGCTAGTGACCACCACGGCACGTTCCGCAACGCCGACGAAATGGCTGACGCCATGGCCAGCCTTGTCGATGTACGGAACAACGTCGAGAACGACGCCCGGGCGAAGCCGCCTAAGCCTCGGGAGAAAGTCAGTGATGGCACCGAAGTCGCCGTGGATGTGAGCGGCACCCGCTGCAGCTTCCGGTTCGGCGCCTCCTCGGTGAAAGAGCGTTACGTCGTGGCCCGCCTCGAGCAACCACCGCACCACCGGCGGACCGAGAAACCTCGTTCCGCCCAAGACCAGGACACGCGCCACTCCCAGACTCTAAAGCCCCGCCCTGATCATCTCCGCACGCGTGATCTTCGGTGTCCGACACCGGAGTAAGCCGAGCGCAAAGGTCAAGGCGAGAGTGTTGCAAGTCTGAATCGACTGCGTAGCCGCGCGAGCCGCCACCGTGCTCGCCTACGCTCGACGCGTGCCCCGCCAGCCGCGACAATTCTGCCCCGGCCTCTACCACCTGGCCGCCCGCGGCAGCGACCGGCGCTACCTCTATCTCTGCGACGACGACCGCGTGGACTTCCTGGACCGACTCAGCGCCACGTTCTGGCAGCGCGACATCGCCGTGCTCGCCTACGCCCTGCTCGGTGACCACTACCACGCGCTTGTCAACATCGCGGACCCGCGGCTCTCGGAAGCGCTCCAGCGGCTGCACACCGAGTACTCACGCCAGCACAACCGCCGCCACGAGCGAAGCGCGCATCTCTTCCGCGCCCACTGCCTCGCCCGCCGGATCAAGGACGACGCCGACTTGCTCGGCGTCCACCGCTACATCGCCCGCAACCCGGTCGAAGCAGGACTCGTCGACGACCCGCTCGAGTGGCGCTGGGCCAGCACCCGCGCCCACGCCGGCCTCGAACCACCCCAGATCCCGCTCGACCACGCCCACTACAAGCCGCGCTCGACCACAGCCGAAACTGGCAGCAACGCTACGTCGAGCTGATCCAAACCGCCGAACCACAACGGTCGCGAAGGTCGGAGGGGGAGATCGAAAGAGGGGGCACCTACGGTGCCCCCTCTTGGACCGACATAGCGGGGGCAGGATTTGAACCTGCGACCTCCGGGTTATGAGCCCGGCGAGCTACCTGACTGCTCCACCCCGCGTCGCGAGCGGCATGATAGCACCGCCTTGTCGCTCGTCGCACTAGCCCTGCTGGTTGGGTTCGCCGCGGTCGTGGGCTCGATCGTCTTCGTCGCCGTCCGGACGGTCGCGCTCTGGCGCGCGCTGCGCGGGCTCTCGCGCGCGCTCGGCGCCGAGCTGGCGAGCTTCGCCGACTCGCTCGAGCGGCTCTCCGCGTTCGAGCCGCCGGACACCGAGCGGCTGAGCACCGCGGTCGCGCGGATGCAGGCCTCGCGCGAGCGGCTCTCGGTGCTGACGGCGGCGCTCGGCCGCGTCCGGGGCCAGTGGGCCGGGCTGCTGGCGGTCTACCCCAAGAAGTAATGAGAGTCGCAGCGATCGACCAGGGCACGAACACGACGCGCCTGCTGATCGCCGACGTCGTCGACGGCCGGCTCGAGGAGGTCTTGCGGCGCACGGCGATCACGCGCCTCGGCGAGGGCGTCGACTCGCGCCGCCGGCTGCTCCCGCTCCCGATCGCCCGTGTCCGCAACGTCCTCACGGACTACCGGCGCGAGGCGGAGCGGCTCGGGGCGGAGCGCGCGCTCCTGATCGCGACGAGCGCGGTCCGCGACGCCGAGAACGGCGAGGCGTTCCTCGGCGAGGTCGAGTGGTCGTACGGGTTCGCGACGCAGCTGCTCAGCGGCGACGAGGAGGCGCGGATGCTCGTGCGCGGTGTCGGCGACGTCGACGCCGGCACGCTCGTCGTCGATGTCGGCGGGGGCTCGACCGAGCTCGTCGTCGGCGACCGCCACGAGAGCGTCGACGTCGGCGCCGTGCGCCTGACGGAACGGTTCCTGCAGGCCGATCCCCCGGCCGAGGACGAGCTCGACGCGTGCGCGGAGCACGTGCGCCAAGCACTCCCCGCGCTCGACGTCGTCGACGCGGTCGGCGTCGCAGGCACCGTCACGACCCTGGCCGCGCTCGAGCTCGGGCTCGACGAGTACGACCGCGAGCGCGTGAACGGCCACCGCCTCACGCGTGCGGGGGTCGACGCGCAGCTAGCGCGCCTCGCCGAGGTCCCGCTCGCGGTCCGACGGAAGATCCCCGCGCTCGAGCCCGAGCGCGCGCCGGTGATCGTGGGCGGCGCGGTGGTCGTCCACGAGGTGCTGAAGGCCTACGGCCTCGAAGCGCTCACCGTCAGCGAGCGCGACATCCTCGACGGCGCGGCCCTCGCCGCCGCAGAGCTCCCGGAACCGGTCGAGGGCGACGCCCCGCCGGGCGCCTACACCTGCTGCTGATCGTCGGGCGGAGGCTCGTCTTCGGCGAGGCGGCGCTGGACGACCGCGCGCGAGAGCACGCCGACGAGCCGCCCGTCCTCGACGACGGGCACCCGCTCGAAGTCGCGCTCCTCGAGCTCGCGGAAGGCGTCCTCGAGCGCCGCGTCGGCGGCGATCGTGAACATCGGGTCCTCCGCGATCTCGCGCAGCGACGTCGAGCGCGGGTCCCGGCCGCGCGCGACCACCTCGCGCACCAGCGTCTTCCGCGTGACGACCCCGCTCAACCGGCCGTCCTCGCAGACGAGCACCGCGCGCACCTCGGGCCGGTCGAACAGCTCGCCCGCCTCCTGCGCGCTCGCCGACGCCTCGAGTGCCGGCGGGTCGGCGATCATCGCGTCGCGCACGCGGCTCACGGGTAAATCCCCCGCGCCTCGAGCGCGGCCGCGACCTCGCGAATGCCCGCGATCAGCGCGGCGTTCCGGAGCGTCAGGTCGCGCTGCTCCGAGAGGTCCCAGACCCGGTCGAACGCGTCGCCGAGCTTCTCCGCGAGCCGCGCGCGGATCTCGTCGCGCGTCCAGAAGAGCCGCCCGAGGTCCTGCACCCACTCGAAGTACGAGACGGTGACGCCGCCGGCGTTCGTCAGCACATCCGGCAGCACGGGGATGCCGCGCTCGGCGAAGATCGCGTCGGCGTCGTTGTCGGTCGGCCCGTTCGCCCCCTCGGCGATCAGCTTCGCGTCGACGCGGGCGGCGTTCTCGCCGGTGAGCTGGTCCTCGAGCGCCGCGAGCACGAGCACGTCGCACGGCAGCTCGAGCAGCTCCGCGTTCGTCAGCCGCTCGCAGTCGGGGTAGTCGGCGAGCGTCCCGTGGTCGGCTACCCAACGGTGTGCGTGCGCGACGTCGATGCCGCCCGGCGCGTAGACGCCCCCCGAGATGTCGGCGACCGCGAGCACCGTGGCGCCCTTGTCGGCGAGCTCCTGCGCGGCGACGCCGCCGACGTTGCCGAACCCCTGGACGACGCAGCGCTGCGCGGCGAGGTCCCAGCCGAGGCGCGCGCACGCCCGCTCGATCACCATCACGACGCCCGCGCCGGTCGCCTCGCGGCGGAAAACCGAGCCGCCGAGCGGGATCGGCTTCCCCGTCACGATCTCCGGGACCGCGTAGCCGAGCTGCATCGAGTACGTGTCCATCATCCAGGCCATCGTCTGGGCGTTCGTCGCCATGTCCGGCGCGGGGATGTCCTCCTGGGGCCCGATGAAGTTCTGGAGCTCGATCGTGTAGCGCCTCGTCAGCCGCTGGAGCTCGGCGGGGCTGAGCGCGCGCGGGTTGCAGCGGACGCCGCCCTTCGCCCCGCCGTAGGGGAGCCGCAGGAGCGAGCACTTCCACGTCATCCACATGGCGA